>JAGWWK010000003.1 GCA_018970425.1 Patescibacteria group bacterium | reverse complement strand
TCAGGACGCCCGTAAACGATGTGGTGAAGTTAAGGTCGTAAAAGCGGCGCGCTACGTCGACATTTCCTACAAAAAAGTGCACATTCCCCGCTACCTTCCCCTTCAGAGGTTCGAGTATGTCGAGCGTGTCGAGGTACGCATCCATGCTCCCCTTTTTTGGCCGGCAGTGGAGCATCAGTGGCTTCAGGTGTGTAATCGCAAAGTGTATCTGCGCTTCAAAGACATCTCGTTGGCGCTTCTTTTCGGCCGGATCATCGGTGCGAAAGTAATCAAGCCCACACTCGCCTATTGCGACTACTTTCGGGTGCCTGACCATCCGTGTAAATACGTCCTGATCAAACCCCTCGGTTGGCGTGTCGCAGGGATGGAGGCCGATTGTTGCATACACACCTTCGTGTTCTTGAGCACACTGCACCGCCTCTTCGCTCGACGCTCGATCAACTCCTACAGTGATGGTGCCGACGCCCTCGTCTCGCATACGGGCAAGAAGCTCGTCACGCTCCGTTTCAAATGTTGCACTTGCTATATGGGAATGCGCATCAAAGTACCGAAATTGAGTATTAGGCATAGTATGTAACAATCATCGCACCTATGAGAATGACCGCCCCGCCGAGGAGTACGAACGGACTTGGTACAGTCTTAAATAGAACGAGAACTGCAAGAACAACAAAGATCGGATACGTTATCTCAAGCATAGCGGCAGTTGGCGCCCCTAGGTTTTGAATTGAGTACAACACAAGCGCGTTTGCAATAAGCGAGAGTACTAGAGAGAGTCCGACATAGAGCGCGGTCTCGCGACTCAGGGTTGTGATTTGAGCGACAACATTCCGGTCAAGCAACACAAACGGTAGGAGGAGCACTGCGGATGTCACAGAATATAAAAATAAGAGCGTACTTGGTGATAGCTCAATCAATATTTTTTGGTCGAGCGCATACACTATTCCCCACGAAAGTGCCGCACCAAGAGCTAAGATGATGCCGATACCCATATCTAGTACGCGTCAGTTGAGCGCTCTGAATGCACTCCAAATGACTCAAGTGCTGCCAGTACTTCTGGTAACTCGAACACGCCCTGAGACCCCGTGAGGTGCTTGCCAGCTGGGAGCGTGGTTAGGTCGACTCCTAGCGCACCCGCGAGCGTTACGCCATTTTCAATCGGAACCATGTCATCATCGACCGCATGAATCACTGCAAATCGCTCACAGTTTGAGCGGATTCGTTGATACTCAAATGTTTGATAAAACCCTGCGGTGCGTAGCGCGGGCGATGGTTCAATCCGCCCGGACACAAGCACGGCGCCTCGCACTGGTTGCGCCTGATCGGACTGTAGGTAGTCAAGTATAGCCGCAACGCCGAGAGAATGGCCAACGAGGTACCGTTCACTCCCCTCATGCCGATCCACGGCACACGCTATTTCCTGAATCCACTCGTCACGCACAGGAAACTCTGGTGTAGGCATGTCGAGCGCGTACGCAAAAAGCGCGCGCTTTTTAAGCTCACCCATAAGCCAGGGGAACCAGGCTCCGTTCGGAGTTGTCTTGTACCCATGAACCAGAAATACTTTTTGCGTACTTATCATGCTTCGATGCGAGAAAAAAGAGAGGGCGGCTTTATATTTGCGAGCACCGCTTCGCGTATACCGCGCGCAGTCGCCGGCATGAACGGCTCCAGAAGATGCGCGATACGCGCAAGTTCGCGGACCAAATCTTCAATGACGCGCTTCCCCGCCTCAGGGTCGCTCTTTACGAGCCTAAACGGCTCTTCAGCATTAATGCGCTGGTCAACCCTCTGGATGATCCCCCATACCACGTCTAGTGCCCGATTAAATTCAAACCTCTCTAATGCGTCCGTATACTCCTTCGGAAGCTCTATCGTGTCGATAGTGACTGGCTCAGTTACATGGTTCTCCGCGAGCTTCATCACACGTGCGACGAGATTCCCAAGGCCGTTTGCCAGATTTGCGTTGTACCACTCATCAAACTTAGCCCAACTTACATCTGAATCTTCGAACGGGTGTATGTGTCGCAAGAGAAAGTACCGTGTTGCATCAGTACCGTACCTCGAAACGACTTCATACGCACGAATGGTGTTTCCTAGAGACTTACTCATCTTCTGCCCATCAACGGACACAAAGCCATGAATAAAAATATGCTTCGTGGGTGGAAGTCCTGCCGAAAACAGCATCGCCTGCCACATCGCTGCCTGCTGTCGCACCTGGTCTTTGCCCGCAAATTGCACCGTGTATCCGTCGCGCCAGAACTCGTTAAACTGTGCTTCATTCTCGGGCCAGCCGAGCGTTGATATGTAATTTACTAGCGCATCGAACCACACGTACATCACGTGTTCCTCGTCGCCCGGCACAGGAACTCCCCAGGACATCTTTGACGCGAGGCGCGATATTGAAAAGTCTTGAAGCCCTTCGCGTTCTATCAGCGAAATCATTTCGTTCAGTCGGTACCGCGGGATGAGAAATGACTCGTTGATATACAGCGCACGGAGCTTATCCGAAAACGCCGACAGTCTAAAAAAGTAATTTTCTTCATCAAGTGTTTGAATGTCCATGTTTGGATGGATTGGACACTTCCCGTGATCGAGCTCAGAATCAGTCTTTTCTAGCTCGCACCCTACGCAGTACTTGGCCGCATACTTTTTCTTATAAATATCACCATTTTCGAGGCAGAGTTTCCAAAATGCCTGCGCCGCTCGCTTGTGTGCCGGGTTAGTGGTGCGGATGAAAGTGTCGTTTGAAAGATTGAGCGCATCCTGCAAATCCTTAAATGTCGCGGCATACCGGTCTGTGTACGACTGCGGATCCTCCCCTGCTTCGCGCGCTTTATCAGCAATCTTCTGCCCATGCTCGTCGGTACCGGTATTAAAAAACACCGTGTCTCCTATGAGACGTCGATACCGCGCCCATGCATCGGCCTGAACTATTTCAAGCGCAAATCCGATATGTGGCTCCGCGTTTACATACGGGAGCGTTGTGGTGATGTATACTCGCCCCATACTACTCGCCACTCTTTACTAGCCGGGCGAAAGCGCGCTCCTTCGACTTCTGTACATCACTCACAAACTCTGCGAGCGCTGCTGAGAGAGGCACTGAGAGTAGGACTCCCAAGAATCCTGCAAGCTGGTGCCCCGCAATGAGCGCGATAATAACAAGAAGCGGAGGCACTCCCACGACCTTCTTAACAACCAAGGGGTACACGAGGTGAGATTGAAACTGGTTAATCACAATGAATCCTCCAATGACCGCGAGCGCCAGCGGCACGCCTCCGAATGCAAAGCCAATAGCCACTGCGGGTGCGGCTGCCACATACGTACCGAAGACAGGAACAAGTTCTGCCATCGCTGCGAAAATAGCGAGGAGGAATGCGTACGGAACTCCGAGAATTGCGAGCCAAAGGTACGTCAACACGCCAGCGAGGAGCGACAACAAGAGCTGTCCTTGCATCCAAAGCCCGATCTTTACCTGCGAGCGTTTCCATAGATCAAGAGCATACTTTTGGTGTTCAACGGGCAGGATGACTCTCAAGAAATCGTCAACGCCGGTTTCTTGGATTGCAAAATAAATTGACAACACGATAATCAAAACAAGCGATACAAGACCGCCAAATATGCCGGCAAGCGCTTTAAATGCTCCCGCTGAAGTAGCTGTGAAGACGCTCTGCAGGCTCGACAAGTACTCCTCTATGGTGGGTATGCCTTCGGAAACGGCTCGCGCAGACTCAGCGATTGAACTATTCAGCAGGTCATCGACATTGATGGCCTCAAGGTAGCGCGGTAGATCGCTTGAAAAGCTTGCCGTCTCTTTAAGAAGTGGCGGGAAAAAAGCATATGCGACTGCAAAAATACTTCCTAAGATAATTGCAAATATTGCCGCAACCGCAATTACACGCGATGAGCCACGCTTCATAAACCACTGCACGCCTGGCTCCACCGCCGACGATAGGACAACCGCAGTTAAGATGACGAGTACGAGCTCCTTGAGGTAGAAAAACAGCCACACCGCAAGTCCCGCGCCCACAAAGGTGAGCACGGTTCCGGTCGTGATTGTTATGGAGATCGGCCCCTGTGAGCTCATTCCCCTATCGTAGCATTGCAGCTTCGCACACGCGAGTGATGGCGTCCTGTATGGTGAGTCGTTCCTGTTCCCCTGTGTCGCGGTGGCGGAGTGTTACGGTGTCGGTCAGCTCTGGCTTCTCGCCCAGGGTGTCGAAGTCGATGACGATACAGAATGGTGTACCGATCTCGTCCTGACGGCGGTAGCGCTTACCAATGTTGCCGTTATCGTCCCAGACGATCTGTGGTACCTCCTTTTTTAGCGCTGCGTACACCTCGCGAGCTTTAGCTACTAGTTCTGGCTTGTTCTTAAGGAGCGGTGACACCGCTGCCTTAACTGGCGCGATGTACGGTGGAAGCTTAAGGAACACGCGTATATTGTCTCCTTCTCCCTCTTCAGCATACGCACTCGCGAGTACTGCAAGCACGGTGCGATCAACACCGAATGATGGCTCGATCACGTGTGGGACAAATGCCTCCTCACCTTCCTCAGCATAGGTAAGAGGTTTTGTAGATGTGTCTGAGTGCGCCCTGAGATCAAAGTCAGTGCGATAGGCTAGTCCGTACAGCTCTTTCTTACCGAACGGATACTCGAACTCAAAGTCGATCGTGCGCTTCGAGTAGTGTGCGCGATCACCATCTGCCACTTCGAGCTCAGACACCTTATCCTTTGCGATACCGACAGCAGCTATAAACTCCCACATCGCCTTGCGCCATGCTTCAAAGTGCTCTGCCCATGTATCTGGACGCACAAAGTACTCAACCTCCATCTGCTCGAACTCGCGTGAGCGGAAAATAAAGTCGCGTGGCGCAATCTCGTTACGAAAGGCTTTTCCTATCTGACCGAGCCCGAATGGGAGTGATGGGTGGAGCGAGTCGAGAACGTTCTTAAAGTTCACAAACATTCCGCCTGCAGTTTCCGGACGCAAGTACACAGTACCTGACCCGTCATCGAGCGCACCGACAGATGTCCTAAACATCATGTTGAACTGACGAGCCTCACCGAGCTTTCCCCCACAGTCAGGACACTTTGTGACATCTTCCAGATGATCAGCGCGGAAGCGGTGCTTACATTTCCCACACTCAACTAAGGGGTCTGAAAAGCCTGACGCGTGCCCAGATGCTTCCCACGCTTTTGGATTCATGATGATAGCCGCGTCCATGCCGTACACGTCGTCACGACTTTGCACAAACATGCGCCACCACAAGTTTTTGATGTTGTTCTTAAGTTCGACACCGTATGGACCGTAGTCCCACGTACCTGCAAGTCCGCCGTAAATCTCTGATCCGGGATAGATAAATCCTCGGCGTTTTGCCAAAGACACTATCTTTTCCATCAAGTCTTGAGCCATGAGAGTTACGGTACCACAGTACCGTTTTGGGACGAAATGCCAGTTTGCGTAGTTATCGGATCAGCGCTCCTAGCGACAGACGCGCGAATGAAGCGATCAAACGCCGCCAGACGCTGCTCGACAACCAGCGCGGCCGAAGTGTTTACTTGCGTAATGGTGGGCACGAGTCCTACCTCAAATGTAACTGATCGCGCGGCGTTTGCCGCCATGTCCCCCACTGCCCAAGTAACGGTACGAGTACTCTCTGTGTATACAAGACCTGCATCACCCTGCTTCCATACGACATTCGGCGGTAGTGCCGCGCTTACAGACGCATCGGCAATGGCATTAGCTGAGTTTTGCACTAGCCATGTGACCGCGTACCGCGTTTCGGTATCGACTCGCGGAGGTACAGGCCCGCCGGTCGCACGCACGACAGGCAAGAGCGCGAGGTCAGTAGCTACCTGCACTACTCCACGAGCGGATGACGTGATTGAATCAACCACGCCTCCTTCAAGAGAGCGATTTGCCTTCACCGTCGCGGTAATGCTTACTTGCGGGTTTTGAAATGCTCCTGCGCCAGCGCGCGCGGTTGCGAACTCAAATGTTGCAGTGCCGCCCTCCCCTGGCTCCACCACAGCAAGTGCCGCGTCTGTCTGACGAGAAAAAAGAATAGAGGTGTCGGCAGAACGATAAAAACCGCGACCGGAGCGTACCGATGCGCGATCAAGCACAGACCCTTCGAGTTTCACGAGAAGCTCAACATTCTGAAGTCTCGATGACGTATTGTTAATCCAATCAATGTCTATGGTGACGCGTGTGCCGCGCTCAACAGCCGCCGTTTGTACTGCAGATCCGTTTATCTTGAGCACTGTAGAAAGAAACGGGCGCGCCACTGCAAGCGTTGCGTCCTGCGTCGCTAGAGGTGCCGCTATCTCGAGCTCTGCCGCTCTCTGACGACTCCCCGCGGTGAAGTGGATGACTCGCTCGCTTTCCTCACCTGAAAAGGCACCGCGTATGCGTATCGTGCGCGACCCTTGCGGTTCGATATCCCCAAGGTCCCAGACCTGCGTACCACGCGCAGGCTTTGGGGTAGAAGAGTCAAAACTAAAGCCGGGCGGGTACCGCGCAACAAGGAGCATGTCAGTCAAGGTTTCAGCTGCGTTAGAGCTAACCGTAACGGTCAGATCAGTTGGTTGGCCTGAAATAACCTCTCCGAGCGATTCAATGCGGATGGATGCCGGTGACTGACTGATGCGCGACGTGTAGGTCTCGGACGATTGAAATATTGCATTAGACGATGGCACACGGTATTCAGCCGTTACCTCGACGGGGACATCGATCCCCGCCTCCCCAAACACTATCGCGCGGATAGTTCGATTCACCGATGCCTGTGGTGCGATGGTCCCAATAGACTCGCGCAGGCGGAGGAGATCTTTTGATACATCATCAGGTGCGCGAGTACCAGGAGGAAAGACAACAAGTAAGTCCGTCAGGTTCATTGGTACGGCATTCCTATTGGTAACAATAACTTGGAGCGCCACCTCCTCCCCCGCGCGAATGGAAGCTGGTCCGGTAACAACGATGTCTACATTACGCGTAGACACCGTGCCACTGCCGGAAAAAAAGACGAGTGCAGTAATCGTTGCGGCGCCAATAAAGAACAATATAGAACCCGCGAACACATACTCAAGCGGAGAAAAGCGACTCAACCGCGACCGAGCGGACGTAGAAATTTTCCACTCTCGGGGAAGCCGAACTCCTTTTTCACTCAATGGCCGGCGCACAAGCGGTTCAGAACCTGGCTTGCTTTCAATCCGCCGAGACAGTCGCTCCAGTGAATCCTGATCCATGCCATAAGTGTACAACTAAATACCGCTTGCCTCGAAACCGCGATGTATGCGAGCAATGAGTTCCGTGCGATGCTCCCGAGCCGGAGCCAGGCTTTTTTGATACGAGTCGCTGAGCATGGTACCGAGCCCCACCTCTTCAACGTAGCCGAGCGCGGCGAGCAGTCGCACGGCCGCAAGGTGCTCCGCCGGCTCAATGTCTTCTCCCGAAAGCACGGGAAGTTCGTTGAGAAACCCGAAGAGCGCGCTAAATAGTGCATCGTTCCGCTCCTCTCCGTGCACAAAGCGGCGCACGAGCTCAAGCACGCGCTGAGCAGATTCGCGCGCGGCAGACATGTGTGCGGCGTACATAGTGATCTGACACTGGTACGCTCCAGTGACACGCCACTCCGCCTTTCCGCGAACTAGTGAGTAGATACCGACAGTGCCGGGGAGTAGGTATGGGCGGAGCTGAGATCGCTCTTCACGGCCGCTCGTGAGTTGTGCACGCACAAGACCGAGCTCTTCAGTATAAAGAAGCACTCGCACACTTCCTTCGCCAGCTGCACGGCGCGCAATAACTATCCCTCGTGTATGTACCTCTCGCTGTAACACTCACACAGTATACGTGTAACAAAAAACCGCCCTCACCTCGCCAAATTTTATGGCATAGCGCGGGAGTGCGGTATTTTGAGTCCGACTACTTATTTATTATTTGTTGCGGTTATGGTATCGCTCCGCATCGATATTGGACCAGTAATTCGATAACCTGCCCATAATCAATGCACCTAGTAGTGAACCCACGAAAAATGAGTCGCCCTCTGTAAATATATACTCAATAAAACCACCAAAACCCGCACCAGCCATCGTAAGCGAAGAAAATTCAGCCCATATCGCGGGGGTCCATGTGTTTTTTTTCCATGTTTTTAATCATAGCACCAAATGTACCTGTTTGTCAATACTCAGTTCTGCCCCTGGTTTGTTTGCTTTTAGGCCAGTCGTCTTGGAAAGGACTTCCCAGTGCTTGTCGACGAACGCTTGGCGCTCTGCGGGTACGGTCAGGACTGATTGGTCCTTGGGGTTCAGCCCTGCCTGTTTGCGTAGGTCCTGTATCTCACGTATCAGGTCGCGGAGCTCCCCTTCTTCTTTAAGCTCATCAGTAATAGTAGTGTCGAGTGCGACCGTGTCGGTGAGCCCCTGGTCGACGACCACCTTCTTTACATTCACTTCGTCTGCAATGATCTGTAAGAGGTCTGCTTTTCCGACTAACGTATCACTCTTCACCTTCAGCTCCGAGAGTGGCTGGCGCACTTTTATCCCCGCCTTCTGACGCACGTCCAAGGCCTGCGTCACGAGCGCTCGCACTTCCTCCATGTCGCTGAATATGCCCTTATCTATTGAGTTTTCCTGATCTGGCCATATCTCAAGGTGCACCGATATAGGATCAGTGTTTGAGCGAATCTTTTGATATACATGCTCAGCTACAAACGGCGCAAACGGTGCAAGCAATTTTGTATATGTTTTAATGATTTTCGTTAATGTTGCAAATGCCTGCGCACCATCTAGACCTTGCACTTTTAATCTTTCTCTTGAACGACGTAAATACCAAGTAGAAACATCCTCCAAAAAATCGAAGAGCGGCTTGGTCGCTTTATCGAGCTCATACGCGTCCATTGCAGATGTTACTAGCCCTATCGTTTCATCAAGCCTACCCAATACCCATCGATCAAGTGGTGAGGTAGGTATGTCTTCACTTTCCGTATGTATACCCTTATAAAGCTCGTAGAAAGTAAGGGTGTTCAGGAAGCGATTCACAAGCTTCGATGCAACCTCCGCTACCCCACGCTCAGAAAAATTTAAATCCTCCGCTCGTACTATTGGCGATGCGAGTAGGTATGTCCTAACTGCATCTGCTCCATACTTATTTACAACTTCAAGTGGATCAGGATAATTTTTGAGACGCTTTGACATCTTTTGACCATCCTCTGCAAGTACGATTCCGTTCACTATGACATTCTTAAACGGCGCCTTTCCAAACAATAAAGTTCCTAATACTAGTAGAGAGTAAAACCAACCTCGAGTCTGGTCTAATCCCTCAGCAATAAAATCAGCTGGGTACCCAACAGGTGATTTAAATACCCCACCGACTGGATTGAACGAATCCGTGTTTTCGAATGGATAATGCTTTTGTGCATATGCCATAGACCCAGACTCAAACCAACAATCAAACACATCTGGCACTCTTTCTAGTCTTGTGCCGTCTGTATCGTTCATGTGGTGATGATCAATATATGGTCTATGTAGATCTAGTTCATAATCTGTATTGTGAGGAACTGGCACGAATTCTATTTTGTATGACTTAGCATTTGGATAGTTTCTATTTTTTAACCAACGCATTGCATTGATATGTGGTATGTGCTCTGCGAGCATTGTAAAAGCCTCAACTCCTATACCGTGCGTAATAATTAACACACGCTCATTCGTATTTGTCTTCTCAATTTCATATAAGAATTCGCTGAATCTTCGGTATGCATCCAGAAAACTCTCCTCACCTCCTATTTTTGAATCAAAATTTAGAGTATTAAACTCGCCTATAAAATTCTCTGATGGTCGGAGGCTGAAATTTCCAAAACCTAGCTCCTTTAGACGTACATCAAATTCAATCAGCTCTGGTGCTATACCTAATACCTCTGCAACTTGCAATGCAGTTTCTTTACAACGCAACATAGGCGACGCATAGATTTTTGTTATTCCATTTGACTTCAGCTGCTTTGCTTCTGACCTAGCCTGCACTATGCCTACTTCTGTAAGACCGAATGTATCAGATAAATCTGAGCTGAGTATACCCTGCACAGTATTTTGTGACTCACCATGACGCATTACAAAAAAAGTATTCCTGTTTGTTTTAGTGTATTTTTTTATATCAGCAAGAGAACCGACCACAACTATCTTTTTCGTAACAGAATTCCGCCAAACTGGTATGGGTGCACCCCAATATCGTGCTCTGCTAATAGCCCAATCTCGTGCACCTTCAAGCCAATTCCCAAATCGTTTATCTCCGACATTTTGTGGTACCCACGAAACGCGTTTATTCTCAGAAACTAAATTTGCTTTCTCATCTGAAACTCGTACAAACCAAGATGAAGTGGCGTAGTTAAGTAGAGGTGTGTCGCATCTCCAGCAATGTGGGTATGAGTGTACTATTTTTTCCTTTTTAAATAAGAGTTCTGCGCCGGCAAGATATTTTATTACAGCTACATCTGTTGACTGTGGGTCATCCTTTGGCTTCGCTTGCATGCCCTGCAACAACTCAATCAGTGGTGCAAACGTTCCATCCTTATGAACATGATGTACTATAGGTAGTTTTTTCTTCTGGGCAAGTTCAAGGTCTTCTGCTCCGAAAGCTGGTGCAATGTGGACTAGTCCAGTTCCATCATCCATCGTGACGAAATCCGCATCATACACTTTCCATGCATTATGCTTATTTTCAAATTCGATGTTCTTAAAATAATCGAACGGCGGCGTATACGTAAGACCAATTAACTCACTCCCTCGAAGCTCACGCTCTACGGTGCATTCAATCCCCAGCGTTAGCATACGGTCACGCGCAACAATATAACGAGCGTCACCACACATGACTTGTAGATAAACTGCGCTACTGTTTACAGCAACCGCCATATTCCCTGGTAGGGTCCATGGAGTTGTCGTCCAGACAAGTAAAAACGTCTTTTCCTGACCAACTACTGGTAATTTAACTGTTACTGATAAATCGGTAACATCTTTGTAGCCTTGTGCCACCTCGAAATTAGATAAAGTTGTGCCGCAACGCGGACATAACGGCATTACTTTGTAACCCTCGTATACTAATCCCTTATCGTGAAGCTTCTTAAATGCCCACCACACACTCTCTGTGTAAGTTGCATCCATAGTTCTGTAATCGTGGTCCATGTCTACCCATCTCCCAAAGCGAGGCACGATCTGCTTCCACTCATCAGCATAACGAAGTACTGCAGCACGTGCTGCTGAGTTAAAGACCTCTACTCCAAGCTGCTCGATATCTCGCTTACTTTTTAAACCAAGCTCCTTTTCAATTTCATTCTCCAACGGAAGTCCATGACAGTCCCAACCCCAACGTCTTGGTACATGGTAACCACGCATCGTTTTGTATCGTGGTATGACATCTTTTATGGTACCAGCGAGCAAATGTCCGTAGTGAGGAAGTCCTGTTGCAAATGGTGGGCCATCATAAAAGATATATTCGCCCTTCGGAGCTATCTTTGAGAGAGACAGTTCGAACACTCTGTTTTCAATCCAAAACTTCAAAATTGATTCCTCCCTCAGAGCAGTCTCCGACTTTACTGAAGTATTGACCTCATCACTCTTATCCACACAACGAGTGTAGCAGAATTCAAACAAATTAGGAATTGCTTGTGCGAGCGCTTGGACTTGAACCAAGGACCTTTCCCTTATCAGAGGAATGCTCTACCAGCTGAGCTACGCTCGCACCCGAATAATAGCAAGAAACTACACTAGTATACGAACTGCCTCCTGATGCGCTTATGGAGTTGGCTAATCTCCTCTAGGACGTCGAGATATTTTAAAAGCGAGTCTCTAGAATCTTCGAGCAGAAGCTTCGAACTGTTTGGTGAAAGAATTTTAGAAGATCGAGCATATTTAACAATATCTTCGTATGATGCTCTATCTAGTTCTTTGAACGGTACCGCGCGGTAGAGGAGGAGCAAGTCAATAAGAACTCGCCTAAAATATTTTTTAAAGTGCACTCTGCGATTCCTTCCTGGCCCCATGCTCAGCATTGCTTTTCGCATACGCAATATGTAGCCAAACACTTTTTCGTAAAGTGATCTGTCATAGGCATGCGGCGAAACTTGACGCAATAGCCGTTCAAAATAATTCGGTCCGATTACTGTTGTTCCATTTGCCAAGAACTCGAGAGCAAATACACCATTGTCACACTCTCGAAATGTACGCGGATCTAGCTCATCTAAATAATAGTATTTTGCATCCAGAATACTGAGGAACTTTTTCGATATTTGCTTGAGCTTGTGTATTTTTGCTGGCCTATCCTTAAATACAAAAACCATATCTATATCACCCTTGCTGAACTGCTTATTTATTTGTGACCCATATATTACTACTGAGTCCTCAGGGCCACAGACCTTCTTCATCTCTGTGATGAATGTATCTAGCTCTTTATTACTTATTCTTCTACCCATATACCTACCAAGGTAACAAAACTGCGCGTGCAAGTCTTGACTCATCCTCTGTGAGTGCTGGCTTAGATAGTGACCTAAGCTTTTTAAAAAGTGACACGAATGTGTTTCTTTGTAAAACTCTTGTAACTCGAGAGATCGAGATTACATCAGTCTGAGCAATTTCAACCGTAACCTGATACGAATGATTTACCAAATATAGCTCGTCACTTGTTAAATTACTCACATCACTACCCCATTGGAGGCCTGTGAGTAGAAAGGCACGCGCCGCGGCAGGAGATGCAACAGCTTTTTGGTAATCACTCACAGACATTCGGGAAAGTTTAGTTTCCTGATCAAGAATTTTTAAGTATGGATGAACTAAAACAGAAACTTTGCATTCAATCCCTAATAGTCTCGCGATATGGGTCGTGCGCACAGCATGCCAAAGTGTTTTTGAAGAAGTTACGAGAATTACCTCATCTTGGTTTTGCAGAGAAATGAACGGCATACATGCCCACCACACATCTGGATCGATCGAATATCCATGAACTGAGAAGCGTGATTCTGTATTCCTCTGAACTCGTGAAATGATCACAGGTCGTCCAGAAAGAATTTGTTGCTGATTTTCTGCTTTCTTCCGATACCGATCAGGAAAAATGGTTGGTGCAACAAACCCACTTTGTGCGCGCAAGATTAGGGCGCTTGTTACCTGCTCAAAAAGCTCAGAGTGACAGAACACGCAACGGTACCCGCTTGCAGTTTTTTCGACTATGTCTGGCTCAAGTGCAATGCTAGCTAGTGCATCCTTTGGGAATTGAGACCTCCCGCACGAGCACATCATTAACTCTAGCTCTGTCTTTACGATGGTACCGTCATCAATTTTAGAGCTTAATAGTTCTTTGATTTTTGAAACGTATTGATCGTTAACATCTGAAACTACGTGCGGATTAAAATTTTCCCCACAGATATTACGCAAACTGTCAGAATAGAGTCTCACCCCCTCACTATCGGATAGTACCTGCTCATACTTCATTCCAAACAAGTTAATTGAAATCATTGGCTCAGCACCGATTAACTTTGCAGTCGCATAAGCCACTATTGGTGATAGAAATGTCTCAAAGGTTGGATCATTTCTTAACGCAATTGGGAGCGTAGACACTCGAATAGATGACATGCACTCAATCTATCATCCAATACTACCTTTTAAACTGGATGTAGGCGAGCCCAGCACACGCGGCAAGTGCCGTTGCTGCCAACGCCCCGGTCAAAAAGGGCTGCCACGGGTATGAGGGAGTCGTCGATGTTGCTGCTACAAGGACACGTGGTTCGCGGCGTGAGACTGATTCCGTGACTCGCACCTGACTCGACTCGCGCGTAACGCGAGTCGTTTCTTTTGAAATCGGGTATGTCACCTCTGGCGCAGGGCTCACTGCTTTCGCGCCATTCGGATACTGCACCACTACAGAGAGCGCAGATGTCGGCGTGAGCCCTGTAACCTCACTAGGAAACGCGAGCGTTGCGCGCGACCGTATGATCGTTCGTGGCGGTAGCACAAATGAGCGATCACCGGAGACAATTCTCCATAAACTGACATCCACTTCGGCCGACGAGCGATTATCAAGCTCAATAAATGACTCATTTGCCCGAGATACGACCACCTCTGCCGCGCGCGCAACTACGGTGAAGCGCGATGTGCCGGAAATGCCCGCGCTTGCTACATCAACAGATGCATCAAACGTCCCCGGCAAAGTATAGGCGAACAGTACGGTCTGCCCTTCCCGCGTGGCACCATTTCCAAAGTTCCACACATAGCGCACGTCTTCCAGAGCTTCTCCTCGGACACCGAACGCTTGCGCGCTATAGGTGTTCGGCACTCCAACAATCGCACCGCCACTTGCAGAGACTCGAACCGTAAGAGACGGTGCTACCATTCCACCCCCTGCACTCATTACTTGCTCTTCTTGAGCACCCTTCCCGCCCGACAGCGTACCAACTCCCGGCGTGGGATCTTGCGGCACCCACACCCCACCTACAAATGCGAGCGACTTCCCATCATTTTGTCCGCCCACCGTGTTCACATAGGAGACACTCGCCACATCTACTCCGCTCGTACGCAGCACCAGCGTCTCTCCAGTGTTTGAGAGAGAAAATGCGGAATCGAGCACAGTACCGGACGTGTTCGGATACTCAGCGAGAAATGTTGTGGCATCGTCAGCAATAATCGCATACCCGCCCGTCGGCACCACCGCCGGCCCTCGCTCGACAGTGAGTCCATGATTCACACCTCCTTCAAATAACTTGAACGCGGAAATATCGACCGGGGGTCCTTCATTCAGAATCTCAATCCATTCACGTTTCGAGTCCGTCCCAGCCGGGTCATACATGATCTCGGTAAAAGAAAATGCCGCGAGCGCGGCATGTGGCAAGAAGAGCAAGAGACCGAGGGCAAGGAGGTGCCGTCGCATGCTCACATTCTATCAGGTGCGCGGATACCCAAAAGCCAGAGTCCGTTTTTCATAGTGGTTGCGAACGCCTGCGTGAGCGCCACCTTAAATGGTGAATGTGGGTCAAGTGGGTCTACTATCTTTTCTCGCGCGTACCAGGAGTTGAAGAGTCCTGCGAGCTCGATGAGGTAGGTAGTGACATAGTGTGGCTCGTACTCGGTAAGCGCCCGCGCTGTTACTTCAGGAAAGCGGAACAATACGCGTTCAAGGAGTTCTATCGTGTCAGGTGCCATGGCTAGAGAGGCAGTGATTTTTTCTTCGCGTGCCTTGTTAAGGACAGAAAGAGCTCGCGTGTGCGAGTACTGGAGGTACGGCCCCGAGTCACCCTCAAATGACAGAGATGAATCTGGATCGAACACGATATTTTTACCTGTCCCCTGCTTTAGCACCTCAAATTTGATCGCAGCAACCGCAATCGCATCTGCTATCGATGCGGACTCCGCACCAAGCTCTCGACCACTCATTTTTTCAAGAGCTCGAGCACGCATATCTGCGATCAGTGATTCTCCAGTCACAACATTACCCTTTCGAGACGACATCTTGCCGGTAGAGAGCACCATCATCCCGTGTGAAATATGCCGTGTTTTCTGCGCAACGTCAGGTAGAAGCTCAGCCAGAGCAGCAAGTACTACTTTAAAAAATCCGTCCTGCTCGTTTGCCGTAACAATGACCGAGTGATCGAGCTTCTCTAGTTCAAATTTGGTTTTATCAAGACCAAGCTCTTTCGCCTCGTATGTCGGTGTGCCGGCTTTCGTGCGGAATACGCGGGTATGAAGTCCGACTTTCTCTCCTCGATACACCACAGCCCCGTCACTCTCTTCAAAAATTCCGCGCTGTACCCCCTCGGCAACGAGCTGTAGTCCGAGCGGACCCATGACGCTCTCGAAAAAATAGTGATCAAACGCCGTACCGAGGAGCGCATACAGCTCTTCAAACCGCGCAAGAGATGCGGAGCGTCCAGCATCATATACGGACTTGAGTGTTTCGTCTCCTGCGTAGAGCCGCTGATTGATAGTATCTATCTCCCCCTTAGCCACCGGATCAGTTTCGTAAGCGGCAGCTCCCGCCGCGTAAGCCGCGCCAAGCTCTTCTACATTGTGAGGATCCTTACCCTCTCGGAGGACCGCCCAGAGACACTTTGCGACATGTGGTCCAATATCCCCCTGATAGTTGGCACGAACAACCGTTGCGCCCGCATTTTCAGTTAGCCGCGCGAGCGATTCCCCCACCGTATTGCTCATCAAGTGTCCAATGTGAAAGACCTTGAACGGATTCGGGTCTGTATACTCGTACATAATTCTCTTCCCGCCAAGCATTCTGGTCTTGCCCCAGTCACTTCCGACCGCAACGATATCTGCAACCGATGTCGCAAAAAACTTTCGCGACAAATAGAAGTTGATGAATCCCGGTCCGGCGACTTCTATTTTTGCAACCCCATCCACGGTACCGAGCGCTTGGACCAGCTCCTCCGCAAATGCTTTTGGGCTCTTGGCTGCAACCTTTGCCGCAGCAAGCGCGACATTGGTCGCGTAATCTCCATGCGCGAAGTCGTTCGGATGCTCAAGCGCAGGCACGACCCCCTCGACGCCGAGGGACTGGAGCGCCTTCTCAAGAGCTGCCACTATGCGCGCGGCTATATCCATCTGGTCACTATACAAAAGATTCAGGGATTGGGAATGTGCGGGCCAATGCGGTTATCTCTTCACGCACCTTCGCTTTAGTTGCAGCATTGTTAGTGTTACGCAGTGTTTCAATCATCAACTCCGCGACGCGAGCACACTCCTTCTCGCCAAAGTTTCGCGTTGTGATTGCAGGCGTACCGAAGCGGATACCAGATGGATCCATCGGCTTACGCGTATCGTCTGCGATCGAGTTTTTGTTGAGCGTCATGCCGACTTCGTCTAACACCGTCTCTGCCTCCTGTCCTGTCACACCGAGTGAGCCGTAGACGTCGGCGAGTATCAGGTGGTTCGACGTGCCGCCTCCGAGCATACGCACGTTGTGATGCAAAAACACCGTCTCCATCGCTTTCGCATTTTTAAGAATCTGCGCGGCATAGGTCTGGAATGATGGATGAAGCGCCTCGCCGAACGCTACCGCTTTTGCTGCAACAACATTCATGTGTGGACCGCCCTGAAGGCCTGGGAACACTGCCTTGTCTATCTTCTTGGCAATGTCAGCATTCTCTCGCGTGAGGATCATGCCGCCTCGTGGTCCGCGCAAAGTCTTGTGGGTAGTCGTAGTGATCACATCAAAGCCTGCATCGAACGGGTTTTTGAGCGCCTTGCCAGCAATCAGACCTGCAATGTGCGCCGCGTCCATCACGGCATGCGCGCCAACCTCGCGCGCGATAGCGGCAAAACGTTCGTAGTCGAGCTCTCGCGAGTACGCGGAAAAACCTGCGAGGAGTATTTTGGGCTTTTCGCGCAACGCAACGTCACGCATCTCGTCGTAATCTATTTCGCCCGTGTCCGCATTCTTCATCTTGTAGCGGACAAAGCGAAAAACTTTTGATGGAAATGTGACGGGGTGACCATGCGTCAAATGACCGCCATGAGAGAGATCCATACCAAGGACCGTGTCACCTGGCTCGAGGAGTGCGGCATACACCGCAAGGTTGGCCCCTGCCCCGGAGAGCGGCTGGACATTCGCGTACTGCGCGTTAAAAAGCTTTTTGGCGCGATCGCGCGCTATGTTTTCGATACCATCGGTAAACTGCTGGCCGCCGTAGTAGCGCGCACCTGGATACCCTTCAGAGTACTTGTTTGTGAAAATGCTCCCATTCGCCTCGCGCACTGCGTGGCTGGCGTAGTTCTCGCTCGGGATAAGCTCGAGCCCATGCTTCTCACGATCTTCCTCACCCGCTATCGCAGCTGCTACCTCTGGGTCTTGCGCTTCTATGTACATGGGAGTACCCGCATTATACGGCACATGCGGAGACTACGCGTAGCACGTCTCGATGCATTTCTTCAGGTGTGCGATTCGCATCAATATAGTGCGTAGGCGCAAACGACGTAAGTGCCAAAAAACCGTCACGCACTCGCTGGTGGTACGCGATGGGACGGACATCAAACTTTGACTTTTCTTGTGCTACATCCGCCGTCCTGCGTTTAAAGGCGACCTCTGCTGGGAGATCGAGAATGATGTACGCGTCAGGGCGATAGTACTCCGGGAGCGACGAACGAACTGCATGAAAGACCGGCTCGAGCGCGCGGTGTTCCTCACCGTAAATCTGAAACGCAAATGTTGATGAGTCGTAGCGGTCTGAGATTACGTGCACACCACGCGCACGCGCAGGCTCTACGGCGTCTTCGATATGCGAACCCCGAGCTGCCCAAAAGAGAAAAAAATCGCACACCGGGTTAGAGGGTGCTCCGCCGTGCCGCAAAAGCTCGGTGCGTATCTCCTCTGCTCGTGGAGTGCCTCCTGGTTCTCGCGTAAAGAGGAACGAGCCCCCTGAGAGCGCCGTTTGCAAAAGTCGCATTTGCGTCCCCTTACCCGACCCATCCATGCCGTCTATAACGATGAATGCTCCGCGTGCCATCGTCCACAGTGTACCTTTTGTTGTTTGTGAGTACACTGTGGGCATGTCCGCACTCGAGGAGATTGTTCACACTGAAGGTACGACTCCCGAGGGAGCTACAGTTCTTGTATTAAACACGAGCGCGCACATTGACCCGGAGGCACAGGCGATGCTTGCCGCTCTCCACTCGCGCTCCATAGGCGGTATCCGCTCACACCTGAAGGTACTCGCCGAAAAAGGCGCAGATAATTTTATGTCTAAGTTTTATGTCGGCTATGGACACAAGTCGATCGGCGACCTCGGATCAGTGACCGTCTTCATTGAGGGCATTTCAATGCTCGCCGCGAAGGCGCTACAGGACCTCCGGCTCTACAATGGCCAAGAGGCTTCGACGCGCTACATCGACTTCGCCAAGCAACCATTTATTGACCCGATTGGAACATCGCTCTCCCGCGCGGCACACGAAGAGTTGCGTGCGTTCTACCTCCACGGGCTCGAAGCTCTGCCGCCGTATCTGAAAGGGCGCTACCCTATTCGCGAGGGGGAGTCGCAAACTATGTATGACAAGGCGATACTCGCTCGCGCATTTGACACTATGCGCGCATTCCTTCCCGCTGGAGCGTCTACAAACCTGGCATGGCACGGTCCATTACGCGTTTTTAGCGACAGACTCGGAACACTCCGGCATCATCCACTGTTTGAAGTGCGCCACATCGGCGCCGCACTTGAGTCAGCACTCCAAACAGCGTATCCGAACTCTTTCAGCACAAAGCAGTATACCGAAACGGAAGCCTACCTTGAGACCGCAATGCCGATGCTCGCATACTACCGAAAGTTTTCGCCGGAACCTTTCGCAGTTACTCGCGATTCTATCGATCGTACCTATCTCAAGGAGTATCGTGTAATTCTTGAAACCAGACCCCCAAAAACGGAGTTGCCACGGATGCTCGATGAAGCCGGCGAACTCCAGTTTGAATATCTACTCGACTTCGGATCATTCCGTGACATTCAACGCCACCGCGCGGTGGCGCAGCGCATCCCGCTTCTCACCACAGCATACGGCTTTGAGGAGTGGTACCTCGAGGAGATGCCTGACGCGCTTCGTGATGAAGCGCGCACATTCTTGAGCACCTACGAGTCGCGCCTCAGTGCTCTGTATCGTGACCCTGACACTCTTCAGTACTACATACCGATGGGATATCGTACTGCAAATCGCTTGACCGGGACTCTGCCGGGACTCGTCTACCTTGTGGAACTTCGCTCGGGATCAACAGTGCATCCTACGCTCCGGACGCTTGCACTCTCGATGGGAGGTGAAATCGAGGCCCGACTCCGCGAGACCGGGCTGAGGCTCCACCTCGACACGTCTGAGACTCGGTTTGACGTGCGCCGCGGGTCGCATGATATCGTGATGCAATAACAAAACATTCATGGCACTGTCTGATAAAAAAATACTTGACCACCGAGCAGCGGGTACGATTGTTATTGAACCGTTCATTCGAGAAAATCTAGCAACATCGAGCTACGATGTGACTATTGGTGAGTGGTACTATCGTGAAAAACCGCCGGTAGACCACATGAAGGTCTTTAATGTCTACTCCCGACAAGATACCGAGAGAGTATGGGGGGCAAAGCCGGAACGTGCCACTCTCGCAAAAGACGCATTTAAGAATTTCAACTTTGCCTTTGACGGCATCGCCCCGAAAGACAAAGTAATACTCCTGGAGCCAGGCGAGACCATCCTCGCACACACGAACGAGTTTATTGGCGGCCGCGAGACCGTGACGACGATGATGAAAGCGCGCTCGTCGCTCGGCAGAAACTTTATTAATGTCTGCAAATGCGCAGGTTGGGGCGATGTCGGCTACGTGAATCGCTGGACGATGGAAATCTCGAACGCATCGCAGCACTACATCATTCCGCTCGTCGTAGGGCGCCGCATCGCACAGCTTGTGTTCTTTGAAACTGGACCTATCGCAGGCAAGGACTACACCGCAAGCGGCAAGTACCAGGTCGCTACCGACATGAAGAAATTAAAGAAAGACTGGAAGCCAGAGATGATGCTCCCCCGCCTCTGGGCCGACCGCGATATCAAAAAACACACTCCCATGAAGACGAAGTAACCGTTACTAGGTACCTCACCGCTGACGCGGAACTTTGTCTTATGCACACACATTCAGCACACACTGCACTCCTTTCGTGCAGTGGGATTAGCAAAACGTACGACCACCTCGTTCTCGACGGAGTGCAGTTTTCTGTGCACCGTGGCGAGAAGATAGGGCTCGTCGGTCCGAACGGCTCGGGTAAGAGTACACTCCTTCGTATACTCGCCGGTATAGAAACACCAGACGCCGGGTCAGTGACGGTCGAAAGTAGCACAGTCGCATACTTCCCTCAGACGCACGATGCAGCAGATCTCTCTGGTGGTGAGCGCGCAAAGCGCGTACTCGAGCCACTCATGCGCTCACCTGCCGCACTCTTTTTACTCGACGAACCGACCAACAACCTCGACACTGACGGACTCGAGCGGCTCGAGGAGTTTGTATCTCACCACAGCAGTGCGTGCATCATCATCTCTCATGACCGCGCATTCCTCGACCGTACGGTAACAAAGATACTTGAGCTCGACCCACACACGCACACTGCCACGATCTACAACGGCACCTACACCGAGTACCGCGAAGCGCGCGAACAGAAAATCGCACGAGAGTGGAGTGCGTATGCAGACGCTCAGGAAAAGCTCGGGCGTCTCACAAAAGAGACTGAGCAGCGACTCGGGTGGATGCGTGAAATAGAAGCGCGACGCAAACGAACAAAAAAACTCCCAAAACACGAGAAGGAAAAGCCACAGGCTGCGATACTACGCGACCAAGAGGCGGAGGCTGGCCACCGCGCACGCATCATGAAAGATCGCCGAGACGCATTCGCGGAAGAAGCGCAGGCGATACACAAACCAGTGCATGAACTCCCTCTCAAAATCGAGCTCGATGCGCCTCGAGGGAGCACGAATGTCTTTACGCTCACTGATGTAACGCTCACATACGACTCTCGCGCTATCGGACCTATCACAGCCACGATTCAGTACGGAGACCGCGTGCACATCTCAGGTCCGAACGGCGCAGGTAAAACGACATTGATTAATGCCCTCCTTGGCACCCACAGTGGCGGCGTGCAAGGCATGCTTGTGCGGGGCGCGGACGTACGCATCGGCTACCTCCCCCAGTCGGCCTACGACACTGCTACAGACGAGTCTGCACTGCAGCACTTCCTCAGAGAAACTGAGATCGAAGAAACTGATGCGCGCAAACTCTTAAACCGGTACCGTATAACCGCAGAAGACGTGCATAAGCCGCTTACGGTACTGAGCCCAGGCGAACACTCTCGCCTCCTCATCGCAGAGCTCGTCGCACGAAACCCGAACTGTCTTATACTCGACGAACCAACAAACCACCTCGACCTCGAGGTCGTCTCTGAGCTCGAAGAGACACTCGCTACATTCACCGGCACACTCATCGTGGTGAGTCACGACCGCTACTTCATAGAAAAACTAGGACTCACCAAGGAAATACGCCTCGGCTAGTGAGCGTAGTGAGCAAGTACTGCTCTGAACACCTCGTCGCCGTACGACTCATCGACCATCTTTTCTGGATGAAACTGAAATCCAACAACAGGACGTATACGGTGTCGAAACACTTCTGGCCCATGCTTTGATCGAGCAAGAAGCTCGAGCGTGTGTGGGAGTGCCTCGACCGTCCAGCGGTGCGCGTCATACGCCTGAAAATGGGTACGCCCTCCGAACATAGGGTGAGGCACTACAACTTCTACATCAACTAAGTCTCGCTCCTTGTTCCCTTCTCCAAGATCTACGAGTGTACCACCGAACGCTCGTGCGATGAGCTCTGCGCCGTAGCAGATACCGATGATTGGAACACGAGCATTTAACACGAGCGAGTACTCTGGCTCGAGCTCATCTTCATTCCCCATGATCGGAAACCTGCTTGAGCCAGAGAGAACTATGAGGTCTGAATCTTCTACGTTCGATGCCTGCGTAGCGTCATAGAGCGTAACCTGGTGCTCACTCAAAAGTGAGCGTAGTTTTTCTGGCTCTTTCTTCCCATTATTCACGAGCGACACTTTCATATGCCCAGTCTAGCGCACACAAAAAACCGCCCATTCGGGCGGTTTAAAGAATTTTCTTAAACAATATCTATCCCCATGCTCCTTGCGGTGCCAGCGATAATCTTTTCAGCCTGTGCCTGATCAGACGTATTGAGGTCCGGCATTTTCTTTGCCGCTACTTCCGCTACCTGCGCCTTGGTTATTTTCCCTGCCTTTACAGTACCCACCTTCCCCGAGCCCTTTTCAAGACCAATAGCTTTTAAGATGAGGCGTGATGCAGGAGAAACCTTGAGTACGAAGGTGAACGAGCGGTCATCCATCACCGAGAGCTCAACTGGAATAATGTCACCGCGCATCTCCTTCGTGCGGTCGTTAAATTCTTTCACGAACTGCGCGATGTTTACGCCCGCAGGACCGAGAGCGGTACCGACTGGAGGCGCAGGAGTTGCCGCTCCTCCAGCAATCTGCAACTTAATTTTCTTTACTACTTTTGCCATAGATGTGAGGTTATTCTACTCAAATTCTCCTAATTTGCAAAAAGTCGAGTTCAACCGGCGTTTCGCGCCCGAACATAGACACGAGAACCTTTATCTTACCCTTCTCCTCATCGATCTCGCCCACCTTGCCTTCAAGATCCTTAAACGGCCCGTCAGTCACTATGACTGGCTCGCCGACCGTAAAGTCAATCTTGTGCTTTGCGACATCGTTCGACATACGCTTGAAGAGCGAGTCTATCTCTTCTTTAGAGAGCGGAACAGGAGTAACACCACTTCCTACGAATCCAGTCACTCGCGGAGTATTGCGGACGACAAACCACGACTCTTCGTCCACAATCATGTCTACGAGAATATACCCGGGATAAATCTTGTCTTCGACTGACTGTCGTTTACCGCCGACGACTTTGATCTTTTTCTCGGTGGGTACGATGACATTAAAAATCTTATTTTGCATGCCGAGGGACTCGATGCGCTGCTTTAGATTGCGCAAAACTGCATTTTCATACCCCGAATACGTATGCACGGCGTACCAGGCTCTACCGACTACTTCGTGTGTTGCCATACGCTTAGAGTATTGATTCAATACCGATGGTTAAAAGTGCGTCGACTGCTCCGAGCACCACGGCTACAATAATGACAATGATGATCACCAGACCGGTAAAGCCGATCGCCTGAGCTGATGTTGGCCACGATACATGCGTGAGCTCAGCTCTGACATCGCGCAAGTACTGAATGAATGCGTTCATAATTGGATTGTACCGCTCAAAGCTCCTATAAAAAAAGCCCTGCTCGGGCTTCTTTTATAGTACCTGGTGCAGTACTAACTGTCAATTCCTAGCGGATCTCGTACGTAATAGATACCGTCGAAGAAAACTCATTCTCCCCTGGAGCTACGTCCGGTGTTGCTTTCACAGCCTCATTCATCATAAGACCGCCACGTCCGTAGAATGGCATCGGGTATGGCCCAGCATTTTCATTGAATGACACCACGCGAACGAGGCGTACGCCGAGGTCGCGCGCAAGCAGTTTTGCCTTTGCCCGCGCCTCAGTTATTGCCTCTTTACGCGCTTCAGCTCGGACCGCGTCCTCATCCTCGACAGTGAAATTAGGCCCGTACAGCTCACTCGCGCCAGAATCTCCGAGCATTGAGAGCAATTCCCCCACTTGTGCGAGGTCACGTACTTTTACTTCAGTAGTCTGCCGAACTTCGTACCCGACAAGTCGCTGCTCATCATAGATACACGGCGGGGCGTAGCATGGTTGTGGGAATGAGTACTTAGGCGAAAGATTATATGATGTCGTTTTTATATCCTTCTCTTCAACTCCTTTTTGGGCGAGAAGTGCAAGTGCGACATTGTTTTTCTTTGTCGCCTCGTCCTGCGCGAGCGACGCAGTCTTACCCTCTCCGAGAACTGTAAACGAAATCATAGCGATATTCGGTACCGCAGCGGCAGTACCAGTACCCTCAACAGTAATAACCGTTGTTGCTGCCGGACCCGCATCGAACAGGTCCGTGAGCCGATCAATCGCGATAATGGTTACGAACGCGGTAGCTGCAATGAGAAAAAGTGCAGCAAGGCGCTCTATGCGCTTCGAGGTAAACAACGATCCGTGCTGTGGGTCCATAGGTAGGTGTCTATGACAATCTACTAAATAATGCCGTCAGTGTACCACGTGAGACCCGTGCCTTGTATCAAGCCGAATACCACGACGCAGGAGGTATACCGCGAGTGCGGTAGCGGCCGGAATCACAAGAGCGAGAGCCACGCCACCAACCGCCGCGCGCACGATTTCAAGCGCAATGACCTCACTATTGATGAGCACCATGCTCGGCGCAGGAGCATACGCAAAGAGCATGAGAAGCGGGAGCGATGCTCCTGCGTACGCGAGTACAAGTGTATTCACAACAGCGCCTAAGTGCTCGCGCCCCACATGCATCGCGCGTGCATAGAGCTCCGCTCCGCCAGTAATCCCCGAAGATTCAAGCTCTGCTACAGTCGCGACTTGTGTTACCGCAAGATCGTCCACAATACCTAAGACTCCGATAATCATCGCACCGAGCAGGAGGCCCTGCATATTGATGCCGTCGATCGAGATACTCACCATAGCCGCCGCAGAGTCTGAAAAACCGGTCAAGTGCGCCGCGGCCACGAATACTTCTGCAAGTCCAATCGCAATGAATACTGCACCGACCGCGGCTATATATGCCGCGAGCACCCCCGGGCGCATGCCGTGCGTTACCACCATTGCAATCGCCAAAATACAGGCAGCACCAATGCCGCACACAAGAATTGGCGGGTACCCAGCTCCAAGTAACGGAATAAGGACATACAGAATAAAGACTATGGATATACCGAGCGATATGAGCGCTCGCGCGCCTACCCACCACCCAACGACGAGTGTCGCGAGAGCAAACAGCGCCACGGCCGCAGCAAGCACTGGCAAACGATCCACGTCATGTACCGTTACAACACTCCCATCGGCACTATCTGCTTTCAGTGCATAAAACTGGTCCCCCGCCCGTAGCGGGACACGGTCATTTACAATCAGTACCCGCGAACCATCAGAGAGCTCAACTGCAATCTCTTGAATCTGTTGCGTTCCATACATACCAGGCAGTGACTCAGTCCGCTCCGACCGAACCTCAAGCACTGTGGCACGCATAATTGCCTCCTCCGCATACGCGACTGAAAATGGGAAGAGCGCGAGAAAGGCAAGAACCATAATTCGCATGCTCGCATGCTAGCATGCGAGCTATGGAAACTACCTTTTTCGCATTGCTTGCGGTATTTGTGGTCTCTCTGGTGTCACTTATTGGCGTTGCCGCTCTTGCACTCAATGCCACGCGCTTAGGAAGCATCGTCCGCATACTCGTTGCGCTCGCGGCAGGTGCGCTTCTTGCGGATGCATTCGTACACTTGATTCCCGAGTCACTCGAAGTCATTGGTGACGGGTTCCTCTTCGGAGTTGCGGCTCTTGCTGGTGTCTCGAGCTTCTTTATTCTCGAACGATACCTACGCTGGCACCACGCGCACCACGGCCCGGAAACCGAGCATAGCGGTCATGAAAAGTTTGAGTCCGGGCCTTCACACGCGCATGTTGCCCCACTCGTACTCGTCGCTGACGGAATTCATAATATGATTGATGGCGCCGTCATTGCAGCAAGCTTCCTGCTCTCACCTTCACTCGGTGTCGCTACCACCGTTGCCGTATTTCTTCACGAAATACCGCAAGAAATCGCAGACTACGCACTCCTCATTCACGCAGGCTATTCTCGCCGGGCCGCACTTCTTTGGAATTTTCTATCGGGACTTACTGCTCTCCTCGGCGCAGGATTCGTGCTCTACATTGGGAGCGATGTTCCACTCTTTGCTGCGTACGCAGGCGCAGTGACCGCAGGCGCATTCATCTACCTCGCTGCAGCTGACTTAATTCCTGAACTGCATAAAAGTGAGGGTGTCGCATCATCTATCACTGCAGTATTCGCCTTTTTAGTAGGCGTGGGTATTATGCTCAGTCTCACCCTTCTTGAATCGCACTAGACGCAATTCTTGCACACTCCGAAAAATTCGAGAGCATGTGATGTGATAGTGCTGAATTTTTTTGACTGTTTGAGCGCATTCCCGTCTAACTTCTTCGGCTCTTCATGGATGTCCTCTATATCGCCACACCGAGTGCAGATAATGTGATGATGATGGCTACGCGCAAGCTCATAGTACGTAGCTCTGCCACCTAACGCTACTTTTCGCACAAGGCCAGTGTCGACCAAATCATCAAGTGCGCGATAGACCGTGGCCACATGCGCGGTACGACCAACAGAATCAGATACTCCCGCTGGCGTCAGTGGTCGCTCTGCCTCTTGCAAAACTCGCAGTATTGCATCTCTCTCAGATGTGCGCCGCCGCATACTCAGTGATTGCATTTAATCACTGAGAGATATCTTTGACAATTGCGAATTATTCGCGATATCATAGCTGTTACTATGCGAGTCGCATTTGTAGGCAAAGGAGGGAGCGGTAAGTCCACCATAGCAGCACTTTTTGCGCACTCGCGGATACTCCGTACAGAGTCTGTGCTGGCATTTGATGCTGACATAAATATGCACCTTCCTGCCCTGCTCGGCATTCCTGCTCCAGAACCAACCATGCACCTCTCGCATGCCGCTACTGCCACTGCCATCCGCTCTGCACTCATGGCTACCAATCCACGCATTGAGTCTCTGAAACATTTTGTGAAGTCGACGCCACCAACACGCACATCGCCTCGAATCACGAGCACTGATCCCACACTACTTCTTCCATACCTCACCGGGACGCAATACTTGAAAGTAGGCGTTGTAGGGTCGTACGAAGAAGAGTCCATAGGCGCATCGTGTTACCACAACAACCTCGCAATACTCGAAAATATTCTGTCACATATAGATGATCGCGACGGGTGGGTTATTGCAGACATGGTCGCCGGTGTCGACGCGTTTTCGAACACATTGCATGCACAGTTCGACATACTCGCACTCATCGTAGAACCAACGCAGCGTAGCATTGGCGTCTGGACTCAGTACTACGCGCTCGCACAAAGCGCCGGCGTAGCGGAATATGTGTGCGTTCTCGGTAATAAAGTACGCAGTGACGAGGATGTAGCGCTACTGAAGCAATCCATTTCTGATGCCAATCTACTGGGGTACATTCGTGAAGATCCCGCGGTCCGTGCATCTGACCGAAGCGGCTCCCCACTTCAAAGTAGTGCGCTATTACCAGAAAATATGAGACTGCTCGAGGATCTCGCTACACGCGCTCGAGCATCGCGTGCACACGAGACCCGAACAGAGCGCCTGCACGCACTTCATCGTACCTACGTGGCGCAGACATATATCGCTGAGCGCCTCGGTGATCTCACGCATCAAATTGAAGAAGGATAATATGACCCTGCATCCACCACAGTCACTCAAGCCTCATGAGCGCGTCTCATGGCTACGAGTGTTACAGATCGCCATTCAATTCCTACGAACAGGTGCGTTCGACCACCCTATTCTTATAGACGCTGAGTCACGTACCATACTCGACGGCCATCATCGGCACAAAGCCGCACTACTCCTCAATTTAGGTCAGGTACCCTGTCACGAAGTTGCGTACCTTTCTGATGATGCGATTACAGTGACAGCGCGGCGTACAATTCCAGTTTCTAAAGAACGTGTCATGACATGCGCCAAAATGGGCACGCTCTTTCCGAGAAAATCGACGCGACACAACTACACCACGCCACCGTGCACTATCCCACTGACACTCCTTCGCATATGAACCCGTTCACTCAGGGTAGTGCATTTGCGCGTACGGTGACACATACACCACACGGCGCTCTCCGCGAGTCGCTTATATCGCGTGCACTCATCCGTGAGTGCACGCCTACCCCAAAGCGTATTGTCGATATCGGCTGCGGAGAAGCACGAGTAGCTCACATATTGGCACGGACATGGAATTGCTCAGTGCACGGATATGATCCGTCTGAAGACATGCGTCATCGCGCAGCACATACTCTGCACGATGTACCGCACGCAATTTTTCAGTATTCAATTAATGACGTGCTTGAGCATGTACACCTTGCGCCCGGCGACCTTGTACTCTGTCACGCGGTACTGAACTGGCATACGCACGCAGAAGAAACGCTTTCACAGCTCCTTTCATGGGTCCGCGCCCAGCGCGGAACACTCTCGCTCGTCGTTGGGTCACTGCATGGATATCTGATAGATGCATGTGCGCACGGACAACCACTCCCCTCACTCACTGAGCGACGGGTCCGCAGTGCCTCATACCCAGACGAGACACTGTATCTGTTTGATCCATCTGAAGTACGTATACAAATAGATCGTTCTGGAGCGCGAGTACTTTTTCATGGTGGCGTGCGTACGCTCTACGACATTGCCCCTGACCCTGACTTTGACACATTTCTACTTTTAGAAGAATCGCTTGCAGAGCGAGAGCCATACCGATCTATGGGAGACCTTACACATTTCCTCATTTCGTATGCATAACGTTTTTTCAGGGCCGCATGCGCTCCTCGAGTACTTATCTCCAGAGAAGCATCCGCCACTACCGCTCGTTGAACTACCCCCTGCGCTCAACCCATATGCAGAGCGCGGAGTTCGCATCTTTGCAAAATGCATGTTCTTGCTCCCCCTTGGAAACATTAAATCCATACCCGCGCGCCAGATGCTCCTTGATGCAGCAGCTCGAGGTGCGCTCAACTCAGTACATACGCTCATAGAGAACTCGTCCGGTAATACAGTCTTCTCTCTCGCCACACTCGGGAGATTATTCGGTATTCCACGTACCCGCGCGATCGTCTCACATGAGGTGTCTAAAGGTAAACTCGCGCTCTTGAGGCTATTTGGAACTGAAATTGAGGTGAACGAGGAACCTATCTGTCCAGATCCTCGCGATGCGACAAGTGGAATTTATAAAGCTCGAGTGCGTGGAGCTGCAGATGGATGGTGCAATCCTGGTCAGTATGATAATCCCGCTAATCCAGCTGCACACGAACAGGTCACCGGTCCACAGCTCTACGCGCAACTAGGTTCGCGCATTGATATTGTCTGCGTCGGACTCGGTACGACAGGAACTATTGTAGGCATAGGGACATATCTAAAGTCGGTCGTGCCTGGCGTTCGCATTATCGGTGCAGTGCGCGCACCCAATAATCCAGTACCAGGCGTACGGACCAAGAACTTACTGTCACAAATAGCATTTCCTTGGAATGCTGTTACGGAATACGTTCACACAATTGGAACAAAGGATGCGTTCAGGACAAGTCTTGCGTTAGTTCGTGCCGGCATCCTTGGAGGTCCCAGTTCAGGATTCGCACTTGCTGGTCTTCTTGCAGAACTCGAACGGATGGATACTGACGGCTCGTTAGATGCCGCTGTGCAGAAACATGGAGAGTTAATAACAGTCTTCATCTGCCCTGATGGGCCTCTCCCGTACATAGATGAATATTTTGAGTACCTCGATCCAGGAGACTTCCCAAGGATAGAACATGAGGAGCTCCTTGCTCGCCCTGAGGGCGTACTGGACTCAGAAATCATACCGACAGTTGATGCGCTCACTGCACATGCGCACCTTTATGAACCCGGCACACAACAAATGCGTGCAGATACCGTACTACTTGATGTACGGAGTGCAGATGAATTCTTAGATGTGCACCTCCCTGGAGCACTCCACATCCCACACACTGAGGCACTGGCAGCCATAGACACTCTTCTGGCCACGCATGCGGACAAACGTATGTACGTAGTCTGTGCGTCTGGGCGCCGGAGCGCGCTCGTCACGCAAGCACTACAAGCACGCGGTGCGCATGTAGTATCGCTCGAAGGTGGCATTATTGCGTGGTCTGAGAAGGACCTCCCTCGAGTTCGCCCGCAATCCTGTATGACTCGCTGATGAACCTTGCGCCCCCACACAAAAAGGGGGCAGTACTACCGCCGCTTTGAAGATCTGCGTGTATTGTGTGAACCGGCTCCGCGGTCTGTGGTGCGTGTTCGTGGCGCACGAACAGGCGTAGGTTGGTGATAAAAGCTTTCTGAATTCGGACCTTGGCGCTTGGTTTTCATACGAACAGTATGACACGCCCGCTATTGGGTACGCTGAGCAACTACGGACGACCAGTATGCTGCCACGACAAAAGAAATACCGATCGTGCCAGTCACCACTTCAGGAACATCAGTCAGGAGTGCGGCAAACATCGAAACTGAAAGGCCAAATATAGCCCAGTGCGCACCGTGTTCAAGATACTTCAGAGTATCGAGTGTCCGCTCTTTCACCATATACACAGTGAGTGAGCGTACGAAGAATGCGCCAACACCGAGTCCTACCGCAATAATCGGGATCGATGAGGTAAGTGCGAAGGCACCAATCACTCCATCCAGCGAGAATGCGGCATCAAGGACTTCAAGGTACATAAAGAGTGCGGCGGAATGCGTGCCAACCTCTTTAGCCTCAACCGCGAATGCGCTTGTAATACCCTGCATTGCGATAAAAAGAACGACACCGAAAATACCTGACACCAGTACGGTAGCGCGCGCTTCAAACGGCACGAAGAATGAAAGTACAGCAATACCGACGAGCGGGACCACGATTTCAACAGCTTCTATTCTCCCCCACTGCGTGAGATGTGCTTCAAGGGTGCGTATCCAGTGCACGTCTTTTTCTGCATCAAGGAAGTACTTGAGCGCCACCATTCCGAGGAACGCTGCGCCAAACGAGTGAATCGCATACCCTGCCTCGTGGAGGAGTTCTCCATAGTGCACAGGATCAAAGATGGCCATCTGCGTAATGAGCCACGGTGAGGAAAAAGTCACCACTGAAACGATGAGTATCGGAAGCACGAATCGAGTTCCGAAAACTGCAATTGCAATACCCCACGTAAGAAAGCGCTGCTGCCACACGGGGCTCATTCGCTTTAATACACGAGCATTTACGACTGCATTGTCGAACGAGAGTGTAATTTCTAGGATAATGAGGAGCACCGTTGTCATAAGCGCTGCCCACCCCCCGAAGAGGTACATAGAAACGAGACCGATCACAGTGATCGAAATCGAAAACAAGAAGAACTTAAAGATTTTTGCCATTAGCGCAGTATACGAGATACCGTAGCTACTGGCGAGGACACAAACTCAACAGTGAATGACTGACTACCGATGCGCTGGCCGCGAACCGTCTCGACTGATACTCGCCAGAGCCCGGGAGCAAGAATAGGAACCGCACTGTACCCACGGTATCCACCATCGCGGCCTCCTATGATGCTGAAAGGAATAGACGCGACCGTAACCCAAGTATCGTCCTCATAGCGCTGCCACCGATGCACAATACTCGTGGTTAGTGTTGTCGGAGCAAATACCGAGCTGTACGCGTAGAGCTCTGCACCAGGTACTACACTCAGCGTAAAACCAGTAATCTGCTCCCACGCGGACTGAGGCTCGGCAGATGCACTATAGACACCACCGCGCCGCTCAAGGTCGTGGTACACGCCGACATCTTTGAGAGAAAGCGGAATCGGCGGCAGAAAGTTCGTGTGATAGAGCGTTGTAATGACCGCGTAGATACCAAGGACTGACGCAGCAATGCTTGGTGCGGACGCGCGGACGCGCCGTACATCGATGAGTCGCAGTAGCAGGTAGACACCAAAAAAGCACACAAGAGCAACAACTCCTGAAAGCTCAAATATCCGATCGCTCATAGAACCGAGAAATATGGGAACCGCATAAATTGAGAAGGAGTAGAGACAGAAAAATAGGAGCGCTGCTTGATACGTTAATCGCGATTGGTAGGAACGCATGAACTCATTGCAAACAATAAGCACAACAATAAGAGCAAGAAAAGGCCAAGAACCGCTCAACGTACCCGCCTGCGAATAGAAAATGAGGAAACCTGAAAACATTCCTCCGAATGAAAACTGCGCGACAAATGGCAGCCACTCGAGAATGCGCGCGCGCACTACGGAGCGCGGTGGTCTTGCCGCAGCACTATGCAGGATGAGTAACACTGCGAGCGCAATGGCAAGGTACGTTATGAGGAGCGCGTTAGATGCCCAAAGATCGATGCGCTTTAACAGCACCGTGTCTAGTGCAAAGCCGACAAAAAACGAGCCGACAGAGAGCTGGTGCTGGTACCTCTCAACAAAGGTCGTGAGGCGTGCGACGCGCATACGGGAAGTGTATCGCACATTATGCTGGTAGTATGAGACAGATGCGTATCGTATCAGTAAACATTGAGGGAGACCGACACCTCGATACCGTCCTCCCTTTCGTCGTTAATGAAGCGCCGGCAGCGCTCTGCTTGCAAGAAGTATTTCAATCGGACCTCAGCCTATTCCCCGACTATCCGCATCGAGCTTTTCTACCCACCACCAAACGACAACGATTCACTTCTGCGGAGAGCGGGGTTTTCGGTATTGGCGTACTCGCGCGCTCACCCTTCTCGCAAGTAACGACCCAGTACCTGAGAGAGTACCCGGAGCCGTTGCCAGGATTTGACGACTCATCAGTCGATTCTATCTACGCGACCTACCGGTACGGAATCATTTCGGTGCACCTTACTGAGCCCGTGAATCTACGCATAGTGACAACACATTTCACTTGGACACCAGATGGGATGGCAAATGACAGGCAACGGCAGGATCTTCACGCCCTCAAAGCAATCCTTCATACGCTCGGAGAACATGTTTTGATTGGGGACTTTAATATTCCGCGCGGTAAAAACGAGCTGTATCCCCTGCTTGCCGAAGGGTACACAGACTGCATCCCAACTGAATACGACGGGAGTATTGATGTGGCGAGACATCGGCTCAAAGGCACGCGATACGCCTCCGAACTTGAAACAAATATGGTCGACTACCTTTTCACAACCCCAAGCTACCGTGCACATACTGTCCATCTGGTAGACGGCGTGAGCGACCACAAAGCAATCGTGGCCGATGTTTCGCGCTTCGACGACGCAGACGCGCGCTAGGGGCGCACAGGGCCATCCGCAATTCGCCGCGGAATGAGGTGCACGTGCACGTGCGGAATGTCAGTGCCCACAATACCTAACTTAATATAGTCCGATCCGGTCTCTTCCTTGAGGGTGCGCGCGACCTTTTTTGCCGTACGGAAAAGACCATCGGAGAGATCGTCAGGAATTTCATAAAACCAACGAAAATGCTGCTTCGGAATAAGTAGTGTATGCCGCGGGGATACGGGATGTATGTCCAGAAATGCGACAAAACGCTCGTCTTCGAATACTTTTTCAGCCGGAATGTCTCCCGCAGCTATCTTGCAAAAAATACATTCGTCCATACCTCAAGTATAGCGCGCGTTGTAAAAAGCATGATTTTGCGATACATTAAACGGGCTTGCGGGGGTAAGCAATACTTGCCTCCCGCGACGTTCGGAAAAAGTATCCGCACGCGGCTACTTTCTTCCTCACTTGCGGGGGTAAGCAATACTTGCCTCCCGCGACGTTCGGAAAAAGTATCCGCACGCGGCTACTTTCTTCCTCACTTGCGGGGGTAGCTCAACTGGTTAGAGCGCCGCCCTGTCACGGCGGAGGTTGCGGGTTCAAGTCCCGTCTCTCGCGCAGGTAGTAAAGAATCCGGCACACGCCGGATTTTTTAGTACCTGCCCCATGGACTTTAAAACCGGAGGGCTGGCCCGAGGCGGCGTCGCGCAAAAAAACCGCCCTTTCGGGCGGTACGTTGGTTACTCTGCTTTTGGCTCGGCCGCTGGGTTTGCCTCAATCGGCGCTTCGTTAGTTGTATCTTCAACCTCGGTCGCAATCACCTCCTCTTCTTTACCGCCTGCTGAAAGATTAACGCTGATCATATTACGTAGCGAACGGCGGATCTCGCGGGACGCGCGATCACGAATGTAGTAGAGCTTTGCTCGGCGAACTTTAGAGCGTCGAATGATTTCAATCTTATCAATGAGCGGTGAGTAGAGCGGGAATGTCTTCTCTACTCCAATCTGAGACATAACTGCTCGTACAGTAAATGTTGCTCCGATTTCGGTGCCATGCTTCGTTGCGATAACCAGCCCTTCGTAGATCTGAATACGGGTTTTACCCTTTTCGACAATTTTCTGGTGCACGCGTACGGTATCACCCGCACGTATCCCCAATGCCTTGCGGTCAGTGGTTTTCACTGGCGTGAGCTTTTTGACATCCATGACTACTCCCATAGTGTCAGAAAAATAGCATATTCACGCCTCATACGCAAACCCAAGATCTGCTGGGGGCGGCGCCTCGACAGTACGACGCTCCCCAGAGAGTGTCGTGAAGGTAATCCGGTACGCATGAAGTCCAGGGCGTGAGAGTCCCGATGGGCACGACTTCTGTGCCGCATACAAGTGGTCACACACGATGGGGTGCCCGAGCGCTTTGAGGTGTACCCGTATCTGATGTGTACGTCCGGTGCGCGGACACACTGAAAGTAGCGTGTATGGCTCACCCGCAATCGAAAATCGGCGCAAGACTGCCCAATCAGTGACCGCGGCACGCTTCTTGTTTTCAGTTCCGAATGAAACACCCCACCGTGGTGGCACACTCTTCACTCGTACAATCTCGCGTTCTATGCGCCCTCGGTCATCACGCACAGTTCCGTACACGATAGCTGCGTATTCCTTCTCAACCGTCCGATCCTGAAACTGCTTTTTAAGCGACGCGTACGCCTCAGCAGTTTTTGCGATCACTAAAACACCAGACGTCGTTCTATCGAGACGGTGTACAATGCCCGGTCGCGGAACTAGTGTTCCCTGGGGAGACATCCACGGCTCACCAACCGTTCGAGTATCTGGGTAGCGACCTGCGACCCAGTCCGCTACGGACGGTTCAACCGTACGCCCGTCTGAGTGTACGATGAGGCCAGCAGGTTTGTTCACTACAACAACCGAAGCGTCTTCGTACAGTACTGGCAGGTCGTTCATACTGTCACTCGCGGTAAAAGTGTCGTCACTAGCGAACCTAATAGCTCTTTACCTACCTCTGGGATAGCGAGCGAATCTGCGGCTTGCCGCGCGTAGCCTGCTTCACGGTCTACTCGCGCACGAGCCGCTCCGTACGCGTCAACCGAGTTCATAAGTGCTATGGCACGCTGAATTTCGTCTGCGGAAAGCGACTTTTTACTACCGTACAGGTGGGCAAATTCATCTCGAGAAGTGCCAGTGAGTCGCTCATACGCTATAAGCACGGGCAGAGTTTTTTTTCGCTCTCGCACATCGCCATGGGGCACCTTTCCAGTCATATCGCCCGAGCCCCATATTGAAACCGTGTCATCGCATATCTGATACGCGCGACCAAGTGCGAGGCCAAAGTTCCATAGCCGTTCAAGCTCTTCGTCCCGCATGAGCGCCGCGATACCCGCGCCTGCAGTCGCCGCACCGACAAGCACGCTTGTTTTCTTGGTGAGCATCTCAAGATACGCGGCTTCAGTGGTGCGCGGATCATTCAGCGAGTACGCGGTCAGCTCAAAATCCAAGTACTGCCCCTCAATTACCTCACGATATTTTTCAAGAAAGAATGGCCGCGCGCGATCGCGACGGGCTGGATGCGCCCTTTCGAGCGCTTCAAGCGCAAGGAGTAGCTGCCCATCGCCGGTATTTATTGCGTGGTCACTGCCCCAGAGTTTCCACACGGTAGGGCGCCCGCGCCGCATTTCATCTCGATCAACGATGTCGTCATGAATAAGCGTGAAGTTATGGAACAACTCTATCGAGAGCGCAAGCGGTACCGCATCCTCGAGTGCTCCATATTGATCAGCAATAAGTAAGAGGAGTCCGGAGCGGAATCGCTTGCCGCCAAAACACTCGGCAACGGATACGAGGTTCTCGTCTGCGTAGCCCATGAAGTACCGCATCATTCCATACATCGCGTACGGACCGCGCTCAAGAAATGTGCGCGCCTCGGCATCAACACGTGAACCGTACGAACCCAGAAGAGCAAGAACATCGCCTGGCTGCTGCATACTATGCACCCATTCTACGCTGACGTTTGCCAAACTCTCTAATAATGGCCGTGAACTCCTCCCGCGTCATATCCGGCCAGAGTGTTTTTGTGAAAAAGAGCTCCGCGTATACCGACCCCCATGTAAGAAAATTAGAAAGTCTCTGCTCACCGCCCGTGCGCACAATGATGTCAGGATCTGGAAGATCAGCGGTCCACATTGCCGCCTTGAGCTCTGCTTCAGTAGGGATCTTTTTTTCATTCGCCAGCTTAAAATGCGCGTCAAGAATTTCAGCTCTCCCGCCGTATGAGAGACCAAACCAGACAGTAATCCCCGTATTATTTTTTGTTCGCTCTTCAAGCGCTGCGAACATCGTCCGGAGCTTTGGGGAGAATCGCTCGCGCTGCCCTGCAATACGAATACGCACGTTGGCTCTCGCAAGTTCCTCGCCGCGCGTCTTAAAGAACAGCTCCATGAGAAGCAATAGGTGCTCGATTTCAAGCGAGTTGCGCTTCCAGTTCTCGGTTGAAAATGTGTAGAAAAATATGTCTGTTATGTGGCCAGTTTCTTTAGCCCAATCGACTACATCGCGAACCCGCCGCGCCCCCTCAGCGTGCCCTTCCCTCGTCGGAAGTCCGCGCTGACGCGCCCAGCGCCGGTTACCGTCGAGAATAATGCCTAGTACACGCGGAACGTGCATGAGCGCAACTGTACACTATTTCTCTCTGAAAAGGTATTAGCTACACATTTTGCAGTGCCATACAAACTACGTCGCCCCGACGCATGGTCGGGGCTCGTTAGTTATTGTGGGCGATACAGGACTCGAACCTGTGACCTTCGCTGTGTAAAAGCGCTGCTCTACCAACTGAGCTAATCGCCCGCATGTGGCCCCGCGAGGAATCGAACCTCGATCAAGAGCTTAGAAGTCTCCTGTTCTATCCATTGAACTACGGGGCCCCTTGCTCAGAAGCCTTTGAGCACTATACCACAGACGCATTTTTTTGATTATCGACTCACGTTTTGAGTTCCCATACCCTCATACCGAGCAGTGCGCTCTTCAATAGCCGCTCGGAGCTCCGCGAGTACTTCAGCTGAGATCGGGACCGTGTCGACGCTTGGAACTGCGCTATGGACTATCGCAACTTCTGCCTGTCTCCAAAGCGAAAACGCGTACATAAAACCCGTACTTACCAAAACCCCTGTACTACCGATCATCAGTAGCCAGTCGCGCAATGGATACGGCGTAGGACGGAACACGTTTCGAATCCTCATCAGTGGAAAAAAGTGCATATTATTTTTTTTGGACAAACGCAATCGTGTAGGTCCCGAACCAGCCTCGCTCCGTTCCCTGTAGCGATATCGAGGCGATTGTTGACGCGGACGGAAGCGAGTTCAGTGTCTCTATAAACCGCTCGTGCACGGCACGCGACCCTTCCACGCTCACCGTCACTGTGAGACGATCGTGATACTCGCCCACTGGCACTGCAGAGAGAGATCCTACTGAGGCAGTGATTCGCGCCCGCTTGGCGGCAGTCTCTATGAGCTCGATTGCTCGAGGGACATCATCAACATCAAGTACATACGCATCAATGGCATTCGTAGTCGCGCGCTGTTCCGAGAGGAACCGTGCCGCACGCTGCGTGCCTTCATCTCGCTCGGAGAGAGCCATAATCTCGGCACGCGTGCGTGCAGCCGCAGTAATCGCGCGTCCTGTTTCAGATGCCAGGATACCGACACCAATGAGGCACACGCACAGAATAATCACACGGAGTAGCGTTTTCATGGTGCAGGTTCTGACCAGCGAAAGGATATGGTAAATGGAGCGTTACGATCCCCTGCGTATGCGGAAACCGGCAGCGATAGTGCGGAGATCTCTGGCACATCTTTCAGATCGTTCGTGTAGGAAACGAGCGCGGCTCTCGACGCGGCAGTACCACGTATCGTGACTGCCGCAGCACTCTCAGCAATCGCCGTTAGTGAAATTTCAGATATAGAAATCGGTGAAGCGCTCTGCGAAACGGTTTGCACAATTCGCGACATATACGGACGCGAGCGCTGTGTTTCCGAAACTACACGCACCCGCTCAGTGAGCTCAGCCATTTCTTGAAGTGCACCCAGCTGTTCACGCCGCTCGGCAATCTGAACCGCCGCGGCAAGATACTGCGCACCCTCCTCTTCTGCCGAGCGAGCCATGATGTATACGGGGATAAGAACGAGACCCAAAAGTGCAATACTTGTCGCGAGTACGGTCAACCATACATCACCCACGGCACGGATATACCGCTTGGTACGCTCACGCCGCATCTCTTCAGTGAGTAGATTTACCATGGGTCTGTCGGGCGATATCGTCGTGCCAGTCCGACTGCCGTTCCGTAGTCTAACGCTTCACTAGCAGTCATCTTTGGAAGCGCACCGCCTCTTAGAGCGTGCGCCCATATGTCCGCCTGAATAACGGGTAATCCGAGGGCGTCCGACAGATACTCTGCAATTCCATGCGTCGCGGCACCTGCTCCGCCAAGAATCACGCGCGAGATCGGAAGCCGGGATACTTCTAGATCAGGAGCATGGTTCCAGAATGAACGATGGCGCTCAAATTCGTCACGCAGAGCAGAGACTGGCCCGGCAAGTGCTTCAACCACATCGCGATTTCCATCACCTAAAAGAAATCCGCGCTGCATGCGAATCGCCTCCGCCTCCCCTTCTGAAATGGATAAACGCTTCATAATCGCGGATGTAAAAAGCTTCACGCCAAAGTCTACCGAGGCAGCGTACGCGACCACGCCGTGATCAGTAATGGCAATCCGTGTAGCATGCGCCCCAAGGTCAACAAGGAGTACGCTTTCAGGCTCTGTACTGTGAAGCACTGCTCGAGCGAATGCGTGGGATTCAGTTTCAATGGCGCGAATCATAAGCCCTGCGTCTCGAGACGCCGTGTGAATAGCGAGCACGTCAGCCCGAGGGAGAGCTGTCACGGCAACGACTACCCCTTCAGGAACAGTGCGCACAATTTCCCCATCACACACCACATCTTCAGCCCGAAGCGGTACGCGTGCCTCGAGCGTCGACTCAATTGCCTCACGTATATGGTGCACATCGCGCGCAACTGTTTCGTACAGAAATGTTTTCCGCTCTGCGACACTGACCACGGCATGAAGAGAACCGAGTTTAAGGCGCACCGTGCGGAGCGCGTCGGTGAGCGCTCGAGTATTGGGCGCGCCGCCCGTTCGCGCACTGTCTCCAAGCGTCACGGTGAGAAACTCACACGACCCATCGTCGCTCGGAATTGTTACGGCACGTACAAATGTGCTTGCAATCTCAATACCCGCGATGCGAGGTGCGAGCGAGCGTGGCACAAACTGCGCGACATAGGTCGCGATGCGCGAGTACATACCCATAGTATACGGCACTCACGTGGTCAGAACCCTGACGCCGCGATCATAAACCAACCCAGAAGCACGAGGGCAAGCACAATGGTCGCGATATTGAGAAATCGTTCTGACTGCGAGAGCGTGTCTTGCCCAAACGCGTACACAATATACGCCACACCGAAAAATCGGATGGCACGCGCAACGACCCATGCAAGTAAAAACCAGATGAGTGCCGTCCCAACGAACCCTGCGGCAATAACCACTGGCCCGTTGGGGATTGGAGTGAGTGCTGCGGCAAACGTAAGCGCTACGGCGTTCTCGGAAAAAAGTTCTACTATGCGCTGCAACAGCCGTGACGACTCACTCACCGCGAAAAACCAGTCTCGAATGAGGTCGAACGCAAAGTAGCCAAGCGCGTACCCTACAAGAGCTCCCGCCGTTGAGCTCACAGTCGCAATACATGCCGCATAGACCCACCGCGTTCGATCCGCAATCACTATCGCGGCAAGAAACGGGTCAACGGGTATCGCAATGAGGAAGGATTCAAAAAAAGAAAGTCCGGCTAAGAATGGGTACGCGCGCCCGGCAACAACAATATCTTTAAACCCGAGCCAGTATCGAATTATTTGCGTCTGAAGGCGTGCGAGGAGTGTCATAGAGCTAGCGCACTTCAGCACCAGGTCGCACGGCGCGACTCGGGGACATAAGCGCAATGCCATCATCACCAATTGCAAGTAACATACCATTCGACACGTGGCCGCGGATCACGCGTGGCTCGAGGTTTGTGACAAATGGAAACTGCCGTCCGACTAAATCCTCCGGTTGAATGTACTCAGCAATACCTGAGAGTATCTGTCGGTGCGTCTCCTCACCAAAGTCTACGGTAAGCCGCAGTAACTTATCTGAGTCCGGCACCCGCTCAGCGCTTGCAACGGTGCCAATACGGATCTCAAGGGCACTAAACTGATCAATCGTGACTGCCATATCGTTTGGTTAAAAAACTATTAAGTATGACCGCCGCAGCCTCGGCATCGACGCGCGAGGCACCCGTATGCATTCTCACTTCCTGCGATGAATAGTACTCCGGCTCGTAGTGGAGCTCGGCGCCCGTCTCTCGCTTGAGCTCGGCGGCGAGCGCTCGAGCGCGTTCCGCAATCGGGTTATCCTCTCCCCTATTCCCCTTAGATTCACCCATGACGATTTCTGAAATACCGTACGTCTTCGCAAACGCAACCAGCTCCCCGACAAGCATGCGGTCGTTCGGCAGCACGGCCTTTGGGAACGCTACCTTTCCGCTTTCGTCTGAAAGCGCGACGCCGACCCGCTTCGCACCAAAGTCGATACCCATGAGTCGTGGCATACCTGCAGTATATCCTTTTGATATCTTAGGCAAAACACGCTAGTATCCTAAGCGGAGGTGTGGCTGAGTGGTCTAAAGCACCTGACTTGAAATCAGGCGTCCGGGTAACTGGACCGTGAGTTCGAATCTCACCGCCTCCGCCGTAGAAAAATACCGCCGCAAGGCGGTTATTTTTGTAAGCGGAAGCGAGCGGGTGCTGGGAGCACTCGCGTGTGAGATGAGAACGACGGAGCGCGCGGAGGCGCGCGAGTCGGTGCCCAGGCCGGCGCAGCAGCGCCGAGCCGCGGGCGAATCTCACCGCCTCCGCCGTAGAAAAATACCGCCGCAAGGCGGTTATTTTTGTAAGCGGAAGCGAGCGGGTGCTGGGAGCACTCGCGTGTGAGATGAGAACGACGCGCGTGTAAGCTCGCGGCATGAGCTCGCTTATACACACTAATGACCATATGCGCTTGCGCCACTCCACTGAGGTGCTACATTTCTCGTGTCGTACGATTCGTCTGCGGCGTTTTGTCAGAACCTAATATGAACTACTGCAGTGACACACTATCAATCTCCGGCCACGGGTAACGAGATCTCCGCCGTTTTCCACGGCGTTCCGCCCGAGGTACTCAACAATATAGAACTCATTGACGCCACACTCCATGAGGGCTTAAAAATCGACAACTTTACCGTACTCGGATCTCTACCCCACCGCTTTACGCCTCTTGGGTATACCACACTCGTTCTACTCGCAGAGTCTCATGCGGCTATACACACATACCCCGAGCATAACTCAATCTACTTCTCACTGTACTCGTGTAGAGGCGAGGAAGACGGGTCTGGTGCATTTGAGCATTTTCGCGCGTCTATTCCGCATGAGTCTGTAACTATCATCAACAATAAAATCACAGTGAAACTGAACGACGCCTAGCACGAGGTATACTTCCCCTATGGAACAGCCGGTCGTGTATACATCCTGGCAAGATACTGAAACCGAGTTTGTGCACAAGACCTCAACTTGGTACTGGTCAATAGGAATACTATCGATTGGCTCCGCAACAGCGGCATTCATTATCGGAAACTTTCTCTTCGGTATCATACTTCTCCTCGCAGGTGGTACTGTCACTCTCGCAGGATCGCGACGCCCTGCGCTACACCTATTCAAAATAACGGATCGCGGTATTCATGTGGGCGATCAGGTATTTGAATTTCCCGCGATCGCTAACTTCGCAATTGATGATCATACTACCGGAGGTACCCCAACAATGCTTCAGTTCTCACTCAATAAAGGACTCGTCAAGGTGGTAACGGTACCGCTTCGACGTGCGGACTTTCGCGCAGTCCGCACCGCACTTAAGAACCACAATATCGAAGAAGTCGAGTCTCTTAACTCGTTCTCCGCTCGACTCGCTGACTGGATAGGTATCGGCTAGAAAAATCACGACTTTGTGCTACAGTAGGCGCATTGCTCCCTATCGCGCAGCGTTCGGGGGCAACACGCTGACGCCAGGACTTACATTTTCGCGGCGCTCCTCGTTCGCTCCCGTAAGCTCAGGCTTTCGGGACCATCACTCGGACGCCATGAAAACAAGTGTTCGCGGCGCTCCTCGTTCGCTCCCGTAAGCTCAGGCTTTCGGGACCATCACTCGGACGCCATGAAAACAAGTGTTCGCGGCGCTCCTCGTTCGCTCCCGTCGTTCAATGGATAGGACGCAAGCTTGCGGAGCTTGTAATGTAGGTTCGATTCCTGCCGGGAGCACAAAAGACTGAAATACCTGCCCTGCCGGCAGGTTTTCTGCTTTTATGATGACTGCAGCGATGTTTTACCCTCCGCTAAACCGCGACGAGCGGGCCTCGACCGAGGTGAACGTGGGTGAGCTGAGAGTCGCGGGTACCAAGTAAAAAACCGCCCAGATGGGCGGTTTTTTCGAGACTATTTGCCTCCTTTTTTGAGGAACTTCACAAGTCGTGACTTCTTGCGTGCGGCAGTGTTCTTCTTAATGACGCCGCGCTTAAGCGCCTTGTCTATCGCTTGGTACGCCTCTGTAAGTGCCGCGTCTTGAGCGGCGCGATCCGCACCTGCGGACTTTCGCGCTGCCTTAACCGTGTCATGCACGGCGCGACGGCGGCGCAAGTTCAAAACAAATTTGCGCTTCGATGAACGAATCGCCTTCTTCGCGGACTTCTTTAGTGCCATGGCTCGTACAGTACCCGAAAAACCGCTACAATGCAACCATGATTGGCTCCGTACGTGGGACAGTGATAGGAACGATTCGCGGAGATCTCCTCATTGAAACAGGAGGGATCGGGTACCGTATCGCAGTAACTGCGCAGACCATGACACGCATCGCCGACGGCCAAGAGGTCTTGTTGTACACGCACGAGGCTGTACGTGAGACAGCTGACGACCTTTTTGGCTTTCTGGAGAAAGATGATCTCATGTGCTTTGAACTCCTCCTTACCGTCTCAGGCGTCGGACCGAAGTCAGCGCTTGCAGTTATGAATGCGGTTGAGAGCGCGACACTTCGAAGCGCTATTGCCCGCGGTGATGCGAAGGCGCTTTCAAGCGCGTACGGCATTGGAAAAAAAACCGCAGAAAAAATAGTGCTTGAATTGCGTGAAAAGATGGTCGCACCTGATAAAGGCACCGAACCCGGCATTGATCACGAGGTCCTTGAGGTACTCGTGGGCCTTGGATACTCGCAAAAAGAAGCGCGGGACGCAGTGCGTGCACTACCCCGCTCTCTGGTGAGTCCAGAAGAAAAGATACGCGAAGCAATTAAACTTGCATCGCGTACACTCTAACGTATGCTCGGAATACTGAAACGCTACCTGCGCCCCCCGTACCATTTTGCTCTCCAACTCGCCGCGGCGATTCTCGCTCGATTCCCCGCTCGGAACATGGTGGTGATTGGCGTCGGTGGCACAAAAGGAAAATCTACCGTGTCTGAAATGCTCTTTGCTATTCTCACGGAGGCAGGCTACACAACTGCGCTCGTTGGCACAATACGCACGGCAATCGGAGGAGAAAGTACGGCGAATCGAATGAAGATGACGATGCCCGGACGCGGTTTCATTCAGCGATTCCTTCGCCGTGCAATTCTGAAAGGCGCAACCCACGCCATAGTTGAACTTACGACCGAAGGTGCACGGCAGTACCGACACCTTTTCCTTTACCCCGATGTCATGATCATGACCAATGTGCAGCGAGAGCACATTGAGAGTCACGGATCATTCGACGCGTATGTTGCGCGCAAGTGGGACCTCGTGCGAGAACTTGAACGCTCACCGAAAAGAGCGCGCACCATTGTCGCAAACACCGATGATGAGTGGAACGCGAAATTCTTAAGCGCTCAGGTCGACCACGCCCTGCCCTACAGCGAACGCGATATACCTGATGTCCGCGAAGATGGCCGCGCAATGCTCTTTACCTGGAAAGGACACGCGGTGCGACTCCCGCTATCCGGTCGCTTTAACGCAGTTAACGCGATTGGCGCGCTCACAGCTGCAATCGCACTCGGCATTCAACCTGAGGTCTGTGTACGCGCGCTCGAAAAGCTAAACCTGGTACGCGGTCGCGTTGAGTACATTGATGAGGGTCAAGACTTTACCGTTATTGTAGACTACGCACACACGCCCGACTCTCTTGCGGCCCTGTACCGTGCGTTTCCAGGACGTAAGATCTGCGTCCTCGGTAACACAGGTGGTGGCCGCGATACGTGGAAGCGTCCCGAAATGGCAGCAATTGCAGACCGCGAGTGTGCCCACGTCATTCTGACAAACGAAGATCCTTATGATGAAGATCCGCATACAATAGTGCAGGAAATGGCCGTTGCACTCACTCGTCCGGCAGACATCATCTATGATCGACGGGCGGCAATCCGAAAAGCACTTACACTCGCTTCCCCAGGAGACACCGTCCTAATAACCGGTAAAGGCACTGATCCTTTCATTATGGGTCCGCGTGGACAGAAGACGCCGTGGGACGATGCTCGAGTAACTCGTGAAGAGCTTACGGCACGTCGTTCGTAGAGCGGTATACTGTGCCTATGGCACGTACTCCTCAACAAGATCTCGCGATAGTCGTTTTACTGATGATAGCGCTCGGTGTTGCTTGGTACTACACTGGCGGAACCGAAAGTGATTTGGCGCGCGGCGGTCCCCTCTTTAGCCAACAGCAAGGGTCTACTATACCGGGCATACCTATCCCACGCGTATTCCTCGGTGGTACTGAAGGTCAAGACGAGGGCCCAAAATCTACCACCATTACCACATACCTTGGAGCCATTACGGAAGAGCGCTCACCGTACGCCAACCGCGTCTCACTATCAGCATCTCTTGCAAGCGCTAGTCTTGATGGAGAGTATCTCACACTTCGTGTAAATTCATCGGCTGAGAGTCCGATTACTATTTCTGGATGGAAACTAGAGTCGTCAGTCTCCGGCCTACGCGTAGCCGTGCCACTTGCTGTAGCGCTTCCTGCTCAAGGAAGTAATAGTATCGCGGAACCTGTGGCACTTGCACCAGGACATACGGCGTACCTGATTACAAAACGATCGCCAATTGGTACATCCTTCCGCACCAATCTCTGTACGGGCTATTTTGAACAATTCCAAGATTTCACTCCTCCGCTTTCACTAGACTGCCCCCGACCGACTACCGAAGCTGACACGTACTTTGCTCTAGGTACCTACACCGACGAGTGCGAGTCGATCGTCCGCTCTCTGGGGCGGTGCGAGTTCTCGACAAAATCAGTTCCTGGGTCCGCGGGCAATCAGTGCGTACAATTTGTTACTACTGAACTCTCCTATAACGGATGCGTGGCGCGGCACAAGACCCAGCCCGGTTTCTATCGCGATACATGGTACCTATTCCTCTCACGCGACTCTGAGCTCTGGCGTTCACGCTCAGAACGCATACGGCTTCTTGATGAAAACGATAAGGTGGTCAGCGTAATTACCTACTAACGCTCAGTAAGCGCGTAGAGCGCTATCCCGCCAGCTACTGCAACATTGAGCGACTCTTTGGCTCCGTGCATCGGGATGTGGACAACATCATCAGCTTTTTCGAGCGTGCTTGCATCGATTCCATCAACCTCGTTACCGAGAATGAGCGCACTATCCCCATTTCGGGAGTAGGCCATAAGCTCGACTGCCCGCGCGTCCTGCTCGAGCGCAACAACACGGACACCTTCGGCTTTCAGTCGCTCTATACACACATGTACCTGCCCAAACTCCCAGGGAACGACGAGCTCCGCGCCGAGCGCGGTCTTAGCTATTTTGGATACCGGACGCTTGAACCGGTCGAGCGGCGACGGTGTAAATCCGGTGAGGTATATCTTAGTAACACCGAATGCGTCGGCGGTGCGAAAGAGTGACCCAACATTTTCCGCGGAGCGGATGTTGTGAAGAATAAGATAGGTACTAGCCAAGTTCTTCGTCAGATGAACTACATGTGAAGTAGATTGCAAATCCAAACAAAACTAAGGCGATACAAGCACAAGTTATTGCAAGACGAGGACCTAAGGAACCTTCAGCACTATACTTGTCCTGTTTGGTCATAGCAGACTCTAACATGGCGCGTACTATACTCCTCTCGTAGAATTGCGCAAGCGCGATATCAACCGACCCCGGCTGTGGCAATGAGCCATAATTTAGTGCATAATCACTGCATCCGCCCTTAGCTCAGTTGGTAGAGCAGCTCCCTTTTAAGGAGTGGGTCGTTGGTTCGAGTCCAACAGGGCGGACAAATAAGAGTCATGTAGTGCGGGCGCATCCTCAGCTGAACGCAGACGCGCTGAATGGAATACAAGATGGTACGTTAGATTATCTTTTGAGGAGGTACGCCTCAAGCAGGTATTCAAGTGTTCCGGCACCGCGGCGCGCCTCGTGGTAAAGGTTCATGAGGGATGCAGATCGATCGATAGCTGCTTCCGTCCCTATACGCATAGCTATCGCCTTTGCCTTCCCGTAAGGATACGGCTTCATGCCCGCGGCCAGAGCGTTCGGGGTCCGTGCCGCAAGGACGACCGCGCGAGCCGCCCAGGCGAGCGCGCCATGTATCTCTTCCGCACTTACACCGCCATCAATGAGTTGCCGATAGAGTATCCAGGCGCGCTTCCTATCCCCCGCCTGGAGCGCATCAATAAGCGTAAAACTTGATGGCAACTCCTCTTTCACGGGAGCAGGCAGATCAAATGTTTCAATAGTCGCGCTATTAGCAAGCTGCTTCTGCGCGGCGGCATCAAGATCCGGCTCGATGGCAATGACGAGAGTGCTCGAAGTAGCGCACGCCGGAGCAAGCTCGAGAAACTGGCGCGCACCCTCTTTCGTCTCTAACGGGCGGTCAACAATTACGGCGAGGGACGGACTAAATAATCCCTCTTGCCCTAAGTACTGTGACAGTGCAACTAGAGACTCTTCACCTTCCCCTATCCTAACTACCTCACGCCCGCGCGCTGCCGCGCGAGCAGCTGCCTTTGCGCGTACGGTGTCGGATCCTGTATACACGAGAAGCATAGGTTACACATCAGTCATCGCGCCCCAATTCTTTCCAATTTGCGAGTGTACGAGTATGGGTACTCCTTTTGTTTCTTGAGGACTCAGTACATGCTCCATGATGTCGGTTGTGCGTGCCACAATCTCGTCGCACAGAGACTCAGGCACCTCAAACATAAGCTCATCATGAATCTGAAGTACGATATGCGCCCCCGGGTATGAGCGATTAAACAGATCATGTATGCGCACCATCGCAATCTTAATGATGTCGGCCTGCGTACCTTGTAACGGAGCATTGATTGCCATGCGCTCAGCCTGCGCCTGCACATACGGAAGTGTCGAGGCGAGCCCGGGAAAATGTCGTTTTCTTCCAAAGAGCGTTGTCGTGTAGCCCAAACGACGCGCCGACTCTCGAGTGCGCTCAAGATATGCGGCAAGGCCGGTGAATGTATCAAAGTATTTCGTGTAAAAGGCTTGCGCTTCCGCCCTATCTGTCCCCAAGTTTTCTCTCAAGGCAGTTACACCCATTCCGTAGAGAATGCCGAAGTTTATAACCTTTGCGCGGCGGCGCATTTCTTTAGTCACCTCTGACTGCTCGACATTGAAGACCTGAGCCGCGACTGCTGCGTGGACGTCCTCTCCGCGCGCGAAAATGTCCATGAGCTTCTCGTCTTCGGAGAGTATTGCCGCCAGCCTGAGTTCAATCTGAGAGTAGTCACTCGTGATGAGCACCGAGCCGCGTGGTGCCACAAACGCCTCTCTGATGCGCCGTCCGAGCTCAGTTTTTGTCGGAATGTTTTGCACATTCGGGTCACGGCTTGAGAGGCGTCCCGTTGCGGTACCCGTCTGGGAGAAGGTTGTATGCAGTCGCCCATGTGCGTCAAGCAGAGGCGGTATGGCGTCGATATACGTTCCGAGAAGTTTAGATAGTTCTCGGTATGCAAGTATTTCAGCAACAATTGGGTGCTCTTCCGCAAGTTTTATAAGCTCCGACTCTTTAGTTGAGAGCTGACCTGTCGCTGTTTTCTTTTGCTTCGTACCGCCGAGCCCTAGCTTTACAAAGAGAATATCGGCGAGCTGCTTAGGTGAGTTGATGTTGAATGACTCACCTGCCCCATGAAATATCGCCTCCGCTCGCCGATCGAGCTCGGCATGATACTCGGCCGACAATTCATGAAGATACCGTGCATCAATTAAAACACCGTACGAGTTCATCGCCTCAATGACGGGAATGAGCGGACGCTCCACCGTCTCATAGACGGAACGCATACCCTCAGCATCAACCCGCTCAGAGAGCGCGCGATGCGCCTTGGTTATGGTCTCTGCGCGGGCTACACTCAAGACATCGCTCACTGACGGGTTCGTCATCTCCGATGAAAGCACGTGCGTCATCACTCTACACTCCGCAAGGAGTGCGTCCTCCTCCTGTGACAGGGGTTCGGCGGGAGCTTGCACATGCTCCGCCTGAGGAACGAGCGTAGCGAGCCGTGGCACTAGCGAACGAAATCCATACCGCTCCGCGAACGCTACCGCTTGTGCGGCATCGTACGCGCCAGTAAACGATTCCTCAGGTTCTGCAAACGCTATGGGCGCATCAGTACGAATCGATGCGAGCACGCGGGAGAACTCGGCCTCATCGCGGTGTTCGAGTACTAGCTTTTGAAGGCGCGGTGCGAGTCCTTTCTCAACAATCGCATCGGGATGTCTGTCCAACGTTTTGTAGAGCTCTGCAATTGAACCAAATGCCTTGATCAGCTCCGTTGCTCCTTTCTCACCAATACCTGGAATTCCGATGATATTGTCCGACGTGTCGCCCGCAATGCCTTTGAAATCAGGGATATGCTCCGGCCCGAATCCAAAGCGAGCACGTACCGCATCTTCGTCATAGAGCACTGTGTCTGCAATCCCCTTCCGCAGGGTGTACACACGCACCCGTGTGCCATCGACGAGCTGCATCGTATCCATATCTCCCGACGCGATGATCACATCAAAGCGCTTTTTTGCTGTCTCTGCGATGGTTCCTATGATGTCATCCGCCTCAAAGCCGGGCGCTTCGTAGATCGGTATGTTAAGCGCGCTGAGCGCCTCTCTCGACGCGTCAATTTGTACTGATAGTTCCGGATCAGTTTTAGGACGCGTGCCTTTATACGCAGCATAGACCGCGTGGCGATGCGTTGGTTGCGGCAGGTCATATGCCGCCACAATGTGATCCGGTTTCAAATCTTTTACGAGCTTAATAATCATGCTCATGAGCCCATACACCGCCCCTGAAGGCTTTCCCTCAGGTGACGTAAAAGATGGTAGTGCGTGATACGCGCGATGAATAATCGCGTGCGTATCTAGAAGTACTAGCGTTTCCCGCTTTTTAGGCATACGTGATCGATCTCGTTTCAGCATCCACGACAGCGAGGGTTACCATTGGAATTCCAGCCGTATGCGGACCGAGCCGCTCAGGCCACTCGACAAGAATCAGATTTGAGGGGTCGCTCGTATAGGCATCCCACCCAATAGTGTGCGCCTCATCAGCTGTGATTCGGTAGGCATCAATATGAATGAGCGAAGTAAACGGCTGGCCGGCGAGTGGGTACCGCTCCGCTAGTACATAGGTGGGACTCGTCACCGCGTCAGTGACACCGAGCGCGCGGGCAATGTGCTGAATAAGTGTTGTCTTTCCTGCTCCTAGTTCTCCGGAAAAACCGAGTACATATGCGCGCTCGCCTCTCTGAGCAGGAAACCGCGCGATGATGTCGCGAGCAGCTGCGTCTAGCTCTGTTAACCGGACATCCATGCCTCAATGGTACCGCGTACCATCCGTTGTCGAAAGGAGTGCAATGCGTGAGAGGTGGTACCATTTTAGAGATGGCGGATATTAACCAGAAGCTGCATATCGAAGAACTGCGCCGCCGCGAGGAGGAAGATTTGGCCTCAATACTCTCTGAGAAATATGGTGTCGCATACATTGACCTTGGCCGGGTCACCATAAACTCCGACGCACTCCGCATCATTCCGGAAGCTCAGGCACGCGAGAGCGAGGTCGCGGCGTTCGATATTGTCGGGAAAAAGATATCGCTGGCCATGCGCTCACCTGCAAACCCAAAAATTACGGTTCTTAAAGAGGAACTCGGAAAGAAAGGATATGCAACGAATGACTACATGGTCTCGCGCGCTTCACTTGAAACGGCGTGGAACCGGTACAAGGATCTCTCCTTTGCGGTAGAAACCAAGGGAGGAATGATTGATATTTCCGCAGACGCGCTCTCACGCACCATAGCAGCCATCCGTACTGCGGCGGACATCGCTGCGCGCATCGCAGAGATTGGGACGCTCGAACGTGCGTATCGCATTTCTCGCATCGCCGAAGTGGTACTCGGAGGCGCGTTCGCGCTCGACGCATCGGACATCCACATCGAACCTGAACAAGCTGACGTGCGGGTACGCTATCGACTGGACGGCGTACTGCAGGACATTGCCCGCTTTGATCATGACACGCACACACTCCTTCTTTCACGCGTCAAACTTCTCTCCGGCCTTAAGCTTAATATCCACGATGAAGCCCAAGACGGCCGGTTTACCATCGCCCTCAAGGGGGCTGAAATCGAGGTTCGTACGTCGGTGATTCCCAATGCATATGGCGAGTCAATCGTTATGCGCCTTCTCAATCCTGAGACGATCGCGGTCCCATTTGAGGCGCTGGGTATGGAGGAACGCATGAAGGCCCTTATCGAGCGCGAAATCGCAAAACCGAACGGCATGCTCCTCAACACAGGCCCAACGGGTAGTGGTAAGTCAACGACGCTGTACGCGTGTATGCGCCGCATCGCGACCCCGAACGTAAAAGTTATTACCATCGAAGATCCAATTGAGTACCATGTGCAGGGCATAGTGCAAACACAGGTTGAAAAAAACTACACATTCCTCCAAGGCCTGCGCGCCGCGCTCCGTCAGGACCCTGACGTGATCATGGTCGGCGAGATTCGTGATGAGGAAGTTGCTCGCACTGCCATTGATGCTGCGCTCACTGGCCACTTTGTCTTTTCCACACTTCACACAAACAACGCCGCGGGCACATTCCCCCGCCTCATTGACCTTGGTGTAGATCCGAAGGTCTTCAGTGCCGCAATCTCTGTTGCGATGGCACAGCGCCTTGTCCGACGACTCTGTGACGCGTGTAAACGACCCACCCCGTTAGGAGACACGTCGGCACGACTCATGAAAACCATTGCAGGCCTTCGGGACAAGACACTCCTCCCTCCTGAGCCCTACAGTATGTATGAGGCAGTCGGTTGCGAGATCTGTCACGGTACGGGATACAAAGGGAGAATAGGCGTCTTTGAAGCAATCGTCATGGATGCGGAGCTCGATACACTCCTCCGCGCATCACCCTCTGAACGCGAGCTTCGCGCATATCAACAGACGAAAGAACTTATGCTGATGCATGAGGATGGTGCGGTAAAGATTCTTAAGGGTATTACTACGCTCGAGGAGGTGGAGCGAGTCGTCCTTTTAGAGTGAACAAAATAAAAACCGCACCACTTCAAGAGACGCTTTGCATGAGGTGGGATGCGATTGAGGAGATCTCGAGTATACCCACCGAAGTGTTTAACCGGAGAATCCTTACCACAAAGCCACGGCGTCGCTTGAAGGGGTACGGTTTCTAAAAACGCTCCCCTATGGGAGCGAAAGTATGGTATCATCCGGAAATAGATATGTCAAGTAACGATGAAGCGCCTCGAGAAACGCAGCTCGACCACACCTTGCGACCTCACCGATGGGATGAGTATGTTGGTCAGGAACATGTGAAGCAAAATTTACGCGTGCTTCTTGCAGCGGCACGCGAACGTGCACACGCCCCTGAGCACACACTCCTCTATGGTCCTCCCGGGCTTGGAAAAACTACTCTCGCGCACCTCATCGCTGAAGAGCTCGGTGCTCCGCTTAAGTCAACCGCCGGACCAGTTATTGAGCGCGTTGGAGACCTTGCCGCTGTGTTAACTAACCTTGAGCCGGGATCAGTCTTATTTATCGACGAGATTCATCGTATGAATAAAGCGGTGGAAGAGGTGCTCTACCCTGCAATGGAGGCGGGCAAGCTCGACATCATCATCGGCAAGGGTCCAAGTGCCCGAACTATTGAACTACAGCTGCCGCCGTTTACCCTCATTGGAGCGACGACGCGCATCGGCCTCATTTCCTCACCACTCCGTTCGCGCTTTTCCGGCGGAGTGTTCCAGTTAAACTTTTACACCACTGAGGAAATCGGAACAATAATCCGTCGCTCTGCTGGCATATTACATACCGAGATCGACGACGCGGCAGTACAGAAAATAGCCGAACGCTCGCGGAAGACGCCCCGCACCGCAAACTACCTGTTAAAACGCGCGCGCGATGTTGCCCAACTTGACCGCTCCATGATCACTGCCGCCGTTAGTGAGCGCGCGCTCGCCATGCTCGGTATAGATGAAGCAGGCCTCCTCCCCTCTGACCGCAAGATCCTCGCTGCGCTCATTGAGAAGTTTAATGGCGGACCGGTCGGCCTTAAGACGCTTGCGGCTGCCTCTGCAGAAGAAGAGCAAACTATAGAAGACGTCTATGAGCCCTACCTCCTCCAAGAGGGTTTCATTGAGCGAACGCCGCGTGGCCGCATGGTGACTGAGCGAGCTCGTGCCCACATTGCCCACACCGCCTGATGCGCTATCCTCAGGGGATGGAGGCACCAATCTCGATTGCGGTAGATCCAGGGTACGACCGCCTCGGCATTGCCATTTTCCGCGGCACTACACTCATACATTCCGAGTGCTACACCCCTCAGAAAGGACTTTTACCCGACCGCCTTCTTGCTGTCTTTGAACACATCCGCGCGACAATCCGCGCACACCAACCGAGAACGCTCGCCATAGAAACGCTATTCTTTAACAAGAACCAACGAACGGCGATTGCTGTCGCAGAGTCTCGCGGAGCAATAATCGTCGCGGCCCGCGCAGAAGGAGTTCGTATCGCCGAGTACTCACCGCAGGAGGTAAAAATCGCCGTCACTGGGGTTGGTAATGCTCCAAAAGAGGCAGTCATACGGATGGTTGACCGCCTCGTACGACTTGAAACCCGACGACGGCTCGACGATGAGTACGATGCGATTGCTCTCGGAATCTGCCACACGGCTAGAAATCCACACACCGCGGACTTGCGCGCGCACTAAGATTTGATACAACTGGTGCGTATGGCGGGAAAAAATAATAAAAAGACCGGAGAGGAGGAAGAGCTGAGCGACGACGCGATGTCGGCAATGGACGACATGAGCGATGGAAGCGAAGAAGAAACCGAAGAATGGGTCGACTCAGCATCAGACACGGATCCTGACGAGGATTATTAAGAAAAACCCCCGCGACGCGGGGGTTTTTACTTTATAATCTTTACGAAACGGTGCTTACCAATACGGAGCACCTGTCCATACGGCGGCAAGGATCGTTCCGTGAGTTTTTCATCCGTACCGGCGATGCGCACTGCGCCTGCCGAGATAAGTCGGCGGTACTCGCTTTTCGATTCGATAAGCTTCTGTGCAACAAGAGCCTCCATGAGTCCCTCTTCCCCTACGCGCACCTCGTCTGTATTCTCCGGCACATCACCGCGCGTAAACGATCGATCAAAGTTCTCTCGCGCGACCCGTGCCGCCTCAGCTCCGTGGTACATCCGCACAAGTTCGGTTGCAAGAAAGAGTTTTGCTTCTTTCGGATGCCCGGCGACTACACGGTCAACCTCGTGTAGCGGCAATCGCGTCATGGATATACAGTACGGCCGCACAAGCTCGTCGGGGATCGCCATAGCCTTTCCAAACATATCTTTCGGCTCGTCAGTCAGGTAAATGGTAGCGCCGCCGGTCTTACTAATCTTCTTTCCTGCTGCATCCGTTAGGAGAGAGAGCGTGAGTACATGCTGGGGCTTCTGTGAATGCTTTTCTTGAAGGGTCCTCCCCGCAAGCAAGTTAAATCGCTGGTCGCTACCACCAATCTCTACATCTGCGTGGACTGCTACCGAGTCGTATCCCTGCATAAGCGGATACAGCACCTCGCGGAGAGACACGCGCTTCCCCTGATCTAGTCGGCGTTTGATGTTATCTCGAGCAATAAAATCTGAGACAGAAAAGGCATCGGCATGTACGCCAATTTCTCGATATGTGAGCCTACTGAGCCATGTCGAATTATGCTTAAAGAGCGCGCGTGAAAGGTCGATACTGCGTCCAACTTGCTGGCGCCAGCCTTCCATATTTTTTTTGATTTCCGCATCACTGAGCATAGGGCGCTCAGCATCTTTGTCTGATGTATCGCCAATAACTGCGGTAAAGTCACCTACTATGAACACTATGGTGTGACCAAGTTCTTGAAAATCGCGGAGTTTAAGTAACGGTGCAGTGTGCCCGAGGTGTAAACGAGATCCTGTTGGATCGATACCGAGCTTTATGCGAAGTCGCTTCCCTGACATGAGGAGTGCCTTGAGCGCTTCTTTTGAGGGAAGCACTTCATCGACACCGCGTGACAACAGCTGATCAATTTTTTCTTCACTCGTCTGGATAGGTGTTGCTTTTCTGAAAAACATACGCGTACAGTACCATTATGCTACGATTTCTTCATGTGGCGACATCTCAAGCCGCGAACGCGTCGCGAACTCTGGCTTCTCGGGGGTTCACTTATCTTGATCGGTGGTGGACTCGTGGGTCTCTATGCCTCAACTATCACTATTCCTGATATACGCTCACTGAAAGAGCGTAAGGTCGTCCAGTCGACAAAGATTTATGACCGGACTGGCACAGTGCTTCTCGACGATCTCGGGGACAATGTGACACGCACTGTGGTACCTCTCTCAGACATTTCGCCCAAAATTCAAAGCGCTACTATCGCTATCGAGGATGCAACATTTTACGAACACTCAGGAATTCGCCCCCTCGCTATAGTCCGCGCACTCTTTGTACAACCGCTCCGCGGGCAAGGTGTCCAAGGCGGATCCACCATAACGCAACAAGTAGTTAAGAATGTGATTCTCACATCAGATCGAACAATAACGCGTAAGTTAAAGGAATGGGTCCTCGCGATACGACTCGAGCAGGCGCTCACCAAGGATCAGATTCTTGAGCTCTACCTCAACGAGGCACCCTACGGCGGTTCAGTATACGGCGTCGAAGAGGCATCAGAGCTCTACTTTGGGAAACCTGCAAAAGATGTAACATTCGCTGAAGCAGCGTACCTTGCAGCCCTTCCGCAGGCACCTACCTTTTATAGTCCGTACGGTAACCATCGAGATGCGCTCGAAGTCCGCAAAAACTATGTACTCGAACGAATGCATGAGCTTGGACGCATCACGGACAGCGAGCTTCAAGCAGCACGGGCGGAGGTGATTACGTTTCTCCCACCAACTCAGTCCGGTATCCGAGCGCCACATTTTGTATTTTTTATTCGGGAAGAGCTTGAGCGTATCTACGGCCGAGAGGCACTTGAGCAAAATAGTTGGCGCATTATAACGACACTCGATGCCGCGCTTCAGGAAGAAGCTGAGACCATCGTAAAACGGTATGCTCTAGAAAATGCTGAAAACTTTAATGCGACCAACGCAGCGCTTGTCGCGCTCGTACCCCAGACCGGTGACATCCTCGCTATGGTCGGAAGCCGCGACTACTTCGACAAAGACATAGACGGTAACGTCAACGTTTCTATTGCGGAGCGACAGCCAGGATCATCATTTAAGCCATTTGTGTACGCGGCCTCATTCTTAAAAGGGTACGGGCCGGACACTGTCGCATTTGATACACCGACACAGTTTTCTACTGAGTGTCCCATCGACTCTACATCAGATGCTGCTCCCTGCTACTACCCGCAAAACTACGACCAAAAGTATCACGGGCCAATGAGCTTTAAAGATGCGCTCGCACAGTCAATAAACATTGTTGCGCTCAAAGTACTGTACCTCGTCGGACTCTCCGATGCATTGGCGCTCGCGCGCCAGATGGGTATTACTACACTTACGGACCCAGAGCGGTACGGTCTTACACTTGTTCTTGGTGGCGGTGAAGTCAAGCTACTCGAGCTTACGTCAGCGTATGGCGTGTTTGCGAACGAAGGTGTGCGTACACCGTACCGCGGCATTCTTAAAATTGAAGACCGTGCAGGAACCGCAATTATGGAAACTAGTCCGACATCTGAAACAGTACTCCCTGCCCCGGTTGCTCTTGCTATCTCTGATATGCTTTCGGACAACGATGCTCGAGCACCTGCATTCGGACAAACATCTGCACTCCGCATTCCTGGTCATCATGTGGCTGCAAAAACAGGTACCACGAACGACTACCGAGACGCGTGGATTGTCGGCTACACACCAACACTTGCTGTAGGTGCGTGGGCTGGAAACAATGACAACTCCCCTATGGAGAAGAAGGTAGCGGGTTTCATTGTAGCGCCGATGTGGAATGAGGTCGTACGGGCTGCACTGGAGCGTTACCCAGACACTCCGTTTCCTGAACCTCAACCACTAGTGCCGACTGATGGTAAAGCTATCCTACGCGGTATATGGCAAGGTAATGACCCGGTACGCATCGATATGGGAGGAAATCCGGTTTCAACTGACTACGCAGGTCCTACACGCATACGCGTTACGCGCGATACGCATGACATCCTCCACTGGGTAGATAGATCCGATCCGACAGGACCTGTACCTACGAGACCTGTAGAAGATCCTCAGTACCTGCGCTGGGAACGAGGGGCACAACTCTGGGCACAATCACAGGGAATCCGAGACGGCACAGTTCTCGTGATTACACCTTAGCGAATATCTCGCACGGTGTGGCGCGCAGACGGCAACCGCTCATAGAGCACTTCCAACACGGACTGGCGCTCTATGCGCAATTTATTTCGAGCTACAGAAGATAATTCTATAAACGCGACTCCGTTATGCACCCTGATGCGCTCTTTGGGAATATGAGTACCTAACACAGCACTCACCGCCTGCGCTACTGCGCGACGCACAGCGTCATTTGGTGGCGTCAGTTTATGGAACTTTGATAGAAAGTCGCTAGCAGACTTCATTAGCGATTCATCGGCATCACGAGGTACATAAACCCTCGATTTGGCGTGTCCTTAAGTACCATCGGCTTTCCCGGCCCCGCAATTGCAAACGAGGTACTATCTCCACCCATAACCGAAAGTGCGTCGGTAATGTACTTAGCGTTAAAATTCATTGCAATCTGCTCTCCTTCAACAGATGCGGGAATGTCTTCATCAGTCTCCCCTACTGCCGCGTTCGATGATTGGATAGAAAATCGATGCGCTACCGGATCCACAGTAATGTGAACCTGATTGAATGCATCAGCAAATATTTGAACTTTTCGAAAAGCCCTAACCACATCCTCACGAAGAACAGTCGCGGTCGCCGAAAACTCCTTAGGGACTAAACCCCGATAGTCCGGGAACGCACCGTCTATAGTCCGAGACGTAATAAACCCATGATCAGTTACACAGGTAATCTGCGTCTCCGCGACTCGTATATCAGTTTCTGCTCCAAACTCTATACAGCGAACGATTTCAGGCACATTCCGGGCAGGAATAAGAGCAGGTCCAAACGCCGCACGTTCTTTAGTGCGGATTCGCGCCTCCGCAAGGCGAAAGGAGTCAGTTGCCGCAGCAATCAGCTCTCCCCCGTCGAGCGAAAGAGATACACTCGCAAGCTCTGGGCGCATACTTGATGTCGCTGCCGCGAATGATACGTTCTTGAGAAGCGCCCCAAGCTCCTTACTTGGAATACGAACCGCTACACCCTCTCCTTCTTTAACATACGGAAGTGTGGGAAACTCACTCGCATCTATCGTTGCAATACTACTCTTGCCTCGCTCCCCGACCACTTTCAACGTAGTCTCTTTTGCCTCTATCGTCAGTTTCTGATCAGAGAACGCCGCAACGGTCTGCGCAAGAACATGTGCAGGTACCGCCGCCACGCCCTCAGTAATGACCTTTGCCTTAAGCACCACCTCAACACTCACATCTAAATTTGTCGCACGTAGGACGGCCCGCTCCTTAGTCGCAACAAACACTGCACACCCTAATACAGGCAATGATAGTTGCTTGTTACTCACCTTTGCCGCGGTGCTAACTGCTCTGTCTAAATGATCTCTTAGTATTTCTATTTTCATATATACAAACTTCTTTATACTAATGCTCTGTGAATTATGTGGGTTTCTGAATGGTGGCTTAGAATATGATCATTTTCTCGGTACCACTGTGGACTATCTGTGTGAAGAGAGATCATGCGAGTGTGGGGAATCTCACTTCAACATGCCTCTAATTTCATCGACCTGGTTTTTAAACACTTCATCCGCATGCATATCCCCTTTTATTTTCTCGCATGCGTGGATAACTGTCGTATGATCGCGCCCGCCGAACACCGATCCGATTGCTGGGTATGACATGTGGAAATCCTCGCGAAGGATGAACATAATTATTTGCCTTGGTTTTACGACTTCTCTGCGTCTCGTCTTCGCATACATAGCCGCTTCGTCTATTGAGTAGTACTCCGAGATCTTCTGAATGACATGCTTAACGGACACAGTCTTTTTAGGTCGAGCAGTTGTCTTTATGATGTCTCGGACATCATCGTCCGTGAGCGCGGTACGGAGCTGCTGCTGGCACAGGATGGTGTTGAGCATACCCTCAATCTCGCGGATGTTCCCGGGCACGGCGAGGGAGAGTTGTTCAATGATTTCCCGTGAGAGCTGAAGCTTCATCGACTCTGCCTTTGCTTGAATGATTGCCATACGACTCTCGTGGTCAGGCTCCTGAATCGCCACAGTCATACCCGCTATGAATCTACTCTTCAGGCGATCAGTAATGTCTTGTATAAGGTTCGGGTGCCGGTCCGATGAGCAGATAATCTGCTTGTTTGCATCATGGAGTGTGTTGAAGAGATGGAAGAACTCCTCCTGCAGTGTCCCCTTCTTAGAGAAGAACTGCATATCGTCAACGATAAGCACATCGTATGAGCGATACTTTTCTTTAAACTGCGGAATTGTTCGGTTATTGATCGCTGTCATAAACTCGAAGCCGAACCGCTCTGCGGTCAGATAAAAGACCTTTTTATTGTGAGTCGTCTTTTTTATGTGCGCTCCCGTTGCTTGGATGAGGTGTGTTTTTCCACGCCCCGTTTCGCCGTATACGAAGAGCGGGTTGTAGGCGATGCCCGGGTTTTGCGCTACCGCGAGTGAGGCTGTATACGCGAGCTCGTTAAAGGGACCGACCACAAATGAGTCAAAGGTGTACCGAGGGTTTAGGTTGTCAGATCGGTTTACCAAGTAGTCTCCTATAGGGAGCTCGTCGCTTCGCGGCGCGGTTACCACCTTTTCAGGCACCTTACGCGGGTTCTCCTTAGAAACAATAAATTCAATCGCGCGGATGGTATCTACGAATCCACGAACAGTCTTAAGTATTAATTTACCGAATTTTTCATTGAGCCAGTCTTTAGTGAGCTGGTTCTGAACGCCAACTACGAGCACTCCCTCTTCAATGCGGGCAATGTGTGTTTCTCTGAACCACATCTTAAAGCTCGCGGGAGAGATGGAGAGCTCGATGTTTGTCAGCACGTTTTCCCACAGCTGCTTCGTATCGAGTTGCATGTCCACTCATTATCCCCTACTCAGGGTATGTGGCAAGGCGTCGGAAAACGTTGAGATTTCTAGTGCACTGTGTATAATGTGTGTATAACCACGCATCGATTATGAAACGAACATATCAACCAAAAAAGCGCAAGCGAGCAACTACTCACGGATTCCTTGTCCGTTCAAAAACGGCCGCAGGTCGCAAAGTACTCGCTCGTCGCCGACAGAAAGGACGCGCTCGTCTCGCCGTATAGTGCCGAGGTAGGCATGTATCGAGCATCGCTTCGCTTGCCTCGCGCTACTTTTTCATCCCGCCCAAGTCGTCGGACCCGTACGCAGTACGGGTCCGTGTCTTTTTTTGATCAGGCACCCCCAGGTTACGCTGTCATAATTTCAAAAAAAACCCTCCGTAGAGCCGTAGATCGGAACAGACTGCGTCGGCGAGTGCGTCATATTGTACGGGGGCTCGCAGACCCTCGATGTGGGGTCGTGGTGTACCCGACAGGAGAAGCGCTTCGTGCACCATACGCAGTCGTGCGTGATTCGTTAGGTAAAGCAGTGCTCCTAGGATAGAATGGCCGGGTGTTCGTAGCATTTTTTCACTCGTTCATTTATCTCCCGATCTACAACGCGCTGGCATTTTTAGTATCTTGGATGCCTGCGGGAGACGTCGGCCTCGCTATCGTACTTCTTACTGTACTCGTTAAGGTTGCCCTATTCCCTCTTGGTGTAAAAGCCTCGCATACGCAGATTGTTCTCCGCTCTCTCGAACCTCAGCTCCGAGTATTACGAGAAGCACATAAGAATGCACCGCAGGAACTCGCGATGAAGACGCTCGCGCTGTACCGAGAGCACAAGGTAAACCCGTTCGCTAGCTTTTTTATTATCCTCTTGCAGCTCCCGATCATTTTCGGACTCTACTGGGTCATATGGGCCGATAGCAAGACGGGAGTTTTTGATACGGCACTCCTGTACCCGTTTGTGGTTGAGCCACAGGTTTCAAGCTTTGTATTCCTTAATATAGTCCCGCTCAATGAGCCGTCTGTAGTACTGGCCGTCCTCGTTGCGGGAACGCAGTACTGGCTTTCACGCCTTATGATGCCTGCCGCGCCTGAAAAGACGGGTAAAGCATTTCAAGATGACCTCATGGCCTCTATGCACATTCAAATGCGGTATGTGTTTCCTATCCTCCTTGGGGGTATTGCCTACATAGCAAGCGCCGCGATAGCCCTCTACTTCCTCACCTCAAATATTTTTGGCATACTGCAGGAAGTAGTGGCAAAGCGTCGCCACGCGGAAACCCATGGACACAGCACTCATTGAGACATCAGTCCGAAGTATTATTAGCAAGCTTGGCCTGCCGGTTGATGGTATAGAGGTATCTGAAGCTGCAGGTAGCACCATTTTTACCATTCGTACGATTGAATCAGGAAAACTGATCGGAAAAAATGGAGAGACCCTATCGGCACTCAATCATATTGTTAAAAAGATGCTGGAAAAAGAAGTTCCTCGCGACTTCCATTTTGTCATAGACGTAAACGGATATCACCATAAAAAGATTAAGTCACTTGAAGACCAGGCAAAGCTTGTAGCTGAGCGTGCACGGACGTTCCGTTACGATGTAGAGCTTCCTCCAATGAACGCCTACGAGCGCATGATCATACACGCAACTCTTAAAGATGCTACTGATATTCAGACCATGTCTCATGGCGAGGGTCCACTCCGCCACATTGTCGTTCGCTATATCGATCCGACTATTCCCCAGTCTCCGGCGTCTCTAGACTAAGAATCCAGAGCGACATATCCGTGCGATTTATAAAAGCAAGATATTGATTTGTTGGATCGGTCGTAAGTTGATGCGCATCTAGCACTCCTACACCCTCCGTCTCCGGATCCGCGATGCGTATTGTTGCTCCCGTTTCAAGGTCGACCGACCAGAACTCGTCAGCCGTAGTAATTTCTCCCAGTTTCCACGCATCAGGGTAGATACCCACAGGTAATGACTTGGGGATGGCGCAGATAACCAACACGTCGGACTTGGATGCCCAAACGCATTTTTCAATGAATGTTTCAAATGGCAATGGGACGAATGAATCTACATTTGTCACGGTTCCGAGAACGGCGCGATTCGCTCCTCCCTCGGATGCAAGAAGCGTTTTCCCTGTGTCACTAGGAAGTATTTCTAGGCCAGGAAGAGGGCCAATTATGCGTACAAGGCCACTTCTAGATACCGCATATGAGGAACCAAGAGCAGTTCCGCTTGGCGAGGCGGTGAGGTAGACGCTCGCCCCCGCAAGTGCTGGAATCCAAGATGTCAATGATGTCCGAGTGACAGTTCGTCCCGGTATTCGTCCGCCGGAAAGAAGGTCTACTTCAGCGCCCTGGGTAGTCCGTCGAATACCTACTATGCTACCGTTCTGTACCGCGATAGATGCGTAGTCAGTGAAGTTAGTAGTAGCCAAGGTGGCATCCTCCTCGGTAGTGGTCCCTAGTGTGCCGAGAATGGTGCGAACTGAGTCAGGGGTCTCGTACACGCGCATGAGCGTTGAGGTCGCATTTAAGAAAAATGCATTCATAACTGCAGGAATAGTTGTGTTCGATCTGCGTACGAGCGTTTTATTCGCTGGCGATGCATCATATATATGCCCAGTTTCCCGTTCAACAAATCGAAGGATGGGTCGGCCGTTCTCTTCAAAGAAAGCAGCGCCTGCAACCGGTGCATCTGAAACGCGCCTCATTCGTACAATAGGTTCCTCCTGTATCTCTGCGCCTGTCCCGATTATGGATTCACCGGGCACGGGCTGTCCATAGGGTAAGAATGAGGTAAAACCCTGTAGCGCTGTTCTCGCGCCTTCTGATCCTTGTGTAAGCATGCGCGATCCCAGCCATATTCCGAGAGCCACTACCCCAAGTATCGCTAGAAAACCAAATGCAAGCGCAAGTTGTGAGATACGCATGTACTAACTCCCTGTTCTAAACGGATCGAGGTTTAACGATAAAGGATCAATCGTGTAGAGAATTATACTTACGAATAGAAGGATGAGGAGGCCATAAATTGCGTTCGTAATGCGGCGGCGGCCAGTCTGTTTCGACTCAGTCGCCTCTGAAAAGATATATTCAAATCCGCCAATCATAATCCAAATAATTGCGAGAGTAGCGCCTACCCCAATAGAATAGCGAAATAGCGTATTAATGTATTGGCCGAGACTCCCACTCGTGATGTATTGTCCGGATTCTCCCATGATGGGAGCTATCGGAACAAAATTTTCTGGGCGCGTAGTTATATCGGTTGCCGCGAAAGCTGCGTGCGCCGCGCTGATACCTGCTGTGAGTAGTGCGATCCGGAGTAGCCGCATATCAGAAGTTTAGCAGAAAAGAACTGCTGAACGTATCAAACGGTGCACCGCTTTTCGCATTGAACCCCACTTGATATATGCCGACGCCCGCACCCGTTTTGCGGAACGTCACGATCCGCGGATCGTCACCCGCAACAACCACGGGCTCATTGTTGAGTGTCCATTGGTATTCACGTTCTCTGGGTGAGCCGACGGTGTATGCCACAAATGTAACTTCGGATTGAGAAAGTGTTGTGTTCGCGGTGATGGCACGCTGGGTTAGCACTCCGCGCAACGGTGAGAGTTCGTAAATGGCCACAGATGGGAGTTTAGCTTGCACCGTAACTTCGTCGCGTGCGATGAGTCCAGAGCGAGTTTCTGCACGGAGGGACACGGTAAACGGGCGGTTATAGAACGGAGGGCGGACGGTAATTGTTGTGCGTCCATACCCACTTTCTTTTCTAGTTCCCCCATCGACACTCCATGTGTACTTAATGTCGTCAGGTATAATCCGTTCACCACGCGGTGTTATAAGTTCCGCGATCGCTTGAAAACGTACTTCACCTTGAGCCGTGAAGATAGGACGCCCATCGTACATGAGCGGTCGTGTTGAAAATCCTTCCCATTCTATTGTCACTCGCTGAGGCCTGAGGACAAGTGGCGATACAAGCTCTTCACCATTTGCTGTGACAGCGATCTCTACCTCTTTTCCTAAGGCGGGCATAGTAATTTCTACCGATGTCTGTCCGTAGCCACGCGCAATCTCTATACCATCTTGGATCCATGAGAAAAGTGTACTTGAGGAGTCCCCGGGTATCTTTGCAGACACCGTAACTCTTTCACCTGGTCGGGGTGCGGTAGGGCTCGTTGAGAGCAATAGGTCTGCCGCACATACAGGTTGAGCAAAGAGAAGAAGGCCAACAACAAGCCAACGCATATCTATAGTATACCAAGTGAAACAGGAGGTCACTGACGTCGCTCACGCGCCGCTTTAGCAATAGCAAGAAGCTGGGATGGGTCTGACGTTATGATCTGGTCTTCCGCGTACGAGCCGAAGATCTTGATCGCGACGTGCTTTAGCCCCGCGAAAAATATCCCCTCCCCCACATCGGACTCGAGGAGCAGGTACTTTTCTTCATCAGTGAGGTTAAATGTTTTTTGAACCGCATCGATCGCAGTTGGAGATTGCTTGAGGAGGAGCTGGATCGACGAGTTAGTGAGCATCGGGAGGCCGTATGGACTTCGAAGAAAATCCTCTACGTCTTGAGTTATGGTCGCAAGGCCAAGGAAGTACTTTCGTCCGCGTTTAGCCATCGAGAACAAGAATGATGCCGTATCGTCATTTTTCATCATCCACCACGCCTCATCGACGACGAGGAGGCGTTTTTTCAGCTCTTTGCGGACTGCGTTCCATATATAGTGCGTGATGATGTACATCGCGACTGGCTTCAACTCGTCCTCCATGTCGCGCACGGAAAAGACAACGCACTTTTTATTGATGTCTACGTTCGTTGGTCTATTCAAGAATCCGGACCATGTTCCCTTAGTGTATTTGGAGAGGCGTTGCACAAGAGATTCTGAGCCCTCCATACCCGCAAGGACAAGTTCAAAGTCCGAAAGGAGCGGAGGCTCTTGCCCGGCAAAGTTGTTCGCACCGGTAATATCTTTCAGGGCATAGGTTTCAGTTATTGCACGATCTATGAGGCCGTCCTCCTCTGGCGAGAGTCCGCCGAGCATGAGACGGAAAAGACCAACAAGATTAATGATGTTAGAGCGGAGTACATCGGCTGGTGACTCATCCTCGCGGGGCACTGGGAGGTCGAACGGGTTAATGTGGTGGTCTGACGACAGTGATATGGAGAAGAACCGCCCTCCCACAGCGTTGGAGAGATACTCGTACTCATTTTCTGGATCAATCACAATAACCTCGGTGTCGAACATGAGCGAGCGGAGAATTTCGAGCTTGGTCGCGTAGGACTTCCCAGCTCCGGACTTCGCGAATGTGACGGAATTATAGTTTTCTAGCGAAAATCGGTCGAATAAGATGAGGGACGCGTTGTGGCGATTCACCCCATACAGAATGCCGCGATCGGACGTCAGGTCGAACGATATGAATGGGAACAGTGATGAGAGCGGAGACGAGTTGAGCTTAGAGGTAACCTCGAGCAGGTCTTTGCCTGTAGGGATGACGCTCAAGAATCCCTGCTCTTGCTGAAAGAGTGCCGGCTTAATGTAGACAAGCTTTGCGTCAAGGATAGAGCGGATTTCAGACTCCGCCTTATCGAGTTCTTCATAACTTGAGCCATAAATTGAGATATACAGTCCGACTTCGAAGATGCGCTCTTGCGCCTGCTGGAGTTTGTCTCGAAGTTCTTCAATGTCGCGGTAGGCGGTGTCGAGGACGGGGTCTCGCACAAGCCCTTTTTGCTCTCGCGCCATAATTTGAGACTGAATTTCAGCGACCTTGTTCTGAAATTTGCGTAACACACCAGCTGTATCAATAGGATGCACGAATATAGATACATCGAACGCTCTATCCAAGTTAATGATCGGCGCAAACCAGCTTTCGGAAAGAAATCGCGGATATGAAATTACATAAAAAGTCCGTACGAGCTTTTCTCCCAGGCTGAGTTCGCGCGGCGTGATCTTGAGTGCTGCAGGTGCAATGATGTCGGCAAAGTCGAGCTTTGCCGCCTCATAAATATCTTTCGGGAGAAATGGCGTCAGCTCCTCCGCGGGACCTTTTTTTGCGCCAAACAATGAATCAAATATTCCCATATGCTAGGTAGATATCCTCACATCACTCTGTGCAGTAGCGGAAATAGGCTTCTCGAGTTCGCCCGGGTTAAATTCTTTAAAAAGGAGTTCAATGACGGATTCAGTATCGAGTGGTGTCGTACGGATACCGCAACGCGTGAGTCCCTGCTCCACAACTCCAACGCGCTGTTCAAGCTGAGTTCGCTGTTCCTCAAATCCAATGCTCTTCTCTTTGGCGGAGAGCGACCCAGCACCAAAAAACGTTCGTTGCACTGTTTCGCTGGTGCGGGTGAGCGGCTCGCGATACGGGATCACGATGAAGAAGTGTTTTGACATAATATTCTGCCTGTCGGTAAACTCGCGAATGAAGTCAATGTACCCGCGCACTTGGAGCCGCATCAGGTCATCAGTTTGAGCCACAAGCCGTTCTTCGAGGAGTGTGAGGTAGGGCCTGATATCGAGCTTTCGCGACTGCACAAAAAGCTGAATGGTAAAGTCGAGCGAGTTTAAGAATGATTGAAACTGAAAAAGTGTTGCCTCCTGTTCCTCTGCGGATTTAAGCGCGAAGTTGAGGGATGATGCCATGAGGACGCTCACAAGTGTTCCGTCTTTGAGCACGATCACTCCCCCACGCACCTCTTCAACAGGGATGAAGTCTTGCGCCGCCTTTGATTTCTGTTGTTCGGCCGCCATTCGTTAGTATTGTATCAGCTTTACCGCTGGTTTCGGTCAGAATATATCGACTCTTTGATGTCGAGTGACCACGCGATGTCTTTAAGTTTATTCGATGTGGGGCTCACCACATACCGAGACGGATCCTCGGTGCGCTCCACAGCCTCTTTAGCAAGCTCAGCCGGCGATTTCGTACGTTTCGACCAGATGTAGAGTTTGTCTTTAAGGGCGTAGAAGAAGGCATGCTCGAGTGTGGTAATGAGCGGTCGATTATTTATTTGCACAAAAGCAAGCGCGCCACCCAAAGCTGCAACTGGCACGCCAAGAAGAAGTGCGGCCCAGAGCGGGAGCGTGAGCCAAAGCGCAAAGAGAAATCCCAACCCTCCCGCAAGATAGACAAACTGCGTAATGGTAAAAGGACCGATTATTCGGTCTTCAACCTCTATGAATTGCGGAACTTGAAAGCGCATACACCTAAAGTATAACGCTCTTGAGGACTACTCAATCGGTTCTCGATATGGGTCGATGCTCCGATATCGTACCGGCGTGCTCGTAGGGCTAGGTTCCTGCGCTCCGGAGCGTGGCTGAGGGGCACCGTCCCCTTCTCTGGTTTGCAAAGCTCGAGGACTAACCCCGAGCTTTTGTGCCACAATCGATTCTCGAGGTACTTGTACTGAAGGAACTGTTTTTGCTGGAGATTCCTCAATTCGAGGCAGTGTACCGCCGAGCTTTTCTATAAGCGCGGCTTTGTACACAGTGGCGAGATCCGGGGTTTCTGATCGTTTGCGCTCTCTGAGGGGCTTGAAGATGTGTTCATTAAGGTCTGCCCTCACTTTTTCGCGTGTTGCGGCATCGACGCCAGGGAGCGCTTCAGCAAGATGAGCATCAAGCTCTGCAAGCGGCACCGCACCAAGAATAAGTGCCGTTATAAGGTCGGCGAGTGCACCTGCCGCATCAACATGCAGGTTATGCGTGCGTCGAATAAGGTGGAATGCATCGTAGACATCCGGATCCTTCACCAACGCTTGTACATCCGGTGGTGCCTCGCTGTATTTCTTACTAATTTCTTCTTGAGTGAGCATGCGTACTACGAAGCCGGATTTGATCCCTGAGCTGGAGGTGCGCTTGCTGGCTTTGGGGTACCTGGGCCCACGAGATCTTCAGCATGATTCTCTCTAATGTAGGCCTTTACCGCTTCATCTCGTGACTCTTCCATAATGTGTCTGAACTGTGATGCCTTCAGAGCTCCTGCACGCCCGAGCTTGCGGACCTGGTCAACATTAAGCTCTAGAAGATCTTTATTAGATAGCGAAGACCCTAGACTGCGAAGGCCAGCATCGTCAGCTGCCGAGATACGCGTGGCCATAGCCTCTTTGCGTAAGCCGCGCATTGCTTTTCCATCTGAGCGTTTGTCAGCAATTTCATCGAATGTCTTACCCTTAAGTTGCGCGAGCAATTCTTTCTGGTTACGGAGTTCTTTGCGCTCCTCAAACAATATTTTGCGCTCCGTCTCATCGAGTGCCTCGATCTTCTCTGCAGCGTTACTCCAGTTACCTCGACCAAAGTCTCTCATGATGTCGGAAAAGCGCGCATCGGTAATGCTCTTTCTGTCTGCCTCGCTGACTTTTGCACTTTCGTGCAGTTTTTTGAAGTAGTCAGACGAGAGATGTCCTTTTTCTTGAAGTTCTAAGAGTTTATTAATTCCAAAGCGGTCAATCGCTTCATCAGGATCCATACTCTCAATCACTCGCGCTTGCGCCTCGGGCGGACCACTGCGGACAATCTTTTCCATCTCCTTTTCTGCGCGCTCCTCCTTCCCTGCTTTCGCTTCTTCTCGCATCGTTTCGAAGACCCCTTTCTCACCCTCCTTCGGCTTCTCTCCAAGGCGCGTTGCTTGGCGCATGCCTCCGGCAAAGAGCTGGTACGGTATGCGTATGAAGTTTTTCATCTGACCCATGAAACCGCGCTCATCTTTTAAGAGCCACGCTCCTAATTTGGATTGATTAAGCAAACCGGTCACGCCGTTCAGAAGACCCCCTGGGATGGTGACGGGCGTGCGCAGCGTTGCCCATGCCGCGTTCTGCGCGTACGCGTAAAATGGTTTAAAGTCTGACTGCTCGGTAATTTGCCGCCCGATGACAAGCGCTACTCCGATGAATCCGACACCGAGCGCAAATGTAAGGAATACAGGAAGAATAGCGACAGCCCATCCCATATCCGCACCAGCATTTTGGAGGGCGATGAGTGCGCTGGTAAAGCTCTGCTCGCTACCCATACGCTTGAACATGTCATTGAAGCCCTTCAGGATTGTGATCCCTGTGGCGAGGAGAAAGAGCATGACAGGAACAAAAAATGCTTGTCCGAGGAGCGCGCTCCACCAGCGGTTTGCGGCAGATTCTAGAAATGGAACATTGATTCCAGCAAAGCCAATCGGTGACGTGACGAGAAGGACGACGAGGACGATAAATCGTACAATGATCATGTACGCGAGGTTAACCATTACGAACGCCAACAGTACGGTAAAGGCAAGCCCCATAGTTCCAATAACGAGTAGCATAAAGTAGTACCCGCGGCTCTCCGTCGTACCGAACTCAGAGGGCGCTGTCTGCGTGCGAGATGCAGTCAGCGCCATTTTTTGAATTTGAGACCAGGAGGACATGTTGGTCTCTTTGTAGAATGCCTGAGCAACGAGACAGGTTTGCTGCCGCATATCTCCGGACCATGCGCCCATCGCGGCTGTATTAAGGGCCGCGCCGGCCGATGAGAGTACCCTCTCTTGTTTCATCCCGCTGCATCCATTTATAAAAAGCTTGCTGTTATAAACCGCGACACTAAGATAGTTTGAGGCATCGATGACTGCGCCGGTCAAAAAATAGCTGAAGTTTACAAGTAGTGCCGCAATGATGAGGCGTGCGAGGAACTTGCTCGCAGCGTACTGCGCAATATCGAGAATGGTGCTGATGCCGACCGCAATGAATCCGGCAATAATTGTCAGGTTTGCAAGGTCTCGGACTAAAGCCCACGCGGCAAGAATCCCGTCATTCGCAATTGTGTTATTGAGTATGACACCGGCATGAATTACAAGATAGTAGATTGCTCCGTCCGCCATATACACCGCAACGGCAAGCATCATTGATGCAACGAGGAACAGCATCCACACGAGCGTTCCGAGTATGAACCACCAGAATTCTAGGTTGAATAGCGAGCTAATTAAGTTGCACAAGAACGAAAAACCAATTGGAAGATTTTCACAGAATGTGTCGGGAGTTTTAACTTCCGCTTCAACCTTGCGCGCTACGCCAGCGCCTACAACGTCTGTGGACGTTTTTCTCGAGGCGCCGGTCGCTAGGTCGTCGGCAGGCGCATTGAAGTTGTAGTTGAGGTTACTTGTATTTTTATTCTTACCGTCACCTTCCTTTGTTTGTAGGATATCTTCCAGGTTCAACCGTAGCGGTGTCGCGTACTGAATTAGACCATTTGTATCATACCCGCACTTGCATGTCCCCTGTTCATATATGGCTGCGCCGACAAAGGTTCTTTCGGGGCGACCTTCTGTCGCGGATACTGTGATGGCTGGACAGAGAATCCCTTTCTTTTCGAGAGCCTGCATTGTGCACTCTGACGCTGTAGGCGGTGCGGCAATAGCAAAACTAGGAATCAGTAGTGCGCCCAGAAGTCCGATTGCGATCAGGAGACGCTTCATACTGCTTTAGTACACGCTGCTAGAAGAATAGTGGCATCGCGAAGCATGCGCTCAATCGATGCGGCGCCAAACTCCATACTATTAATGAGCGCCTGCAGATCAGTTGTTGTATGCATGCGCCCTGATGCTTTGAGTGCGCTAAAGCGGGAAGAAACCTCGACTATATCTTTTTGCGAGAGTGCAGTTTCTGCCGCATTGACCAACTCGACCAGCTCGCCAAGCGCGCTGTCGCTCGATGCTTTTTCAGTTAGGAGGAGTGACACCTGCGGATTGATGGCAATGCCGACAGTCGTGGTTGCAAGTGCAACTGCATCGCGAGCAATCTGTGGGGTAATGTCCCCTTTGCCTTGTGAGCGGATCGGTTCGTAACATGCCGCCGCAGATTCATAGTTCTTTTTTGCAGTGGCAAGATCTGCAAGAATAATGTCGAGTGCTTGCCCATACTGAGTTTCAGTATCGAGAGCGGCTGCTATGTCCCCCGTAAGGACGCGCTGGGGTGAAATAGCAGACTCGTCATAGTTTTGTGCAACCATCTCGTCGAGGTATGAGCCGCGCGAGCCACTCTTCTCTACAAGTCCGAGAATTCCTCGTACATTCTGAAATGCGACCTGCATAAGGCCCGCAGACATCGCATCTATCAGTTCACCAATCTCATCGGCTTGAATGAGCTGCTGCATCGGGGCATTAAGAGCGCTCGACAAAGCTCCGGCTACCATCTTTCCGTGCAGCACTACCTGGCCATTGATACACACTTCCCCTGGTTTGAGGTCTCTCTCGGCTTCAGTGCATTCATATGTATTAGAAAATCCCTCATTCTTATGATATTCGAGGACGGTGACAGCTGTAGCCGCAAGCCCCTCCTGCGTTGCCTTTGCAATAGCATTGAAGAATTGCATTGCCGGCACGTTTCCTGGGTTAGCTAGGGACGCTACTTGCTTCTGAAAGTCAAAGTCTGCTCCAGGCTTTTGCTCATTTTCCTCTGAGCACTGTGCGGTTGTGCGCGCACCGCTAAACTGATTAATAACCATTTCCATAACCTCTTGTCGGTGTGATGAGCACATACCCTGCGCTGAAGCCTCGATTGACTTCCGCGCATAGAAGTCACCGCTCCGCTGAGACGCCTCAAAGACATTTGTTACCTGCTTTTCAGCAGCTGTCTGTACCATGCCGCGCACCTGGTTAGCCACGATCCCATTCTTAGATTTCGATATTGCAGGGTTTACGACACAGGCGACGTACAGCTGAGTACCGCTCGCGTCTCTCATGTACTTGATCAACGGCTCAGTACGCAAAGTACTACCTTCAATTGAGCGTGTGAGAGAGAGTTGCGCGCCGGTCTCAGTAACCGGCACGCTCGCACCAATACCGGCGACAGGCAGATCTCCAAGGAGGCCCGCCCCGATGCCAATGTTCCCCAAATTTAGACCCACTGCCTGCGCAACACCGCTCAGTGCAGTAGTAGCCGCGCCTGAAGGATCAATAAAGCTAAAAATCTTCTCCCCCACTTGTCTGATAAGCGCGTCCGCTTTTGCGCCGATGAAGTTTACGAGAGGCTGCACTACTGGTGCGAGCGGGCCGGCATTAGCAGAGATTCGATTTAAAAAGTCTCGCACTTGCCCACGAGCGGCCCCCATGAGGGAGCCCTTAACATCGTCAATGAGTCCACGCATCAGTTGCTCTAGTGATGCGGCGAGAGACCCTCCATGCTCGCCAGATGCTTGACCGCAGCCAAGTTGCTCACCCTTATCGATGAGAGCTTTCATGTCTCGGGAGACCTTATCAGCAATCGCACTCACATTTTCGTTAGTGAGGGCAGATGGAGCGATATCTGCTGTTGCGGGTCTTCCGTTACCTGCCTCAGTTATAGGCAGCTCAGCGTGAGCTGCCTGAAACGGCAACAAAAGCGCGAAAAAGATGAGTGTCGCACCGAGATATTTCATAGTGTTTTTGCGCGAATTGCGAGCTTGCGGTACAGAGAGCCGAGTGCAAGTTTGCTCTCTCGCTCTGCGGCAAGAAATGCGTCGATGTAGGCGAGTGAGTAGAGCGGGTCGCCGTTCCACTCGGCCATAAGTTGCGTCACGTGCTGCAGAGAAGAAATTGAGTTCACGAGGGCAAGGTGTTCTGTGACATATGCCTCTGGAACGCGTAGCGCCGCGAGGTCTAGAACAATAGAGGCGTACAGGTTTGCGCTTTTAAGGAGTGCTGGCGAACCGCGACGATTATCTTCTCCAACTGATCGCGCAAAGGTTTTAAGTTCGTGCTCGTCTATTTGCGAGGATCGACTTACTACGTTTGTTAGTTCACCGGTGTAGTCGAGAAATGAGACCTGTGCGTCTGTGCGGATATCCTGCATTCGATACATGCGAGAAGGTTCGATCACTATCGGATTTCGTGCGATCACAGCTGCAGCTATTTCGCGCGCATCGTTTTCGGAAAATGTGCCTGACTGTTTCTTACTGAGGTAACCTGCAACAAGTTCCTGGGCAATAGCATCACCTGTTGATAGTTCTTGTGGGGCTCGGTATTCCGCGAGTGACTGAGGCGTCTTAGGGACGATAGCCTCAATAGACGCTTTCCATGCCGCGTGTTCCGGAAGCTCAATACGTACAGGAGATATGCCATACGACGAGTTAGAGGGTCGCGTGCTCGCGTAGGCACCCGCCACAAGTCCGCACGCAATCACTGCGGCACCGCCAAGTATGAGCGCTTCTTTGCGCAGATGCATTACATTCAGTATATAAGCTTATTTAGAGTGTCATGCCGTAGTGTACAGTAGATATGTGTACAGACTTTTTGCATGCGTAGCTCTGTGTGTTGCGCTCATACCATGTTCCGCGCACGCGACTGACGCTACGGCTGAGCTCCGGGCAATTTTAGAGCGAGGAGTGCAGACTCTTACCATAACGGCAACCTCGAGTACGAGCACGACTCCTACAACTACGCCGGCAACCAGCACACCGCGTCAGTCGCGAGCCGGGACACCTCGATCCTCCACCTTGTTCGATGACTTGTTGAATCGTGCGCTCGGTCGCGTTGCGTCGTTTGTTGAAACTCAGCTCTCGCGCGCGCTAAGCCCAGAGCGTCGTACTGGGGGTACGGGGCCAGGAGGTTCCCAGTCACCTGGGGCGCAGTCAGTGCCGGCCGGGGTTCCCTTTGGTGGGCCTATTCTCACGCTCATTCCTTGCAGTAATGGTGCAATATATGTGGTCTTGGGACCTCCTACGCCGGGCCCATACGTGTGGATGCCAGGAACTATTTCTTACGCATATGGACCGCCGTCCTTTGTCGGGCAGTACCTCCTTGGCCTAGCGATGCCTGGTGGCGTATGCGTGGTGGGAACGAATGTCCTTTTGGGTTTGCGCATCATTGTGCATGGCTCGTCGGGGCCCACGGTGCCGAGCTCTCCTCCTAAATCACCGCAGGTTGAGCAAGCAGGGTGCGGAGGAAAAATACAAACACCAGCACAGAAAGCAGCGGCTGAGCGGCAAGTCCGGGAGCGACTCGCGCAATGCAAGGTTCCTGTGTTTAGTTCTAAAACCGGCGGGGCTCCGTGCGTGTTTGGTCAAGACGGGGTGAAGGGCGGATGTACGGACGTAGGAGGCCTGCAGTGCGAGGCGGTTGACTATATCTGCGCGCTCCGTGAAAAGTGCCCCTTTGCCATAACGGGCGGTAGTGAATTGGGTCACAAAACACACGGACCCGGTAATGCGTTTGATACTGACATAGGTCTTTGGAAATGCGTGACAGAGAACTTTGAGCGGGTATCGAATTGCAGATATCGGGACCCTGCTACGGGGACTACGTTCTTAAATGAGGCGATTTGTACTACTGAGCGATATACAGGCCCGCATGTGCACGTTTGCGTCGGCGGCAAGGGGTGCTAATGTGCGCGCTCGGCAAGCATACGCCATGTAGCGAGCGGCACATCTTCAGCGCGAATGTTTGGAGGCACGCCGAGCGAGGTGCCGAGCGCGCGAGTAAGGTTGCCGGCGAGAGTTTTGCGCTTTTGCGCAAAGCCCGCCTTTACAATTTCAAAAAAACGCTCCTCCGAAGCAGATGCGAAGTTTTTTCGTGAAATATCAGTGATTGCGAGAATCGCAGAGTCCACCGTAGGTGGCGGAGAGAAGTTGCCACGCGACACGGTCGTGATGTATCGCGGTTGACCGTAGACCTTTACGGAGAGTGAGAGTATGCTCTCTTTCTTAGAGCGGGCGATACGCTCCGCGACCTCCTTCTGCACGAGGAGCGCTATTGTAGTGGGCTGATGCGCTGCCGTGAGAAATGTGCGTATGAGTTCTCCCGTGATGTAGTACGGGATGTTGGCCGCGACAACATACGGCGCGTGTCCCATAAGTGCGTCGGGCGTGTGGTCACGTATGTCGCCATCTATGAGCGTGAGTGCGCCTGACGCAAGCGCGTCCGCAAATTGCTCGCGAAGTATGGCTGCAAACGCCGGGTCCTTCTCTACTGCAAGGACGCGTGCGCCGCGCGCGAGGAGCTCCGCAGTGAGTGCCCCCTTCCCCGGGCCGACCTCGAGGACGCGCGTTCCGCTCGTCACGCGAGCGGCGTCAGCGAGTCGTGCGCTCACCCGTGGGTTCGTGAGAAGGTGCTGACCCAAACGCGGTGTGCGGGCTCGGGTCATATGTGTATTGTTTCAAGGCGGTCGCCGCGCTCGTCAGTCCCGACGACATCGGTAAGGGCGGGGTCTATTTCCATAATAAACTCGCTCGGAACTGAGGCGGTAACACTGCCAAAGATACGACGCGTTATGGCGTATGTCAGGTAGGCGCGCGCTCGGGCGCGCGTGAGTGCCACATAAAAGAGTCGACGCTCCTCCTCACTATCCCCTTCTTCACCGTCTCGCTCATGCGGGAACAGCCCTTCCTCAAGGCCTGCAATAAATACGGTATCGAACTCGAGCCCCTTAGCTGCGTGTATGGTCATGAGCTTCACGCCGCGACGCTTCAGTTGCTCACTCACAGACAACTCATCTTGTTCGGATTGGAGCACCGCTTCTTCAATCAGGAGGTCAATGCCGTCAGGCCCACGGTCATCGTACTTTTGCGCGACAGAGACGAGTTCTCGCAGGTTTTCAAGTCGCTCAGCATCCTCGTGGTCACCCGATTCATAGAGCGTGGAGAGGCCGGACGACTCTATGACAAGTTTTATAACCGCAGACGGCAGGTCGCGCTCTGCCGCGGCGCGAATACGATCAAGAATGCGGTAAAAGGCCGCTGCTTTTTCCCGCTGCATACCGCTGAGCGCATCGATCCCGCCCGCGGCAAGTTTGGCGAGAGACACTTTACCTATGCCGCGCGAGGGCGTCTGTATTGCGCGCGTGAGGTCGGCAAGTGACGCGGGGTTGAGTGCTGCTTTCAGATACGCGAGAGCGTCTTTTACCTCGGCACGTTCAAAAAAGCGCGTACCAAGTACCTGGTACGGCACATCGGCGCGGAGGAACGCTTCTTCAAGCACGCGAGACTGAAAGTTGGCACGGTAGAGCACCGCAATAGCGTCCGGTGATTCACCCGCGCGGATTTTCCGCGCTGCCTCGCTCGCGATAAAGCGCGCTTCGCCATGCTCATCCGCGAATCCGCCAAGGTGGATGTGCTCGCCATCGGCATTTTTGGTGACGAGCACCTTCTCCCGACGACGGATATTCTTTTCTATCGCCTGATTTGCGGCAGCGAGGATGGTTTTAGTTGAGCGATAATTCTCCGTAAGCGTAACTACCGCCGTGTCGGGGTACTCTTCCTCAAAGCGCAGTATGTGTTCAATAGAAGCGCCGCGCCAGGAGTAAATGTTTTGGTCAACATCGCCAACGACGGCAATGTTTCGCGTGCCGGCGGCGAGGAGCGTAATAAGTTCGTATTGGACGCGATTTGTGTCCTGGTATTCGTCCACATGAAAGTGCGACCACGCGTGTCTGAAATGCGTGAGTACCTCGGGGGAGGTGCGCAACAGTCTGAGCGCCGTACAGAGTATGTCATCAAAGTCGAGCGCGTGCTCTTTCTTAAGCGTTGCGGTGTAGCGCTCCCATACTTCCGCAATCGCCTGTTCCCCGAACGATTGTGCGCGAGCCGAGTATGCCTCTAGGGTTACATCGTTTCCCTTCTCGCGGCTTATTGCCGAGAGGACGCGGCGCGGCTCGAGCTGTTTGGGATCAAACCCCGAGTCTTTGATTGCATCACGGACGGCACGCAGTGAGTCTGACCGGTCGTATATGGTGAAGCGCTTGGGGAGTCCCAATGTGCGGTGAAACGACTTGATGATGTGCAGGCAGAGCGCATGAAAGGTTCCTATGAAGGGGCGCGCCGCAGGTACCTCAAATGGCGAGAGTGCCTGCTCCGAGCGGAGCCGAGTATCAATGCGTTCGTGCATCTCTTTCGCGGCCTTGTTTGTAAAGGTTACGGCGAGGATCTTTTGCGGCGCGACGCCACCGCGGATAAGCGCCGCTATTCGCTCTACGATGACGCGTGTCTTCCCCGCTCCTGCACCTGCCAGTATTAAGAGCGGCCCGTCCGCGTGGGAAACCGCTTGCTGCTGTGCTGTATTAAGTGTCACCTGCCTACTATAGCGCAGTTCGACTTGGTAAGACTCCTAGTTTACTCGTAAAAATTGCTCGCGTTTCGCTGCGGGCCACGTACAACCCCATCTGGTAGTTGGCGGAAAAACGGCTTACCGTCCTTGTTGATCCATAGTTCATATGACGAACCGTTTACGCTTCCAACAGCTCCCGCCTTCTGAACCTTTTGTATAACTTCGTCGAGCCGCTCATCAAGTTTTCCGGGAAACAGAGTTATCGTGTCAGAGGGATCTTTTGTAACATAGTCTGGAACTCTAAATCCTTTATCGTTGGGTGCTATTTCTGGGTAGTGGAATGTAGGAGCCAGTTTTTGATATATAAGCTGTTTTACCTGCGGGTTATCCGCATCTGTAGTCGGGTCATAGCGTCGCGCACCACTTTCTTCAAGAGCTTCTGTTCCTTCCTCATACGTGGCTTGTGACAAACCTTTTATGGGTTCACCGCCTTCCATGGAACCTGGGTTCCACCCCTGCGCTCCCGCGTACCCATCCGGATTTGTATACAGGGTTGGACCCACTCCCCACGCAGTGTCCTTGACTTTAGTTATTGTTATTCTATCGGTGTTCGGAACCCCATCGGGACTTTCAGGCGCTATGACTACCTGATATTGTGCCGATGTGCCGCCTTGATTAACAACACCAAAAAAGCCAGTCCTTTCAATTTCCTCCAGTCTTCTCTCAGTGAAGTTAATATCACTATTTGCTAGTTTTAGCTTTTCACAGTCCATTGCAAACTCCTTTAAAAGGAGGTCATCAGGTCTTGTACCAGTAGTCCACTGATACAGGAATGTAACCATTTCCTCTACTGGCTTAGCAATCTCTTGCATTTCCGCCAAGGCATCTTCCGATGCCTCAGCAACTCCAGTCACTGCATCGTCTGCTAACTCTGCCGCTTCCTTAACAAGATGGTATGCTCCGTAGCCACCCAAAGCTAATACGGACAATGCTCCTAGCACAACGACTATTAATGGCTGTTTCATTGCTTCTCTATGAAAGTCTCGCGCTATACGCAAAGATGTATCAAGTGCGCGCTGAGCCCGTGATTTGGGCTCGGAGCTCTCGTGGTGAAACCCTTCAAGTGACATAGATATAGTGTACACCGCGCGTCTGAAAGGCAGCGTGGTTATATTATACTATTTTTATGTATTTTAGTCAATAATATGTACATGTGCTCGCATGGGTATAGCGCTCATTGACGACGAGTGTGTGAGGGGGTAGAGTGGCCCTATCCCTACTGGATGCAATTGAAAAATTTGGCTCTACAGAGCCATATACTGACTCACCGGACGGCAGCTGCGACGCAAAACTCTATCAGAAACTCGCTTCTACACACCCCAAGACTGCTCCTCTCTGTGCTTGTAGCGAGCGCGGCGCTTTTCACCTTTCCTCTCGGGGCACAGGCATTTTCATTTATGGCACCGTTCCGTAGCGCACCTGTCGCGGAAGCAGAGGAGCGCATGAGCCGCATCCACCTCTCCTCTACCCCTGCACTTACGGCTGCAGTACATACCGACCCGAATCCGGTCAAAGGAGGCGGTGACATTACCGTGGTTGACGACGTCGCGCTTCTAGCAGAAGACGGACCACAGGGAACCCTTGCAGACATTGACGGTACGCCGGCCTCAACGCGCATTTCGCTCTACGTCGTGCGCCGTGGCGACACGCTTTCGGGGATTGCGCGTATGTTTGGCGTGACGACAAACACCGTTCTCTGGGCAAACGACCTCAAGAGCGCGCGCGACATCCGCCCGGGGGACCAGCTCGTTATTCTTCCGATTTCAGGTATACGGCATACGGTCGAGAAGGGTGAAACGCTACAGGGAATCGTAAAAAAGTATAAGGGAGACATTGCGGAGGTCCTTGCCTATAACGGCTGGGAATCGGGCGCAACGGTCTCGGTCGGTGATGAGATCATTATTCCAAACGGTGTTGAGAATCGCCCCCAAGTCACCTCGCCAGTCCGCGGTGGCGGCGGACCGGAGCTCGCGGGCTACTTCATGCGGCCGATTGTTGGCGGACGACGCACGCAAGGGATTCACGGATACAACGCGGTTGACATAGCGATCCCTGTTGGAACGCCGGTTGTTGCGTCCGCACCCGGCACAGTGACTGTTGCGCGTAGCTCTGGTTGGAACGGTGGGTACGGCTCATACATCGTGATTTCACACCCGAACGGTACGCAGACCGTGTACGGTCACCTTTCATCAGTGTCTATTGGGCAAGGACAGCAAGTAAGCCAAGGGCAATTGATCGGCTACTCGGGGAACACCGGCCGTTCTACCGGTGCACACCTCCACTTTGAGGTTCGCGGAGCGAGAAACCCATTCTAGACTACGCCGGCTACACGCTGAGTTTCGGACGGTAGTGAAGCGCTTCAAGTACATGCGCGACCTCTACGCTCTCTGCATTGGCAAGGTCAGCAATCGTCCGCGCGATCCGTAAGACTCTATGAAACGATCGTGGAGAGAGGCGCAGTGACTCTGCTGCGCGGACTAGCGCGTCCCGCGCCTCATCGAGGACACCGATACGGGCATCGAGGTGCTTGCCCTGAAGTTCAGCGTTGACCGTCGTATGCGTTCCTAAGGTCCGCATGCGCGTGGCTTGCCGCTCGCGCGCCGCCGCCACGCGAGCGGCAACCGCTTGGGACTCCTCGCCCTCGCGCGAACGCGCGAGCTTGGCGTGCGGGACAAGTGGTACCTCAACCCACAGATCAATGCGGTCAACAATAGCTCCGCTCAAGCTGCGCTTAAAACGCGCGACCTCGCGAGGATCCGCGCGATGATCCGGCGGGTTCATAGCGGCGACGAGCATAATGTTAGCGGGAAATGTAACGGAACCGGTCGCGCGTGAGACGGTGATGGAGCGGTTTTCAAGCGGCTCGCGCAACGCCTCAATGGCACGGCGGTCAAACTCGGGAAACTCATCAAGAAACAGAACGCCGGTATGCGCGAGTGTCACCTCGCCGGGGCGCGGCACTGCTCCGCCGCCGACGAGGGCCGGGTACGATGCTGTGTGATGTGGTGCGCGTATGGGCGGGTCAAGGAGTATCGGGTCTTTCAGCACCCCGGCCACAGAGTGAATGGCAGTGATCGCGAGCGCTTCTTCAAACGACAGCCGAGGCAGAATACCCTGGAGCGCGGTCGCGAGCATCGTTTTACCGGTTCCGGGAGGGCCAAGGAGTGCCACATTGTGTCGACCCGCGGCGGCAATTTCAATACCGCGTTTTGCGGTTTCCTGTCCCTCTATGTCTCTAAAGTCTACGAGTGGCGCGGGGCGGGCGCGTTCATATGATCCACGCACTGCTTCAGGCAGTCGATGCTCACCCGAGAGGTGACGGACCACGGCGGATAGATTTTCCGCGCCGTATACGCGTATACCCGTAACTAGGGCCGCCTCAGCGGCATTTTCTTTTGGAACAACTAGTGCCGTGAGACCCATGCGCTGTGCGTGCACGGCCGCGGCTAGCACGCCTTTCACGGGGCGGAGCGTGCCGTCGAGCGCGAGTTCCCCAAGGAACGCGATGTTGTCGGTGTCCCACTGTATCTCCTCCGCGGCGCGCAAGTACGCAAGCGCCATAGGGAGGTCAAACACGGTCCCCTCCTTCTTGAGGTCCGCAGGAGCGAGAGAGATAACGAGTTTATGGTTATGCGACTTAGGAGATGCGTAACCGGAGTGTTTGATAGCGGCAGAAATACGGTCGCGCGCCTCTTCAACCGCCTTACCCGCAAGGCCAACTACCGCAAACGAATACAGACCTCGCGAGAGGTCTGCTTCAACAGTGACGAGCGTGGATTCCGGAAATGAGGGCTGCACTGATGTGACCCTCGAAAATGCCATGCTATGAAAGCAAATGTTCGTCGCGCATATGCGCGATCGAGGTGCGTGCCGCCGGGTTGGCGTCTAGCCGCTCTGGCTCTATCGGTCCGCCTGAAATTTCACACACGCCGTAGGTGCCATTGGTAAACTTTTGAAGCGCGCGGAGCACATTGTTGAGGCGACCCTCAAGTTCGTTCAAGGAAGCGTTGTTGGTGTGCATGTCCTCTATGACCGCGGCATTGTCAGTTCTGTCAGCACCGAACTCGTCCCCCACGGGCTTTGCCGCCATCCAATCGGCAGGGTTTGCGGGGTTCTGTGCGCCAAGGCGCGAGAGTTCCGTAAGGAGTACTTCGCGTTCACGCTCAAGTTTTTCTTTGAGAAGCTGCTTGTGTTCTTCGGTAAGCATACGACTAGCGTAGCATGCCTCGACGGCTACTGCACGGCGCTCGGCTGAGCGGCAAGACGCGCCAATATTTCAGAAAGTGTGTACTGATTTGTGGTGATCACGAGAACGTCGCGCCGCACGAAGGTCCATAGGATCGGCCACGAGTCGGGAGAGATGCGAGCATCGGTATTTCGTACCACTGCGTCTCTAAAGGCGAGAGTTGGCGGCGCGCCGGCAAGCGCAGGTTCAAAAAAAGTACCGAGCGAACGCGCCATCTCCTCTTCCCACCTGAGCATAGCCGCGAACGCGCGATCGTACTGAGCAATCCTAATGATGATAAACGGCTGTGTGCGGTTAAACGAATGAAAGCCAAGCATAACTGATGTCGCCTCGCGTGCGAGCGGTTCGGGAGCGTTGAGTGCGGCCAGTATGGCGGCGGGTGTTGATGAGGCGGCGGCGAGCGTGAGGACGATTTCCTCTATGTCGCCGAGCGGCAGATTCGCGTCTTTGCGTGCGAGTCCAAGCGTATCGGGTAGTGACTCATATGACGGTTGAACAACGCGGAGTACGGAGTTTGTGGAAATGATTGACGGTGTGCGCACTTCCTCGCGCGCCACCGGCCATGAAAAAGCAACATATGCCGCGATGAGGCCAAGTACACCAGCACCGACAAGGACGACCGTTGCCGCGGTCAGAATGGTACGGCGTCGCGGTTCTGACTCGCTCACGCCGGTCATGAGCGCGGCGCGCGCGGCGCGCGCACGCTCCGCCTCAACGATCGAGGCGGACGTAGTGCCCTTCCTCTGAATTTCTACCGCAAGATCCTCCGCGAACGTGCGCATCTTTGGGAGGTCGGCCTCAATATGCCCTGAGTGCAGAGGATTATGTTGGAGTTCTGGTTCCGCTCCTTCTGGCTTGTTTTGGTTAGTGTCGGTGTCCGCCATGTCCGCGGTGGTGCTGATCGCGGCGCTCGCCTGGCCCTTGTTGAGCCGCGGGTGCGGGTACTAGCCCCTTCCGCTCCGCGAAGCCGGGATCGACCATCCGTATGGAGAGATTAACACGGCCTTGGTCGTCTATTTCTTTCACAACTGCGCGAACTGTCTCACCCACTGACACCGCATGTCGTACTGACTCAATACGGAATGGTGCAAACTCGGAGATATGTACGAGGCCCTCCTGCTTGCCTGCGCCAATTTTTACAAACGCTCCGAAGTCCATAATACGTGTGACCGGTCCCTCAACCACATCCCCCGCCACAAGGACGCGCGTCATATCGCGGATGATTGCTGCGGCTTTTTCCGCCGAGTCGCCGACGCCGGTAATGAATATCGACCCATCTTCTTCGATAGCAATGCCGGTCGCGCCGGAATCAGCTTCGATCGCGCGGATTGTCTTACCTCCGGGCCCGATCACGAGTCCAATCATATCTACCGGTATTTTGACCGTAACAATTTTTGGCGCTCGCGGGGAGAGTGTTGGGCGCGGAGTGGCTATGGCGTCGGTAATGACATCAAGTATCTTCATACGCGCAACACGTGCCGCGCTGAGCGCGTCAACCATGAGCTTGGGCGGTATGCCGTCGAGCTTTACATCGAGCTGTATGGCAGTTACGCCGTTTCGCGTACCGGCAACTTTAAAGTCCATGTCGCCGTGATGGTCTTCTGCTCCTTGTATGTCTGTGAGTATTGCGTACGCGCCCGGACCCTCGTACATAATGCCCATCGCAATTCCGGCAACGGGTGCGGTGATCGGCACGCCACCGTCCATGAGGGCGAGGGTGGATGCGCAGACTGAACCCATGGAGGTTGAGCCATTAGATGAGAACGCCTCAGATACGAGACGAATGGTGTACGGGAAGGCGTCTTTAGACGGTATGACCGCGGAGAGTGCTTTTTCAGCGAGCGCACCATGCCCCACCATGCGGCGGTTGAGTCCACCAATGCGGCCAGTTTCACCCGTCGAGTACGGCGGGAAGTTGTAGTGGTGCATGAAGCGCTTCTTGGTTTCAACGCCGGCACCCTCAATAGAGTCAATGACCTGCTCATCATCTGGGCCGCCCAACGTGAGCGCGGTAAAGATGTGTGTCTGTCCGCGGTAAAAGATACCCGAGCCGTGGAGCACTGGTGAGATACCGCCTGCTTGCGCGAAGAGTGGCCTGATCTCATCCATAGCGCGTCCGTCGACGCGCTTCTTTTCTTTGATTGCCTTGTGCCGGAGGAGTGCTTCAATGCGCTCATCAAGATACTTGAGCGCTTCGGGTACCTCGTCGGGCAAGACGTCCTTCACCTTTTTGATCCACGCGTCCTTGAACTCGCCAGAGTTTTTGCCCGGTACTCCGGTAAAGATAGCTGACTCAAATGTTGGCTCAAATTCTTGGAAAAGCTCAGGAATGCGCGGGTTGCGCTCAAGTTCCTTAAGTTCGAGCTTAGGCGTGCCAAGCTCTGCGATGACCTGCTTTTGAAATGATTCAACCTGGGCAAGTTGTGCCATCGCGGAATCGAATGCGCGGGCAATAACTTCTTCGGGGACCTCTTTCGCGCCCACCTCTATCATGGTGATCACACCCTCTTTCCCGCAGACTAAAAGATCAAGCTCCGCGTCATCGGCATTTCGCTCCGCGTAGGTAGGGTTGATGATAAACGCATCACTGCCCTTCTTCTTACCAATACGCACTGCTGATACCGGGCCTCCCCACGGAATGTTTGAGGTACCAAGGGCGAGCGACGCCGCAATGACACCAAGTACATCCGGATCATCCTGATCGATCGAGAGCACGGTCACGACTACCTGTACGTCTTTACGGAGAATCGGGTTAAAAAGCGGTCTGATAGTGCGGTCAACAATCCGTCCGGAAAGAATAGCGTCGTCCGATGGACGGCCCTCGCGCCGGATGAATCGTGACCCGAGTATCTGTCCTGCGGCGTAAAAGCGCTCCTCGTACTCTACGGAGAGTGGAAAATAGTCAATGTCCGTGCGCTCCTTCGAGCCCATGGTAGCTGTTACGAGGACCATTGAGTCACCCATGCGCAAGATGACGGAGCCATTGGCCTGCTCCGCGAGGTCGCTAAATATCGCCTCGACTTTTTTACCGCCGATCTCGGTCTCAAACTTTTTTTGATGCATATGTCGCTATTAGCGAGATGTGCAGATTCCAGGTCTCCGGCTTATACGGCCATGCCTGTATATCTGAACACCTCTAATAGGTGCACTATACCACATAGGCACCTCATATGTGTTCATTAGAATTAGATCGATAGTACTGCTCTATTTACCGTCGGTATCGGCGCCAACAACGGTGGGCATCGACTCATCATCATCGTCCGCATCGCCTTTTTCGGGCTGATCGGGGTCAGTGGGTTGATTGCCTGCAATGAATGCCGGGAGATATGGCGATCGTGATGAGGAGAGTAAGTATGTCTTTGGAGACTCGCCCATGTCTATAAAGTCGTCTGCTGCCTCGCGCAAGCGCCCAGACGCAGACTTACCGAATGAAATAACTTCAACCTGTGTACCCTGGCTCTTGAGGTATTCGACGAGCGGGACAAAGTCACCGTCGCCGGTAGCAAGGACAATCGCATCAAGTTTGGGTGCAAACTTCACTGCGTCAATTGCCATGCCTACATCCCAATCGGCCTTTTTCGCTCCACCATAAAAGATTTGAAGATCTTTCGTCTTTGTTTCAATGCCAAGTTTCGTGAGCGCATCAAAGAATGCCTTTTCTTCCCCGCTCTCTGTGGTGACGACGTATGCCGCCGCGTGCACAAGGACACGACCGGCTACCGCCTCTTTGAGCACTGCGCCAAAGTTGACGCGAGAGCGGAAGAGGTTTTTAGCGGAATGGTACAAGTTCTGCGTATCGATAAATAAGCCGACACGCTGTGCTTTATGTTTTATTGCTGCCATACAAAGTGTGTAGTACGGCACGAGTGCCGTACATTCGCTACGATATTAAAATAAATCCTCTCTTAGTATACCCGACCAAAACGGTACGGTTACTTCTTGAGACCGAGCGTCTTTACGATGCGCGCGTACTCTTTCTTGTCGCTCGCCTCAAGGTATTTGAGATGCGTGCGGCGGTCCGCAACCATCTGGAGGAGGCCGCGGCGACTGTGCTTGTCCTTAAGGTGCTTCTTGAGGTGGGCGGCAAGCTCGTTGATTTTCTTAGTGAGGAGCGCAATTTGAACCGCTGCCGATCCGGTATCGGTATCATGCTTCTGAGTGGCCTTAACCACGCGGGCCTTCTGGGTCTTTGTCAGCATGGGCAGACTGTAGCACGCTTTTTTGTCGTTTGCAACCTACCGAAAGGTTGAGAGGAGTCCTAGAAGCGCCCCCGCTGCGGCCATTCCAAGGATATCTTTCATCTGTGCCTCCACTGCCACTCCTATGATCGTTCCCACTAAGGCCCCTAAAGCCATGGCGCCTATCGTGCCAAGATTATCTTTTCTCCTAGTACTGTCAGCTTCACGCTCGTCTCGGTCTCGGTCTCTAAAAAAAGATTCATTTGGACTCGACATACGCGTAAAAAAGTGTGCGGCTGTGCAGTGCTAACGGGAGTATCCTACTCCTTTCCTGCGCACGTGCAAGAGGTTTATGCACCGATATTGTGCGAAGTTAGGGATATACTCTGCATATGGCCCTCGCGCGGTTGAAGCAGGAATTTCTTGAGTACCTAGAGATCACTAAAGGGCGCTCAGTAAAGACGGTTGAAAACTACGACCGCTACCTCACTCGCTACCTTACGTTTTCAAAAGCAAAAGACCCCAAAGACATTACCGATGCGTCGGTGCGCGAGTTCCGACTCTGGCTCAATAGGCAACCGGCCCTCCATAGCGCACGCGGGGGCGAGACGCTCAAGAGAAAGACGCAAAACTTTCACCTGATCGCGCTCCGTGCGTTTTTAAAGTACCTCACGCGCCGGGATGTCCGCACCATGCAGCCTGAAAAGATTGAGCTCGCCAAGGTGCCGGAGCGCTCTTTAGACCTCATCACCTCTATAGAGCTCGAGCGCATTATGAAGGCGCCCGACCTGTCGACCCTGAAGGGGCTACGGGACAGAGCATTACTTGAACTGTTGTTCTCGACTGGACTCCGCGTTTCAGAGTTGTGTTCACTCGACTCAGACATAGACCTCTCGCGTGATGAAATGTCGATACGCGGTAAGGGAGAAAAGATACGCGTCGTGTTCCTTTCAGAAAGTGCGAAGGATGCGGTGCGTGCATACATGAAGGCGCGTAAAGATATGGAAGAGGCGCTGTTTGTAAACTACGGGCGCGGTAAACAGAAACCGGGACGCCTCACCTCGCGCGCTGTCGAGATGATCGTAAAGTACTACGCTATCAAGGCTGGCATAACAAAAAAGGTTACGCCTCACGTCATTCGGCACTCGTTCGCCACCGACCTTTTAGAAAACGGTGCGGACCTCCGTTCAGTGCAGGCACTTTTGGGTCACGCTAATATTCAGACGACTCAGGTCTACACCCATGTCACGGACAAACACCTTCGTGACATTCACAAGCGCTTCCACGGCAAGAAAAGAAGCTAAGGAGAGATAGATTGTTGACATTTGATTATAATTAAGTATAATGTTGCGATGGCTAGTCCAGATGCACAGTATTCAGCGCCTCCGCGTACAGATAAAAAATATCTCCTTTTGGACGGCGCACCCGTCGTCGTAGGTGTTTTCATGCTGATTTATGGTTTAGAGGATGGGGTATTTTATAAATGAAGATGATGCTCGAAAATGGTTTACCAGCCAGCTTGGGCATTACAAATACACCACAGGAAGGCACTTTCATGTGGTTGCGCTCGGAGGTTTAGGGCCCACCATTGATCCCAACGGTCCATCAAAACAGATCACTGCTTTACGCTAGTGTGGTAGCCTAGGGGCATGCGCCTCGTGTCGTGGAACGTTAAC
>JAGWWK010000001.1 GCA_018970425.1 Patescibacteria group bacterium | reverse complement strand
GAAAAATGCTATCACTCATAAAGAGTATTGTCAAGCTAAGATTTGACAAAGCGCGGAAAAGTGATAGCATACGTTGGCTATGTCACCCGAAGCATTTTCAGCAGGTTCGCATTTATTCACCACACTCGCCGCATCGCTCGGGTTAGATTTTGAGCAACTCCAAGAGTTACAGAATACTGATGGGTTTGATGCACTATTCGACGGGCAGGGCGGTGGTTCCTTCTCACAGGTTGCATATTCTACAGAGCAGGAGTTCAGAGATCTTACACGTTTACGTCAAGATCCAGTTGCTGATGCTGTTGGTGATAAGACGGTACTTGAGGACGCCTATGACGGTTCGAGACCTGATATGGATCCTGGGAAAGACCCTAGTAAGATTATGCAAGCAGCTCGTGCTATTGCAGATAAAGGCAGTTTTTCACCCGAGAAGCGCGAAGCATTTCTTCAGTACATTCAGGACAATAGAGACAGCATGAAGTCAGCAACTATTGGGAACGGGGAAGTTATTTTGATGGCAGACGGAGCACGCAGCGGATACAATGCAAATCTGTTCCGCACAAATTTGCCAGAAGATCAGCGTGATGTTCTGACAGGCACCTTTACCTATACAGAAGGTAATGTAAAGAAGACTGAAACCGTATACATTTTTAAGGATTGTGGAAACCCTGCAGTACATGCCGCGCCTGACGCTGAAGTACCACCGCCTGCACCGCCCTGTGATGATAGTGTGACAAGAGAGACGAGTAACGCAGGCATAGATTTTGACGGCCAAGATCCTGAAAAGCCAGTGCATATGTATACAGCGATTCGGGTAACCGGCATAGATACTGAATATATCGATACAGGCAAGCTTGGAGAGCTCGACAAGCGCATACAGTCACTGATTAAAAGCGGTGAACTACAACTTATGGAGGGAAAAAATCAGTTCTTGCTCTTCGCTGATAAATCATGCGATGGAGTGGACGAAGTGTATTGTGTCACTATCACAAAGAACAGTGACGGTATTACTTATACACTAAGTGATTTTCTGACCGAAAGTGGAAAGAAGTTTTCAGAGCTTTCAGAAGCAGAGCAGAAGGAGTGGATGAGAAAGCGATAATTTATGAACAAGCACGCGTTCATCTCGCATCCCTGGATCTCACTTGTCGTGTTTATGGGAGTGTTCTTTCTTCTCAGCGTTTTTATGGTGCTTATTGATGTGTATCCTGAGCCGAAGCTGACTGTTACGGATACGGATACGGTGGAGCAAAAAGTGGTAACGGTGGCAGCGCTTGACCAAGCTGTCCGCACACCGCAGGCGTCTGCGCGCACGACAAACGCCTACGAGCCAACGCGTCTCGTCATACCGGCGATTGGCGTAGATACTCAGGTAGTCAATCCAGTGGCTAAAGATATTGCATCGCTCGACGCGGCGCTCTTGACCGGCGCGGCACGGTATCCCGGCACGGCTCGCATAAACGAAGAGGGGACGATACTGATTTTTGGTCACCAGTCATACTTGCCAGTGGTGCGCAATCCTGCGTTTAAGGCGCTGAACGATGTGCAGAAGCTCTCAGTCGGCGACACTATTACTGTGTTTGCGGGCGATGTGGCGGCAGAGTACCGCGTGCGCTCGGTAGAGCTTACTACTACTGATACCGGCTCAATACCGCTTGAAACTCAGGGGCAAACGCTCATGCTCGTCACCTGTAACTCGCTTGGCGCAAAGGAGGAACGATACATCGTGAAAGCAGACCGAATACTGATTACTCAAACAACTAACTAAGTAGGTATGATGCACGCACTCACCGACTACTTGAAGATAAGCGCAGCAGCTCTTGCGCTCGCGGCGTGTGCCTTTATTGGGTACGCGGCGGCAGGCTACGTGCTTGACTACGCGCCAAGCGCATGGGCAACAGGAGGAGGAAGTTGTGCCGATTGCGAAACGGACTGGGGCTTCCCGCTGTGGGACTTTGGCTATCAGATACAGAAGCATGCCGATGGCGGCGGTGGCGGCGGAGGCGGCGGCTTTACGCCGTACTGCTCGCTGACGGTCACGGAGAATGCGCCGGGTCACTATTCGCTCGCATGGGTAGCGCCATACGCAACCTCGTTCACTATTTCAAACGGCATCGGCGCAGTACTGCCTCCGCAGTCGGGCTCGTACCTACTCTCAACCGTGGCACCCGCGCCACTGTACACAGGCACCGCGGTGACGCCGTACGGTACCGTCACCTGCTCTGGCACGACACCAGTCACACCACCTCCGCCTCCACCTCCACCTCCAACAAGCTGTGTCTTGCAGATTACGAAGACGGCGAATGTTGCAACTGTAGCCGCTCTCGGAACCTTTGAGTACACGATTATGTTTTCGAACACCGGCACGGCGCCATGCACTGGGTCGGGCGTAAAGGTGGTTGATGTCCTCGACTCGCGGCTCACCTTCCTGTCTGAAACCCGCTCGTCTAATGTGACCGCCGGCTATGGTGCTGAACCGGTATATACGGCAAGCACGCGGACGCTGGTCTGGAACGCATGGGACCTCACTCCGGGTGAAACCGGCTGGGTAAAGGTGCTTGTGCAGGCCGGTACTCCTGTGGCATGTTCTGAAGCGCTTCCAAACACGGCGCGCATCAGCTCCTTTGAGTACGCGAACTTTGGTACATGGGTAGAGTCGCTACCGGTCACTATTTCACTCACAAAACCGTGCTCAACACCAATGCCGCACTGTACGCTCGCGGCAGTACCAACCACTATTACCCCCGGCGGAACATCTACGCTCAACTGGGCTAGCGCTAACGCGACATCAGCGTTCTTTAATCAGGGCATCGGCATACGGCCCGTTATTGGTACGCTTTCGGTAACGCCGACTACTACGACAACATACATCGGCACGTTTACCGGTCCGGGCGGTGCCATGACCTGTCAGGCAACTGTTACTGTATCTACCACGCCGCCTCCACCGCCACCTCCGCCTCCGACACCAGCGCCGCAGTGCACGCTCTCCGTGTCAGCCGGTACTATTGTTTCAGGTCAGCCAGTTACTGTATCTTGGACATCGACAAATGCGACCGCAGGTACGATTACCTCGGTAGGTGCCGCAGTTCCTGTCGGTAGCGGCTCGAAAGAGCTGTTCCCGTCAGACTCAACCACCTATACCGGTACATTTACCGGACCTCTGGGGACGACCACCTGCTCCGTTTCGGTGACCGTGAATAAGGGTACGGGCGGATGCTCCGGAAACTGCGGCGGAGGGCTCAATCAGCCAAATGTCGTCATGCTACAAAAGCCACCCGAGGCCCCACTTGCATTCGTTACACTTGATCAGATTCCGTATACCGGTTTCGAGGCAGGAAAGGCGCTTACGCTCGTCTTTTGGATCTCGCTCGGCATTCTTGCTGCCGGAATCACCTACTTCGCGATGGGTACGCGGATACTCGCGTTCGCCCTGAACGGCATGGTGCCCGGAGGTACTCGCGAGGAAGCGCGTGTTGACACCACTGTTGTTCCCGATACATTGCTACACGCAGATGAGGAGTACGCGCTCAGCGCCCCTGTTCAGGCCGTATACGCGCCACCGAGCACGCCTTCAACTGTAGACGCGCATCAGTCGCTCCATGACGCACTAGAGTCGCACGCGCACGCTTCAGGAGTGCTTGTATCTCCTGAGGTGATTGAGCAGGGCGTCATGCTCTCCACAAATCGCGGTGAGACGATACAGCGCTTTACCGCTATCGTGGCTGAAGCAGTGCGCTCACTGCCGCGTGAGGACGGATGGGTGATGCTTACGACAGACCGATTTGCTGATATTCAGAGTCGCCTTACTGGAGTTGCGGCTCCGCACGCGCCGAACCCTGCTGCAATTGAAGCTATTCTTACCACGGAAGAACCTCCTCAATCGCCGCATGCCGCCGTGCCGCTCACGACACAGTCGCCTACTGCACTCGCCTCGGCAGTGCTCTCAGGAAACCGTGACCGCGCATATGACGAGGTGCGACGCCTTGAGGCTCAGCAAGCCTCGGCAGATACCATCATGACGAGCATCGCGGTATCGCTCGATGCGCTCTATCGTGCACGCCGCCATGGTCTCACGACCGAGCTCTCAGCTCCCGCGCTCCATGTGTCAGACGATGCGTTGGGACGTATGGTTGAAGTGTTCGCGCACGGTACGGACCGCGCATACCCGAACGCGTACACAAGCCTCAAGCTCGCCGTCGCCCGTGCCTTTGAGGTGCGAGGTTAGCAGACAGAGAGTAGAGTGAAAAACCGCCCACTCGGGCGGTTTTTTATTGCATTATGTTCTATTTTTATATTCTTGCAGTAGACGGTCAATACTAGCGTCTAGTGGCTGCGCGCCTTCTGACCCTGCACGAGTTTCGACGCCCACCGTTCCGGTGGTTTCTTCTTTTTCACCCACGACGAAGATGTACGGCACCTTTGAGGTTTTTGCATTACGAATCTTCTTTCCTAAGGACTCGTTTGCGTCATCTATCTCTGCGCGGAGCCCTGCTTCCTTTAGTTTTGCCAGCACTGCGTAGCCGTAGTCATTGTGCTTTTCAGATACCGGCAGAACCGCGACCTGCACTGGCGAGAGCCAGAGCGGGAACGCGCCCGCATAGTGCTCTATGAGGACCCCCATGAACCGCTCAAGCGAGCCGGAGATGGCGCGATGAATGACTACGGGGCGTTCTTTCTCACCGCGTTCGTTGACGTATGAGAGGTCAAAGCGCTCCGGAAGGTTGAAGTCGCACTGGATTGTCGCAAGTTGCCACTGACGTCCGATGGCGTCTTTGAACATAAAGTCGAGTTTGGGCCCGTAGAACGTAGCCTCTCCCTCGACACGACGGTAGTGCAGGTTATTTGCTCTCGCGGCTTCCTCGAGGGCCCCTTCTGCGGTTGCCCAAACAGCGTCAGAACCTAGGTACTTGCTGTGATCCGCGTCACGAACGGAGAGTGAAACCCAGTATCCGTCCATCATCCCCATCGTTGTATAGAAGCGGGTGATGATGCCTACGATTGACGATACCTCCGCCCCTATCTGCGATTCACGGCAGAACAAGTGACCATCATCCTGCGTGATTGAACGCACGCGCGTCAGCCCGCCAAGTTGCCCCGTCTTTTCGTCACGGTACACTGTTGCTGGTTCGAAGTATCGGACGGGCATATCGCGGTAGGAAAACTGATTGTCCGCATAGATCTGCATGTGGTGCGGACAGTTCATCGGCTTCAGGAAAAACTTTTCATCCTTACCAGATACGCGGAAGAGTTCATCGCCAAACTTAGCGGCATGACCTGAAGTCTGATAGAGGTCTTCCTTTGCGATGTGCGGGGTCCAGACTCGACTATAGCCCACATGTGCATGGAGTTCCCAGAGGTAGTCCTCGATTTCTCGGCGAATAATCGCACCCTTCGGTTGAAGTAGCGGGAGTCCTGCGCCGACAAGCGGGGAAATGGTAAATAGTTTGAGCTCTGGCCCGAGCTTTTTGTGATCTCGCTTTCTGGCCTCCTCACGCGCAGTGAGGTAGGTATCGAGTGTCGCCTTAGATTCAAATGCGAGTCCGTATATGCGCGTGAGCATCGGATTTTTTTCATTGCCACGCCAGTAGGCGCCTGCAATGCGGTCGAGGACGAACGAGTCGTCAGGGATTTCCTTGTTTGGATGCTCTGCGTGACCGCCGCGGCAGAGGTCGGTAAAGTTTCCGCAGGTGTAGAGCGTAATCGTCTCACCGCGCGCAGCGATTTCATCAATAAGCTCGTGTTTATAGACGTTGCCAGGGAAGCGCGACTTCGCTTCGTCTGCAGTGACGACTTCGTGTGTAAACTCTTTCCATGACGGAAGGAGCTTTCGCATCTGCTTTTCGATCTTCTTGAGTGCTTCGTCATTCGGTTTTTCTCCGATACCGAAGTCTATGTCGTAGTAGAATCCGTCGTCGATAGCTGGGCCGAGTGTTGTCTTTGCATGCGGGTATGCACCTAAAACCGCAGCGGCGAGCAGGTGAGCGAGGGTATGACGTTTGTGTTCGAGTTCAGTGGACATACAAATAAAGCAGAGTTAATAACCCTGCTCGGACGATTCTTGCGAACCGCGGTTCCACCGAGCTTCTGTCTACAGAGACAGCACTTATAGTTAACTATAGCGGGCGGAGGAGCTCTGTCAACAAACTCTCAACAGATACGTGCTCTCTAGGGCTAGCCGACAACTTTACATTTGTCTACGAGTATCGATGGTTCACCATTTCGGCGACTTATGGTTCCTTTGGCAAGAATGACCGTGCCGGGGGTGAGTGCATCTTTCAACTCTGCGTACACCTTGGGAAACGCGACAGCCTCAATTGTTGCCTCTTTGTCTGCGATGGTCAGGAACGCCATGCGATCGCCCTTTTTTGTAATAATTGTTTTCACTCCTTCAAGAACGCCGCCAACAACGCGTGGGTACCCCGACCGTTCCTCAAGCACTGCCGCACGCACCGAGCCGCGGTATTTTTCTCGAACTTCAGGGAACTTGTCGATGGGGTGACCGGAGACATAGATACCTAACAGCTCCTTCTCCCACGCGAGTTTTTCTGACAGCGGCGTGACTGCGGTTGACAGCGTTATGCGCGGAGCTCGCGCCACGATGGTAAACAGCGCGCTCTGTGAGTCTGACGACTCCTCGCGACCACGCGCGGCAACAATCGCTTCAAGAGCGCCGAGCATTGCGGTGCGCTCACCAAAGCGGTCGAGCGCACCCGCTTTAATAAGCGCCTCTATTGCACGCTTATTGAGTGCGGCGGGGGCGCGGAATGCGAAGTCGCCGATAGAGGTAAAGTCTCCGTTGGCCTGACGCTCATCAATAATCGCGCGCGCGGCGCCATCGCCAAAGTTTTTGATGGTATGCAGACCGAAGCGGATGGCACCCTGCTTCGTTACGGCAAAGCTTTTGTATGACTCGTTTACGTCCGGCGGTAGCACCGAGATACCGAGTCGCTCGCACTCAGCAACATGGAGTGCGATGGAATCGACATCGCCCGAGTCGGCGCTCATGAGCGCCGACATGTAGTCGGCGGGGTAGTGAGCCTTCATGTACGCAGTTTGGTACGCGACTTTACCGTAACTTGCTGCATGGGCTTTGTTAAACCCGTACGCCGCGAATGGTTCGATAAGTTTCCATATCGCTTCAGCACGCTCACGCGATATTTTTCCGAAAGACTGCGCTCCCGCGAGAAACTTTTCTTTCTGGGCTTCCATTTCTGCGGGGTTCTTTTTTCCCATCGCCTTGCGCAAGTTGTCGGCTTCGAGCCACGAGTACCCTGCAATAGTAATTGCGGTCATGAGCACATCGTCCTGATACGCGATAATGCCGTAGGAACGCTCAAGAATATCTTTCATTCGCGGATCGAGGTATGTGATGAGTGAGGGATTGTACTTGCGCCGAATGTATTCCGGAATGGAGTCCATCGGACCCGGACGATAGAGCGCAACCATCGCATTGATATCGTGGATTGATGTTGGGCGGAGGTCCTTGAGGTAGCGCGTCATTCCTCCGCCGGAAAGCTGGAATACGCCTTCCGTAAATCCTTTCGCGAGCATTTCAAAGGTAGCGCGGTCATCAACGGGCACTGTTTCAATATCTACCGCGATGCCAAGCCGGCGGTCAACTCGTTCAACTGCGTCAGCGAGAATCGAGAGGTTTTTTAACCCGAGGAAGTCGAACTTTAAAAGACCGACTCCGCCATACTCGTCGGTGAGTGCGTACATGTCATATTGCGTAATACGCTTGCCGCCGTTTGGGTCGAGCTGGACTGGCGTGTAGTCCGTAAGCGGCCCTGGCGCGACCACGACGCCCGCGGCGTGCACTGAAATGTGGCGCACATTCCCCTCAATCCGCTTTGCCATATTGATGATGCGCTCCGCGTCGTCATCGGATTGGTATAGTTTCCGCAAATCCTCCTCGAGCTCAAGCGCACGCTCGATCGTCATAGGAAATCCCTGACTTCCGACAGGAATGCACTTTGCGATATGGTCGCCTATGCCGTAGCTGTAGCCGAGTGCCCGGGCAACATCGCGTACGGCGGCGCGCGCCATCATGGTGCCAAAGGTACCGATCTGCGCCACGCGGTCCTCACCATACTTTTTCTTTACATACTCGACCATTTGATCGCGCTTCACATCAGAGATGTCCATATCGATATCCGGCGCCTTGGGGCGGCCGGGGTTCAGGAAGCGCTCGAACGGCAGCTTGTAGTCTAATGGGTTTACGTTCGTGATGCCGGTGAGGAACGAGACGAACGAGCCCGCCGCGGACCCTCGGGTCGTGGTGAGAATTTTTTCACGCCGCGCATACCCAAGCAGGTCTGCCACAGCCAGGAAGTAGGGAGCAAATCCTTTTTGTCCGATGATCGAGAGTTCGTAGTCAATGCGCGCCATGAGGTCGGCAGACTCCGTGAGGCCGCGGTGCGCGATGCCAGCGATTGCCGCTTTCCGGAGCTCCCCCTCATATGTCGTGCCGTCAGGTATTTCAACCGTCGGGAAAATCCAATTGCCAAGAGTCAGCGTGACCGAGACGCGGGCTACAACACTCTCGAGTGCCGCCACGGCTGTAGGGTAGTCGCGATAGCGCTCCGCCATTGTCTCTTGAGACGCAAATGCTAAGTCATTCGTTTCGCGAGGAGTGCTTGGGTCATGGATATGCCGCACGACATCAAGCGCGTCGCGGTCTTCAGGCGCGAGGTAGTAAATATCATCCGCCGCAATGGTAGGGAGTTTGAGCGAGTGCGCGAAGCGCGTAGTGCGCTCCTGACGCTCACGGTCACCGTTCCAGCCCAAGCGAACAAACACGCTATCCGCGCCGAGTACTCGGGTGAGAAGCGCAGCGAGCGGCTCGGCTGCCGCGCTGCCCGTCCAGCGGTCAGGAATGAGCGCGATGAGTCCCGCCCCAAACTCTTCAATGTCATGCTCGGTTGCGTGAGGATCCGTTTGTGACGAGTATTGCGCGCGGGACACGAGACGCATGAGGTTTTGGTACCCTGCAAATGTCTCAGCGAGTAGTATGATCGTGCCTCGCTCGCTGCGGATGATGAGATCGAGGTCTACTCCTATGATTGGCTTGATGTTCTTTTTCGTACACGCCTTGTAGAATTCAATCGCGCCGTACAGGTTGTTGCGGTCGGTGAGCGCAATCGCTGGCATGCGGGCGGCTACCGCGGCATCGACGAGTGCGTCTATCTGCGGTAGCGCATGTAAAAGGCTATAGTGGCTATGCGCGGACAGGTGTGAAAAAGTGCTCACTAGAACAGTGTAGTCTGTATGCGAAAAAAAATCATTGTTGGTATTGATGAAGTAGGGCGCGGACCGCTTGCCGGGCCGGTCATGGTGGGTATTGTCGTGTCTCACGGCCACATACCGCTTGCCGGCATTCATGACTCCAAGCGTATGACTGAAGCGGCTCGGGAGCGGGTATATAGTGCGCTTGAGGAACTTCAGGCAGAGGGAAGAGTTCGCTTTGGCGTCTATGCAGAGTCTGCGGAAGTAATCGACACTCTCGGTATCCAGGTTGCAATCGCTCGTGCGGTAGCGCGCGGCCTCAGGGACCTCGAGATTAACCCTGCCGATGCCGAAATTGCTCTTGATGCTGGATTGCACGCCCCGCAAGAGTACGAGCAGCAGTCAATTATTCACGGAGACGCGCTCGTGCCCGCGATAGCACTCGCGGCTATAGCCGCGAAGGTAACGCGGGATCGCGAGATGGTCAGCACAGTCGCCCCTCTCTATCCCGTATATGGTTTCGAGTCACACAAAGGGTACGGAACACGTGCTCACCTAGAGGCCCTCGCACGTCACGGATCGAGTCCTGTGCATCGGAAAAGCTTTTTGACAAAGCTCGTGCTAGGATAGCGGCATGAGCGACGACACACAACAAACCGATGATCAGGGCGGCATGCCGCAAATGCCCAAAATTCCGATGGGCCCCGACGGAATGCCCGATTTTTCAAAAATAGATACTTCGATGCTCCCGCCGATGGCTCCGGAAGACCGCGCTCTCGCGGAGCGAGTACTCAACTTATACCGTGATATAGATGCGTCTCTCAAGACCATGCAGCTTGAGCCAGATGATCGCAAGAAGGTCGAGCAAAACCTCATGGAGGCCATTTCCGCAGATCTTTTGATGCGTCTCGGAGAAAAAATGACCGATGACGACAAGGGAGAACTTATGCAAATGGCGCAAGACTCTAATGGTCAGCCCGACTTGAAGGAGGTTGCGGCATTCTTCAAAGACCGATTCGAGCAGAAGGACCTCATACAGGCGCTGGCTGCCGCGACGGAAACTGTTCTTACTGAATTTGCCGAGTCGATGAAGAACAACACAGAGGCGAGTCAGTAGTTGCTTTTTCATACCCCGAGGCGTATGATTGCCCTCCCTGAATCATGGAGCCTTTGGCGTAGAAGCGCGCGGACACTCCCCGGCGCCCAACTTTTATGAGTGGGATACGGTGGTCAATGCCTTGAGGGTCACGTCTGTTGCACTCGCGCTACTGGTGGTTTCTGCATCACCACTCAATTAGATAGGTAATCAAAACAGACGGTTTGGCGCGCGGATAGACGAAGGGCGCTCGCCGTGCTACACTCACTCTCATGGTAGTACGAATGCGTCATACGCGCGGGCACTCGGCGAATCGCCGTTCGCATCACGCGCTTAAGAATCGCGCCCTCGCCACAACGTCTGAAGGAACGGTGCACCCGCGGCATCGGGTTGTCCTAGAGGGTGGTACGTATCGAGGTCGCACCCTGATTAACAAAAAGGCCCGTCCAGAGCGCGCCGCGCGCACACGTTCCGCCGCTAAATAACGTTCATGGCGTCACGCCATCTCTCGCGAGCGCTGGTCCTGCAGACTCTTTTTGAGTGCGACATGACGCGCACGCTCACGCTCACCGACGCGCGTGTGGTGCTCAAGCGGAACGCCAAAGAATTTGCTCTTGGCCCGTCAGACCTTTCGTTTGCGGAAGATTTGCTTGCCGGCGTTTTGGCAAAACTTGAAGAAATTAATGCGGTCATTCAAAAAGCTGCCCCTCAGTGGCCGCTTGAAAATGTTGCCCCGATTGATCGGAATGTGCTTCGCATAGGACTCTTTGAACTCCTGTTTGGCGACCGTCAGTCCGTACCTCCTAAGGTGGCGCTCAACGAGGCTATTGAGCTCGCGAAGTCGTTCGGAGGAGAGCAGTCAGGTAAGTTTGTAAACGGCGTGCTTGGCTCGGTGTACCGAGACTTGGGTGAGCCGCAGAAAGATGAGCGGTCGAAGAGCGGCGCTCCTCAGATGCTTGCGGGAGCAGTGGTAGTTGCGCAAGATTCTGGCGCTGTAGCGCTTGTGTACGATGTGTTTCATCGGTGGACGCTTCCTAAAACGGAACTGGCGCCCGGCGAGCTGTCGCAAGACGCCGCGATACGCGCGGTAAAGGCGGAGCTCGGTCTTGCAGCGACGATTGTCCGGCCACTTGCTGAACACGCATACATGGCCCACGAGCCGAGTGGTACGCATGAAAAGACGGTCGCGTATTTTCTCGCGTCAGTGCCGGTACAAGATCCGCTTCTGACGCCGGAGAGTCAGGGAATTGTGGAGGTTCGCTGGTTTTTACCGAGCGAACTCTCAGATATTCCGCTCTATGAAGACCTTCGAGGTATTATTAATGCAGCACTCGCATGAGCCCGGTACGCAAAGCAGAGCACGATGCCGGACTTGCAGCGTTCCTCGCGAAAGCCGGGATCTCTTTCAAAAATAGTGATCTGTTAAAGACCGCGTGTACGCACCGCTCGTATCTCAATGAGGCCCGCGCGACGAAAAAAGAAACGGTGCCAGGTGCTGGTGCGCATAATGAGCGGCTTGAGTTTCTTGGTGATGCGGTGATCGAGCTTATTGTCACGGATCACCTATTTCGCAAGTTTCCGTCCGCAACCGAAGGAGAGCTTACCGGGTATCGCGCCGCACTCGTCAACGCAACAATTCTTGGCGGAATTGCGGAGACGCTCCACATGAACGAGTGCCTCCTTCTCTCTAAAGGAGAAGCGCGAGATACCGGGCGCGCGCGCGCGACCATCCTTGCAAATGCGTTTGAAGCGGTCACGGGCGCGTTGTACCTTGACCAGGGCTACGCCGCGGCGGAATCGTTTATTACACGGCACGTCTTATCACACGCCGATGATGTTGTGGCACGCGGCCTTTGGCGCGACGCGAAGAGCGCGTTTCAGGAGCTTGCACAGGCGAAGTATGGCATCACGCCCGCGTACCGAACGGTTAAGTCTGAGGGGCCTGACCATGCGCGGCAATTCACCGTAGCTGTATCCGTGGGGGATGTCGTGGTTGCGGAGGGTGAGGGTAAGTCTAAGCAAGAAGCAGAGCAGGCAGCAGCGCAAAAGGCGCTTCTTGAGTCTGAGAACTAGGCGTTCTGTAGTGCCGCCGCCCTGAGCGGTTTTTTTGTTTGGTAGACTGACACTATGCTGTTAAAACGGCTCGAAGTAAGCGGGTTCAAGTCTTTTGCGAAGAAAACCTCGTTCGATTTTAACGCGGCAGTCGTGGCAATTGTCGGACCAAACGGCTCTGGAAAAAGTAATGTCGCTGAGAGTATTCGCTTTGTCCTCGGCGAGCAGTCGATGAAGTCGATGCGCTCGAAGCGCGGTGAGGACCTGATCTGGAACGGCTCGAACACCGTACCCCGCGCTGGTCGCGCATCTGCCGCGATCATCTTCGACAACACCTCTCGATTCCTTGCCGTAGATTTTGATGAGGTGTCGGTGGAGCGCACCGTGCACCGCGATGGAGCTCATGAGTACCGCCTGAACGGTTCTGTCGTGCGACTCAAAGATATACAAGAACTTCTCGCCGGAGCAAATATTGGAGAGAGCGGGCACCATATCATTTCACAAGGTGAAGCTGACAAAATACTCGCGGCCTCCCCCGCGGACAGGCGCGAGATGCTCGAGGACGCGCTTGGTATAACGATGTACCAGTACAAAAAAGGCGAGGCGCTAAAAAAACTTGATAAGACGGAAGAGAACATGCGCCAAGTTGAGGCGCTCCGCCGCGAGATCGCTCCGCATTTACGGTTCCTCCGCAGGCAGGTGGAGAAAATAGAGCGTGCTGAAGAGCTTCGGCGCGCTGCTCGCGAGCGCTTCCATGTGTACTTCAAGCGAGAAGAAGCGTATGTACTGACAGCGCGCGAGCGCGTTACGCAAGAATACGCTAAAGCCGAAGAGGAACTACAGAGCGTGTTAGGTCGCTCGACGGAGGCGCGCGCGCAACTCGAGCGCTCGTCAGATGACGCGCGTTCGTCAGCGCTTTTGACGCTCTCGCGCGACCTTGAGCGGGCGCGCGCAGAGCGCGCGGCGGCGGCACGTGCGGCGGCGCGGCTTCAGGGCGAGATTGCCGCACTCTCACGCATTACTGAGCGCGCAACTGTCTCCTCGGTAGACCTCATGGCGCTCGCGGAAAGAAGCGAGGCAGAACTTGAGTCTCTGCGATCCGCACCTCTTGATGCAGTGTTCACCTTTGTTCGGGGTATTTTTGAAAAGATGCGGGCTCTTACGCGTGACGCTCCAGCGGAGCGTAAGGAGCTCGAGTCGCGCACTGAAGAGTATGACGCGGCGGTGCGACGAGAGAACGAACTTGCGACATTTGAAGCGCGCACGGCAGCAGAGTTGGAGTCCCTGCGCGAGCGCGTGGAGACTGGACGTCAGAAGGATAGGGAGAACGAGCGCGTACTCTTTGAACTCTCTGCGGCAGAGCGCGATGTACGGTACCGTCTCGCCGTGCTTGAGTCCGAGCGCGAGCGGGTGCGACTCGTTGATGAGGAGTTTGTGCGTGAATTGAGCGAGGTGGCGGCACTTCTCGGGCGAGATATCCTTGAATTCCGCTCGCTCACGGATATACCAGATGTACCGCGAGAGGATCAGGAGCGTGAGAAGCGCGAGCTCCAAAAAGTAAAAATACGTCTTGAAGAGGCGGGGCTCATGGGATCTGACGATATTGTTAAAGAGTATCGTGAGGCGAATGAGCGAGAGTCGCACCTAGAAAAAGAGATCGCAGATCTGACGGCTGCATCAGAGCAGCTTACGGTGCTCATACGCGATCTCGATGCGGAATTGTCGAAGCGGTTTGATGAAGGGCTCCATGCGATAAATCGGGAGTTCCATCGTTTTTTCAGTCTTTTGTTTGAGGGAGGTACGGCAGCACTCACTCGCGTACGCGAAGTACGAGAGCGTCGGAGTGCGCTTGAGGACGGGACTGAAGAGTCTGAGCAGGTAATAGAAGGGATTGATATCGCGCTTACCATTCCGCGAAAGCGTATTCAGTCTTTGGTTATGCTCTCCGGAGGTGAACGCGCACTGACTTCAATCGCGCTCATCTTCGCGATGTCGTCCGTAAATCCGCCCCCGTTTCTTATTCTTGATGAGACAGACGCGGCACTCGACGAGGCGAACTCAAAGCGGTACGGTGACATGATCGCGGCGCTATCCGAGAAGTCGCAACTTGTCGTGATCACGCACAATCGAGAGACCATGAGCCGCGCGCAGATCCTCTATGGCGTCACGATGGGTGGAGACGGAGTGTCGAAGGTGTTATCAGTCAAATTAGAAGACGCAGTAAAAGTCGCAAAATAGTATGCACGCATTTGAACAGTATCAGGCACGTGTCACGCGTGCCGCAACGCTCCTCGGGCTCACGGACGCACAGGTGACACGACTCATGACGCCAGACCGCGTGATCGAAAAGCAGCTCTCAGTCGACCTCGCTGACGGTCACCATGAGTTCCCTGCGTATCGCGTGCAGTTTAATAACGCGCGTGGTCCGTACAAGGGTGGCATCCGCTTTCACCCCGCGGCAGACCTCGACGAAGTAAAGGCACTCGCCGCGATGATGGCTATTAAGTGTGCGGTGGTGAACATTCCGCTCGGTGGCGGGAAAGGTGGGGTCACGTTCGATCCACGCACGTATGCGAAAGAAGATGTACATGCTGTCGCTCGGGCGTGGGCACGCGCGTTTGCCACGGACATTGGTCCAGACAAGGATGTCCCAGCTCCAGACGTGTACACGAATTCTGAAATCATGGACGTGATGCTCGCTGAGTACGAGTCGGTAACGGGTACCAAGGCACCCGCAACATTTACGGGTAAGTCACTTGGAGCAGGTGGACTCGAAGGGCGTGACACAGCGACGGCGATGGGTGGTGTCTACGTGCTCGAAGCGTACCTCGCGGAGCGTGGTATCGACCACAATGATATGAAGGTCGCCGTGCATGGCTTCGGTAACGCAGGTGCGACTGTGGCGATGCTTCTCTATGATCGTGGATTTAAGATTGTGGGTATTGCAGACTCGAAGACTGCACTCATTTCAGACGAGGGGCTCGACCCACACGTCTTTCATGTGGCTAAGGAGCGCGGTGAGTCACTCATCGAAGCAGCGCGCGACCACGTCGCGCTCGAGATCGGACTCCCAGACGAAGTACTTACTATGGACACAGACGTGCTCGTGCCTGCAGCGCTTGATAATGTGATCGCTCCAGGAAAGGGCGTAGCCGAAGAGCTCACCGCGAAAGTCGTGCTCGAACTCGCAAATGGCCCCACGACCGCAGAAGCAGATGCGATACTTCGCGAGCGAAAGATAGATGTGATCCCAGATGTGCTTGCGAACGCTGGTGGCGTCGCAGTCTCGTACCTCGAGTGGAAGCAGAACCAGACTGAAACTCATAAAACACGTGAGCAGGTGAATACTGAACTTAAAGCGATTATGACGAAAGCGTGGAGCGAGGTGTCTCAGTTTGCGAAGGAGCACAATGAGACATACCGCGATGCAGCGTATGCACTCGCTATTACAAAGATCTTAGGAGCACAAACATGACACGTCACAATATTGTCCCCGGAGTTGCATTTATCGTAGAGCTATCGACGCTACGCGAAACACCGAGTGTGCATTTTCACGAACTGCCAGTCGAGTTAGTGAAGGAAGTTGCTGCGATAGATAGAGTTGAGCACGGGGTCGGTGCCTTCAGCCCGATCTCGCGCGAGCATCCCGAGATGCGCCCGTGGTACATGCACACGCACCAAGAGGATAACCTCATCGTGCTGTGTGGTCAGAGAAATGTCGACCTCTATGCACCAGGACACGGGTCTGTCGAGTCCTTCGAGGTCACCCCGCATTTCATCCGCCACAACGGTGCAGTCGTGTCTGAAGGCCCTGCGCTCTTAGGGTGGGGGGTGGGAGTTTTTCACAGGATTGTGTCGCCCGGGGGCTCTATTTCTATGAACTTCGCACGTCACTTTGATGGCTTTAACCTCGATACAAACTTCAACATCTATGACCTGGATGTACGTACAGGAGCATACACCGTGCTCCGTGTAGGAAAGGCCGACCAGCCAGAGCAATACGTCGGCGAATAAGGTACACTGACAATCTATGGATGAAGAACGAGCACGCCGTGTCCACAGAACGCTCAAAGGGAAAACCGAAGTATCACTGAAGCAGTCTATAGAGAGTAGGGCTGACTTAGCTGATGTATACACGCCTGGAGTGGGGGTGGTGTCTGCAGACATCGGGGCTGACTTGAGCAAAGTGTGGGAATACACCGGTAAGGGGAATATGGTCGCGGTAGTCTCGGACGGTAGCGCAATTTTAGGATTAGGTGACTTAGGACCAGAGGCGGCGCTCCCTGTGATGGAAGGAAAGTGCGCGCTTTTCAAGCGGTTCGCGGGTATCAACGCGGTGCCGATTGTTCTTGATGTGCACAGCGCTCAAGAAATTATTGCCGCAGTACGCGCTATCGCACCGTCATTTGGAGCGATAAATCTTGAGGATATTGCAGCTCCGAAATGCTTTGAAATTGAATCAACGCTCGCGCGCGAACTCCCGATACCTGTCATGCATGATGACCAGCATGGAACCGCGATTGTGGTGCTGGCAGGGCTTATAAATGCTGCGAAAGTCAGAGGTAAACCACTTGCTGATCTTTCCGTAGTGGTCAATGGTGCGGGGGCTGCCGGAGTTGCAATTATGCGAATCCTCGCCTCGTACGGCGTTCGGTCCATTTGTGCCGTCGACTCTAAGGGAATCATCAGCAATCTACGCTCTGATCTAACGCCTGAAAAGCGGAGCCTTCTCATAGAAGGGGTAATCGTAGGCGGGCGAGATGGAGCGCTTGCAGACGCATTAGTTCAGGCAGATGTATTCATTGGTGTCTCTAAGGCACGGGTGCTCACTGCCGATCATGTGCGCTCCATGGCGCCGGAACCAATTATTTTTGCGCTCGCGAATCCTGAACCTGAGATCATGCCCGACGAGGCATACGCCGCGGGCGCGTGCATCGTGGCAACTGGGCGCAGTGATTTCCCTAATCAGATAAATAATGTCATCGCGTATCCGGGAGTGTTTCGTGGCGTTCTTGACGCGCGTATTCCGAAGATTACGGAGCCCATGAAGCGTGCCGCAGCAGAGGCGCTTGCTGAACTTGTTGATGCCCCAGATCGCGAGCACATTATTCCCGATGTTTTCGACCCGCGCGTTGTGCCGGCAGTTGCGGCTCGAGTGCAAGCGTGCAGTCAATAGTTCCGGCGCGCACATCGACTGCAGTGATGGTGAATGCGACGCGGTCGCCAAGGCGGACGCGCTCCTTGGATGCATGGTTTACAAGCGCAAACTGGCGTGGCGCGTGCTCGAAGCCCGGTAGGCGAGAGATGTGCACCATACCCTCCCCGCCGGACTCACGGTCCTCTACATAGGCACCCCACTCGGTAACACCGGATATTGTGCCCTCGCGCACCATCCCGACCTTACCCCACAGAAATTCAGCCTGCTTGAGCTTTACACTTTCGCGTTCTGCCTCGGCGGCCTCAGCTTCGCGTTCCGATGCATGCACGGCCAAAAGCTCTATGGTTTTTGGGTCGTCCGTTACTGGTTCGCCCGCGATGAGTTGAGCTAGTAAGCGGTGTACAAGTACGTCGGGGTAGCGCCTGATTGGAGAGGTGAAGTGCGCATAGTCTTTAAATGACAAGCCGTAGTGGCCAATATTTTTTGTAGTGTACGTTGCGCGGGACATCGAGCGAATGGTGGCCGTTTGTATGAGCCCTTCTTCTGGCGCCCCCGAAACTGAGCGGAGCATCCGCCCGAGCTCGGTTTGACTTACGCCTGTCGATGTCAAAGTGAGAGAATAGCCAATCGCGCGAAGAAGAGTGGCGAGGTTTTCAAGCTTGTCGAGTGAGGGCCCCTCGTGCACGCGGTACATAAAGACACGCATGTCGGATGGCAGTGCGGTGCGAGCGAACGTAGCAACCTCGCGATTGGCGAGAAGCATACACTCTTCAATGAGTCGATGTGATGCGGTTGCCTCTGTTCGAGAAAAGCCGACGACGCGCATTGCGGCATCAAGTACGGGACGCACCTCCGTGCGGTCAAAAATAAGAGCTCCTGCGGCTATACGTTCGGCACGCAGTGCGTCAGCGATGGCGCGGATCGCGCGCAGTGTAGCGCCCATCGGATGCGTAGGATCCTCGAGGACCACATCTGCTTCATCATAGGTGAAGCGCTTTGTTGATCGTATGACGGTACGGCCGAACCATCGTGATACAACCTGCGTACCACGCATGACAAAGATGGCGCTCATCGTCAGTCGGTCTTCATTCGGAACCAGTGAGCATAAGTCCTCAGAGAGGCGGGGCGGTAACATCGGTATTGTGCGATCGACGAGGTAGATGCTGGTAGCGCGCTGTGCTGCCTCACGGTCAAGCGGTGAGCCCGGACGCACGAAGTGAGAAACGTCCGCAATGTGCACGCCAAGCTCAATCGTTCCGTCTCCTAATTCTTTAAACGAGAGTGCGTCATCGAAGTCTTTAGCGGTAGTCGGGTCGATGGTGAATGTATGCGTGTCGCGCATGTCGCGTCGCTGTCGGATTGCGTCTTCAGTGATGTGCAGTGCAGCGGCTTCGCGCGTCACATCTTCGGGGAAGTCGACGCGGAACGCATGGTCAGTAAGTATGGCCCGCATCTCTGTTTCGTGCTCTCCCTCAATGCCAAGGACAGTACGAACTCGCGCTTCGGGCGGGGTGGTATCCCAATTAGTGACATCAACGCTCACCATCTGGCCCGGCTCGACTGTAGTGCCGGGAAGGGCAAAGATGGTGCGTACACGCGGGTCGCGCGGAACGAGTACCTTGCCACCACGCTCCTCAACTCTGCCAACAAACGAGCTACGCTTGCGCTCGCAGACTCGAAGTACGGTGCCGATAGTCTCGCGAGTGCCTCGGCTAAGACGTACCTCGGCGATATCGCCCGAGAGTGCCCCTCCCAGACGGTCGCGAGGTATAGGTATATCATCACGCCCCTCAGGCATGATGAGGAACCCCTTGCCGCTTCGAGTAACCTGAATGACTCCGGTAATCGTTCGCTCGCCCCTCCCCTTGCCCAGATTGCTCTTTTTCTCCATTTCTGGTAGAGTAGCACGTATGTTAGCAATACGACTGAAGCGTACCGGACGGACCAACGACCCGTCTTTTAAAATCGTCGTCGGGGAGAAGAAGTACAGTCCTAAGTCGGGTAAGCACTTCGAGTACCTGGGCTCATACAATCCGCGCACCAAGCATACGGTGATCGACGCGGAGCGCGTTCAGGAGTGGATCAAGAAAGGCGCTCAGGCATCTGGCACGGTCCATAACCTCCTCCTGTCAAAAGGTATTGTGAAAGGGAAAAAGGTGAATGTCCTTCCGAAAAAGGTAGTTGCAAAAAAAGAGAGTGCATCCGAGACCGCTTCGTAAGAGAGCGGTCTTTTGCTATAGTAAGTAGCGGACCTATTAACCTAATAAACAGATTATGCAGAACGGCGACCAGGAATTTCTCGAATACGTAATTAAAGCATTGGTAGACAATCCCGCTGATGTAAAAGTAGCGCGCCAGGTTGACGAGATGGGAGTGCTTCTTACGCTCGATGTTAATCCTGCGGATATGGGTAAGGTCATTGGGCGCTCAGGTAACACCGCTAAGGCGATCCGTATTCTCTTGCGCGTAGTCGGAATGAAGAATAATGCCCGCGTAAACTTGAAGATCAACGAGCCTGCCGGCTCGACCCGCGGACAGAATGGAGGAGGTGAGTACCGTGCGCCAATTATTAATGAAGCGCCGATGGGTACCGCGTCACGCTCAGTAGAGGACGCCCTCGACGATATACGATTATAATTCTCGGTACATGAGTCACGAGCAAGCAGAAGAGTCAAAAGATGGAACAATTCACTACACTTTGGCACTAGTTTCTGTTATTCTGACAATAGTCAGTTTGACTGCTCTCGCACATTACTATTCGAATTAATAGATCCGCAGAGCGGCACTGAGGACTGATGCGTTCATCGTCGCATGTGCGGTTACAGCGTGCTTAAAACCAGCACGCTTGTTTATTTCCCAAAACAGCATCCCCATCGCAAAGTGGCCGAGGTTCTCAGTACCTATGCGGTTCCAGTGCATAACACCAGTCCACGGATTAAAGTCGTGCGAAAGAGAAAAGGCACCGGAAGACAGTAGCGACGCAGTAAGTGCGTATGCCGCAGAGTCCTTTTTATTAAGCGCGGCGAGCACAAGAGCAGGTGCCAGACGGAAAATCGCTTCTTCAACGAACGGCATTACGACGACCGCAGAGGTAAAAGCCGTGATCGGGTTCTTTTGTGCGAATCTAATGCGGTTGTCAGTGTGAGAATCGGTAAATGCGTCGAAAAGGTCAGGGGAGAGTGCCATAGCGTGCAGAAAGGCAAATGTCGCACCTGCTGAAGCGAGAGCGGTAATACCGTAGGAAACAATCTCACGACGCGCGCTCGGCATAATAATGTATTATACTATAATAAAATTATATAGTCAATACTGAGGCACCTATGCTACAGTAGCGCCATGCGGTTTCATATAGTCACCTTATTTCCTGATGCGTTTCAGTCCTACCTACATGCATCTATCATTGGGCGCGCATGCAAGGAGAAAAAGATCTCAGTGAAGTTCTACAACCCGCGCGATTTCACTAAAAAGAAGTTTGACCGCGTCGATAGGCGTCCATACGGCGGCGGTCCCGGCATGGTCTTAGAGCCCGAAGCGGTACTCAAGGCAGTTGAGAAGGCGCGAGGTGCAAAGAAAGCAGAAGTATATTTCTTCGACCGCTCTGGTGAGCAGTTTAGTAATGCGGGTGCGCGAAAGCTTGTGAAGAAAAAAGTAGCGGACATTATTTTGATCTGCGGCCACTATGAAGGGATCGATGCGCGCGTTCAGAAAATACTTAAAGCCAAGAAACTATCTGTGGGCCCCTACACGCTTACGGGCGGAGAGTTGCCGGCTATGATAATTGTAGACGCAGTTGCACGGCAGATCCCGGGAGTACTAGGGCGATTTGACTCCATCGAGGAAGAGCGAGTTTCAAGCAGTGAGGTGTACACACGCCCAGAAATACTGGTTTACAAGGGCAAGAAGTACCGAGCGCCCAAGGTACTCCTCTCGGGTAATCATGCTGAAATCGAGGCCTGGAAGCGGAGCCGAGGATCGTCCACAGCAGGTATTGACCTCCCTGGGGGTGGTGCGGTATCTTAGAGATACCACTTTTTGAATGAGTTAAGTCCTTGGTGGTTTTAGATAGTTTAATTCCATAACGTTCGAGAAAAGCGAAACGCGCTTTTTTGCGTGTTTCGCGCATACTCGCATCTGCCTATGGCGAAACTGCCCCAAAAGCGGTTCTCTCGATACCGAGAACCACGCGTCCCGATGCCTGACCTCATCGCGCCGCAAGTCGCATCGTTCCGGACATTTGTCACGACCGGCCTTGCTGATCTTTTTAAAGAGTTTTCGCCCATTCTCGACTACTCAAAAAAGAAGTTCGAGATGGAATTCGTTTCCTTTGAGCTCGGTGAGCCAAAGATTGACGAGTATGGGGCAAAGAGAAGTAAGCAGACATTTGACGCGCCGCTTAAGGCGACAGTACGCCTGTCTAACAAAGGCCTCGGCACCAAGAAGGATCAGTCGATCTTCCTTGCGGATATGCCTATCATGACCGACCACGGCACGTTCATCATTAACGGCGTGGAGCGCATCGTCGTCCCGCAGCTTGCGCGCAGTTTCGGAGTATTCTTCACCGCTGAGGAGGCCAAGGGGCGCCTCTTTTTCGGGGCGAAGATTATCCCTGCACGCGGTGCGTGGATTGAAATCGAGTCTGACCCAACAGGTCCGCTGTATGTAAAGATTGACCGAAAGCGCAAGTTCCCGATCACGATGCTTTTGCGCGTACTTGGCGCATCCTTTGATCGCGACATGCTGACCCTGTTTGAGAACATACCGGGAGGCAAGGCGGTTCTACAGGCAACGCTCGACAAAGATGTTGCAAAGACGCCAGAGCAGGCCTGCATAGAAATCTATCGCCGCCAGCGAGATGGCGACCTTGCTACTCCAGACACTGCGCGCGAGTACGTGGAAGGGCTTCTGTCAGCAGAGCGCTATGATCTCTCATACCCGGGCCGGCACCGCTTTAACCAGCGTTTCAAATTGCCGATGGACAAGGACTCGCTCGCTCGGCACACGCTAAATCTTGACGACCTCGTTAAGATTGTAGGCAACATTCTTGCGCTCAACCAGGATCCCGATGGAAAGCCAGACGACATTGATCACCTAGGGTTCCGCCGCGTGCGCCAGATTGGCGAGCTTCTTGAGGCGCGTGTACGCGTTGGCTTGTCGCGCATGAAGCGCAACATCCAAGACAAGATGTCGACAATTGATGTTGAGACCACGCTCCCGACGCAGCTCATTAATCCGCGGCCGTTTGCAGCGGCAGTGAAAGAATTTTTCACCGCGAACCAGCTGTCACAGCTTGCGCAGCAGCAGAACATTCTTGAAGAGCTCGAAAGCTTGCGTACACTTTCAGCACTTGGCCCAGGCGGACTGACACGCGAGCGCGCAGGCTTTGAGGTTCGTGACGTGCACACCTCGCACTACGGACGCCTGTGCCCAATTCAGACACCGGAAGGTCCGAACATCGGACTCATTCTCCGCCTTGCATCGTACGCGCGCATCAATGACTTCGGCATCATAGAAACTCCGTATGCCAAAGTTTCTAAAGGTATTGTCTCGAATGACTTGGTCTACTTGAACGCGTTTGAGGAAGAGTCCTTTACGATCGCGCACGCAACCGTGCCAATGGGTGAAAATGGCGCACTCCTTGATGAGTTTGTTGAGGCGCGTCACCAGGGCGAACCGGTACTTGTTCCGCGCGACGAGATTGAGCTCATGGATGTCGCGACCAACCAGATGTTCTCGGTCGCTACGTCGATGGTGCCGTTTGTGGAAAACGATGCGGCGCACCGCGCGCTCATGGGTTCGAACATGCAGAAGCAGGCAACGCCGTGCGTTGCCGCGGAGGCACCGATCGTTGCAACTGGCGTTGAAGAGCTTGCTGCTCGCGACACCGGCCGTCTTATTTATGCGACTGAGGCCGGCAGTGTGACGGCTGTAGACGCGTCAAAAATAGTTGTGACGAACGCGGATGGCAAGAAGCATGCCTACACACTCCAGCCGTTCTCGATGACGAATGAGTTCTCAGCCTTCTACCACCGACCGGCGGTACAGCTCAATCAGAAAGTGAAGCGCGGCGATCTTCTTGCGGACACCTCTTCGACCGTCAATGGACAGATCGCGCTCGGACACAATGTGCGTGTCGCGTTCCTCTCCTGGTCGGGTTACAACTACGAAGACGCCATCATCATTTCAGAGCGCCTCGTACGCGACTCTAAGTTCAGCACCATTCACATTGAAGAATTTGAGTGCTCTGTGCGCGATACGAAGCTCGGGCCAGAGGTAACGACACCTGACATTCCGAACGTATCTGAGACGAAGCTCCGCAACCTTGATGAAGAGGGTGTGATCCGCGTCGGCGCAGAGGTTCGACCGGGCGACATACTCGTTGGTAAGGTGACGCCGAAAGGTGAAACACAGCTCTCGCCGGAAGAACGCCTCCTCCGATCGATTTTCGGCGACAAGGCGAAGGATGTGAAAGATACATCGCTTCGCATGGACTCCGGAAAGCGCGGTCGCGTGATTGGAGTCAAGGTATTCTCGCGCGAAAACGGTGACTCGCTTGAGAGCGGTACTATAAAGAAAATATTCATTACGGTCGCGCAGCTCCGCTCCGTCTCAGTGGGCGACAAGCTCGCGGGCCGCCACGGTAACAAGGGCGTTATTTCCCGCGTGTTGCCGGTTGAGGACATGCCGTACACGGAAGACGGCGAGCCCGTAGACATCATTCTTACGCCGCTCGGTGTGCCGAGCCGCATGAACCTCGGTCAGATTCTTGAAATGCACCTCGGTCTCGCGGCGCATACCTTGGGGTACCAGGCAATCGTGCCGCCATTTGCGGGCGCGACAGATACGGAAATCCGCGAGGAGCTTGTGCGCGCGGGCTATAACGAGTCGGGTACGATGCCGCTCTATGACGGACGCACCGGTGAAAAATTTGCTCAGGATGTTGCGGTCGGATACATGTACGTGCTCAAACTTCACCACATGGTGGAAGACAAGATACACATGCGCTCGATTGGGCCATACTCGCTGATTACGCAGCAGCCTCTTGGCGGTAAGGCGCAAAACGGCGGTCAACGCTTTGGAGAGATGGAGGTCTGGGCACTCCTCGGCTACGGCGCATCACACATCCTGCGAGAAATGCTCACGATTAAGTCCGACGACATTCAGGGGCGATCCGCAGCCTTTGACGCTATCGTGAAAGGCCGAGCTATAGGCGACATGCACACGCCTGCGGCATTCAACGTGCTTGTTAACCACCTGCGAGGTCTTGCGCTAGACGTAGTCCTCGGCAAGGGTCGACCGACTGAAGACAAAATTACATAACCTTATCCCACACCTATGGATCAAAAAAGAGGCAAGGTAGCGGATACGACACAGTTCGACTGGATCGGACTCAAAGTCGCAAGTCCGGAAAAGATTTTAGAGTGGTCGTGGGGCGAGGTTAGAAAGCCCGAGACCATTAACTATCGCACGCAGCGCGCGGAGAAAAACGGCCTCTTTGATGAGGCGGTGTTCGGTCCTGAAAAGGATTACGAGTGCTACTGCGGAAAGTACAAAGGTCCGCGATTCCGCGGAATCGTCTGCGAGAAGTGTAGCGTTGAGGTTACGCGTGCAATCGTGCGCCGTGAGCGCATGGGTCACATTGAGCTTTCGTCTCCGGTGGCGCACATCTGGTTCCTTCGCTCAGTACCGAGCCGAATAGCATTGGTCCTGGGTATCTCTGCGCTCGACGCTGAAAAGGTGATTTACTTCGCCGGCTACATTGTGACCAAGATCGTTGCGGACGAAAAGCAGCGCATCCTTGACGACCTCGATGCAGAGTTCCGCGCGAAGTCAAAAGCATTGACGAATGAAAAAGCGGTCACTGAACTAAAAGCGCTTCTGACCGCCGCGAAAGCAGATGTTGAGCGTATCAGGCCGGGCGTTGTCCTTGATGAACTTGAGTACCACCGCTTTACGGTGAAGTACGGCACATTCTTTGAGGCAGGCATCGGTGCTGAGGCAATCTACTCAATATTTAAGTCTCTCAACCTCGAAGCACTCGCGAAAGAGCTTGAGAAAGAGCTCGAGGAGGGTTCTGATCGCGAAAAGGTATCCAAGCGACTCTCGCTCATCAAAAGCATGATTCAAGCCGGCATTCGGCCGGAATGGATGTTCCTTACGCGTATTCCCGTTACGCCGCCAGCACTGCGCCCGATGGTCGCGCTTGAGTCAGGTCGTCACGCGACGTCAGACGTCAACGACCTCTACCGCCGCGTCATTAACCGCAACAACCGCCTGCAGAAACTCCGCGACATTCGCGCGCCTGAAGTGATTCTCAGAAATGAAAAGCGCATTCTGCAAGAAGCAGTCGACGCGCTCATCGACAACTCGATCCGCCGTGGCCAGGCCGCAGGCGCCCAGTCCGCACAAACTAAGCGACCGCTCAAGTCACTCGCTGACTACCTGAAGGCAAAGCAGGGATACTTCCGCTTTAACCTTCTCGGCAAGCGCGTCGACTACTCGGGACGCTCAGTGATTGTCGTAGGTCCTGACCTTGAACTTGATCAGTGCGGTCTGCCAAAGCATATGGCACTTGAATTATTCCGTCCGTTTATTATCTCGAAGCTCATTGAGCGCGAGCTGGCGTTCAACATCCGCGGCGCCGGGCGCTTGGTTGAAGAAGGTATTCCTGAAGTATGGGCAATTCTTGAAGAGGTTATTTCAGGCCGCCACGTACTCTTGAACCGCGCTCCGACTCTGCACCGCCAGGGTATTCAGGCATTCAGACCGGTACTTATTGAGGGCAACGCTATCCAGCTTCATCCGCTCGTCTGTCAGGCATTTAACGCCGACTTCGACGGTGACCAGATGGCGGTCCACGTACCACTTTCTGACGAAGCACAGCTTGAGGCAGAGCACATTCTCTCCGCTAATAAGAACGTCTTGAAGCCTGGTAGCGGTCTTCCAGTCGTATCAGTCGACAAGGACATTACGCTCGGCATCTTCTGGATGACTCGACTTATTGCCGGCGCACCAGGAGAGGGGAAATATTTCTCATCGCCGAACGCCGCGATTCTCTCGTACGACTTCGGTGATGTTTCGCTCCAGGCTAAAGTCTCTGTTCTTCCGACACCAGGCAAGGCAAAGTATGCCGCGATGAATGGTGAGCGCTTTGAGACCACGGTCGGACGACTCCTCTTCAACTCAATTCTCCCTGCTGACTATCCGTACATCAATGAAGAGGTTAAGAAAGGATCCCTCTCAAAGATTGTTGAAGACATGATCCGCGTGTACGGCCTTGACCGCGTACCGCCGATCTTGGACCGCATTAAGGAGTTCGGATTTACCTTCGCGACTAAGTCGGGAGTATCATTCTCGGCGCACGATGTTCGCGTTCCGAAAGAAAAGGAAGGCATTATCGCCGCGGCACAACAGGAGGCGCACCGCATCCAAGAAGAATATGCTAATGGTCTCCTGACAGCTGAAGAGAAGAAGCGTCTCATCATAGAGATCTGGCAGAACGCTAAAGGACAGCTTGAGAAGTACACCATGGCGTCGCTTGATCCGCGCTCATCCATCTCAACGATGGTAGTCTCTGGAGCGCGAGGTTCAGCCGGAAACGTGACCGAAATGATTGGTATGAAAGGCCTCATGCAGAACACGAGAGGTGAGGTTATTGAGTTCCCCGTCATCTCATCCATGAAGGAAGGCATGACGCCGATTGAGTACTTCACCACTACGCACGGTGCGCGCAAAGGCCTCTCAGACACAGCATTGAAGACCGCTGCTGCAGGGTATCTGACGCGCCGACTCTTCGATGTTGCGCAGGATCTTATCATCACCGAGGCTGATTGCGGGACAAAGAAAGGTATCACTATCCACAAGCTCCGCTCAACTGGTATGGAGGCGGATCTCGCTAAACTGATCGCGGGGCGCGTACTCCTCAAAGCAGTTGAGGTAGATGGACGCACGCTAAAGCGCGGAACGCTCCTCTCGACTGATGACGCGCGCATAATCGCAGCGGCACAGATTTCGGAAGTCGACGTTCGCTCGCCAATGTCGTGCGAGACGCAGGGCGGTATCTGCCAGGCCTGCTATGGCTCAGACCTCGCAACTCGGCATATGATTGACCTCGGAGAGGCAATCGGTACCATTGCCGCACAGGCGATCGGGGAGCCGGGCACGCAGCTCACGATGCGTACCTTCCACGCGGGAGGTTCGGCAACTGTGGGTGGCGACATTACGCACGGCTTGCCGCGCGTTGAGGAAATCTTCGACAAGCGTCCGCCGAAGGGCACTGCCATGTTGTCCGCAGTTACCGGTGAGGTTATTGAGGTACGTGAAGAGGCAGGCGTTAAGACTATCGTGATTCTGCCTGATGTGGGCTCGGAAGGTGCATCAAAGACGCGAGACCGTGTTGAGTACCCAGTACCGGCGCGACGCGTTGCTATCGTAAAAGCAGGAGCAAAAGTTGTTCGCGGGCAAGCGCTCACAGACGGCTCGGCAAACCTCGATGAGCTCTTTGAACTCGCGGGAGCATCACGACTCCAGGAGTACATGATTGACGAAGTCTCAAAAATTTACGACCTACAGGGCGCCTCTGTCTCGCACAAGCACATGGAGGTTATCATTCGTCAGATGTTCTCGCGCGCACGCATTAAGGTCGCGGGTGATACTGGGTTTGTAAAGAATGACATCGTCGAGCTTGCGCACCTACTCGCGTCTAACCGGCAGTGCGAGGAGGCAGGTCGCGAACCAGCAACCTACGAACAGCTCGTCCTCGGTATTACCGAAGTGTCACTGAACCGTAAGTCGTTCCTCTCTGCGGCATCATTCCAGCACACCACACGAACGCTCATTACTGCGGCGATGCGCGGCTCTGTCGACACGCTTAAGGGACTTAAAGAAAACGTGATTATTGGCCGCTCAATACCGGCAGGTACAGGGTACGCCGGCAGCGAGAAGAACAAAATGATCCGCGAGTTCCAAGATGACCGTGCTCGCCGCGATGCTGAGCGCGCGGCAGCGTACGAAAGTGAAGCTGAACGCGCCCGAGATATCGCGTAGATGTCGGACATTGACCGCATCAAGGATCGACTCTCAATCGTCGATGTAGTCGGCGGGTATGTAAAACTTACCCGCGCAGGGAAGTACTTCAAGGGCCTCTCCCCATTTACGAAGGAGAAAACGCCATCGTTCTTCGTCTCACCAGACAAGGGCTTGTATCACTGCTTCTCGACCGGGAAGGGTGGAGACATGTTTACCTTTGTCTCCGAGATGGAGGGGGTAGACTTCCGGGGCGCGCTCACTATTCTTGCTGAGCGAGCGGGCATAGAGCTTGAGCGCGCACCGCGCGAGTCACGAGATGAGCGCGCGGAATTATACGCGGCTCTTGAGGCGGCATGCACCTTGTTTGAGGATGAACTCAAAACGCGCGATGATCCTCGCACGTACCTTGCAGGGCGTGGCATCGAGCCGGGTACGATCGCGCACTGGCGGGTCGGGTATGCGCCAAAGGAGTGGCGCTTTCTGCGAGACGCGCTTGTTGCGCGCGGATTTACCGATGAGGTTCTCTTGAAAGCTGGACTTGTGAAGCGCCCTGACACTCAAAGCAGTGACCGCGTATATGACCGCTTTCGCGGTCGGATTATGTTTCCATTATTTGATCCGTCAGGACGAGTCATCGCATTTTCCGGTAGGATTTTTGAAGATGAAGCGGAGCCTCAGGCAAAGTATTTAAATTCGCCAGATGGGCCACTGTTTGATAAATCTCGCGCGCTCTACGGGATGCAGGACGCGAAAGCCGGTATTCGAACGCTTGGCTTCAGTATGCTTGTCGAGGGGCAGGTTGACTTAGTACTCATGCACCAGCTTGGCTACCGATCAGCGGTCGCCTCGAGCGGTACCGCACTCTCCGAGCACCACGTAGAGGCACTCAAGCGCCACAGTCCAAACGTACTGATTGCCTACGACGGCGACCGTGCCGGAAAAGCGGCAGCGTACCGTGCGTCACAGCTCTGCCTCGCGGCTCACATGAATGTGAAGGTTCTTGCTTTACCGAACGGTCTAGACCCTGCGGATATGGCGAGCACGGATCCTCAGGGACTTAAAGCCGCAGTGCGAAACGCAGTTCCCGCAGTTACCTTTTTCCTTTCAGAAACGGCACTTGCTCGCGATCCGCGCGAGAGGCTCTTGAAAGCTGAAACAACAGTACTCCCCCTCATAAGCGCGGTTCGAAGTCCCATGGAGCAAGAGTACTTTGTAAAACATGCGGCAGAGGTTCTTGGCGTCAGTGAAGAGTCGGTTCGACGAGGTCTAGCGCGTAGAGCGAGCGGGGAAGCTTACGCTACGAACGCCGATCCGCTCCTCGGTCCTCATGCGCGCGAGCTTGTACTCTTCGGAGTCGCGGCAACAATCGCTGAATCGGATCCTGCATCTGCTAGAGCGATAGAGACCGCATTTGCCGTTGAGTTCGGTGCGGAGCGATGGAGCGAGCTTGCCGCACAGGGTGAGGCGTTTATTGAAACAGCTCGGATGTATGCGTCTGAACATTTTTTTACGCAAGAAGATGGTTCGGTCGCTGAGCGCGTTGCGCGGTTGGTGAGCGAACGCGAGCCTGAGCGTCAGAGCGTCAAAAAAGAGTACGATGCCGCGTTGCGTGCTCTCAAAGAGGCAGAACGAGCGCACGATGCTGAAGCGGCTCGTCGGGTGATGGATGAACTCGCGGTACTTACTAAAAAGCTAAAATAGTGGCATACTAACCCATATGGCTAAAAATCGCTCTAAAGCGCGCGTTCGACCTAAGGCAAAGAAGCCCCGCCCCGCGTCGCGAGGCGCTACGCGTCCGCGCGTGCAGTCAAAGGCGAAGCCTAAGCAGAAACTGAAAAGCAAAAAAAAGGTAGTACAGAAGGCGAGGGTAAAACCGCGCGCTCTCCAGAAAGGCCGCGAGCGGAAGAAAGAAGTGCGCCTCACCCCGAAAGCGCAAGCGCTTGAGACACGCGCCGCTGCCCTTATAGAGCGCGGGAAGGCGCGCGGCTACATTACCTACAACGAAATTTTGAAAGACTTTCCGACCATTGAAGAAAATGTTGTGTTTCTCGAAAGTTTATATGATCGTCTGCAGACTGCGGGGGTAGATGTCCTCGAGTCGGGTGGCATGCTTGAGGAGGTGCCGGACGAGGTTGTCATGCGCGGTTCATACCGTGGCGAAGGTTCGGCGCACGACTCAATTCAAATGTACTTGCGCGAGATCGGGCAGTACCCCCTGCTTACGGCGCAAGAAGAGCGCGATCTTGCGAAGCGCATCGCCTCTGGCGATGACGAGGCAAAGAACCTGCTTGCGCGAGCAAACTTGCGCCTTGTGGTCTCGATCGCCAAGAAGTACGCGAACCGCTCATCTGACTTGACTCTTCTCGACCTTATTCAGGAAGGGAATATCGGCCTATTTCGAGCCGTAGATAAGTTCGACTTTACGAAAGGATTTAAATTTTCTACCTACGCGACATGGTGGATCCGTCAGGCAATCACGCGCGCACTTGCAGACCAAAGCCGCACCATCCGCATTCCGGTTCACATGGTTGAGACCATCGCGAAGTACAAGCAAGTAGTGCGACGACTTGAGCAAGATTTAGGGCGTGACCCGATGCCGGAGGAGGTAGCGGCCGAGATGGGGGTTGAAACCGAAAAGATCTACCAGATTGAGCAAATAAACCAGGAAACGCTTTCTCTCGAGGCGCCTATCTCGTCATCGGAGTCTGATGATGATGCGTCAGCGCGTGGGGACTTTGTTGCTGACCACACACTGCCATCGCCAGACCAGGAAACCTCGCACCGCATCTTGGTCGAGCAGTTGCACCAGATACTTGACGACCTCTCCCCGAAGGAGCGTAAGATTCTTGAAATGCGTCACGGACTTACCGACGGTGTGTACCACACGCTTGAGGAGGTCGGTCAGGAGTTCGGTGTTACGCGCGAGCGCATTCGCCAGATTGAAGCCAAGGCGCTAGACAAGATCCGCACGCACGGCAAGGCACGACGCCTGCGCAGCTACTGATCTAGTGGGCGTGCGTACGCTACTGTAGCGAGGAGGCTACTCAGGGTGCCAAACACAAGCAGGAATGTCGGCGCGCGGCCGATGTCCGTGTCGGTAGTCTCGACGTAGACGAATAGAGAGGAAAGCGTAAGCGTTGCGAACGCAAAAATTACTCCCATCAGACTGCGTCCGTGTGGGCACTCGTCCATGCGCGATTCGCTCATAAGAACTCCGTATGTGCGCGGTCAGCGCCTTACTAATAAATACGAGAGTTTCTAGTCAAAATCCGACATGCGGATTCTGCAGTACAAACTCCCATACTTGAACGTATCATACGCAAAGGTATTCGACAACGCAGAGCGTAACGAGATCGAAGAAGCAAAAAACCGCCTCTCACCGAGCATTTCTTTCAGTGAGTGAGGCGGTGAATATGCTCGCTATAAATTCAGTCCGAGTGAAGACAATATAGTTAGTGCTAAGCTAGAAATTATGAATGGAGGTATTTCATTCTCTGAAGAGAACATATTGGTGCTGGCTAAATGAATAAAGCGCAAAGGGCGCTCTGTGGCGCACCGCCATATGGCTTCCTTCACTTCATCCGAAGAGAGTCTCTATTCAGTGCTTTGACACTGTGACAGACCCCCTTACGGAGCTTTACTAGTATACCTCACTAGGCCTCTCGCGGCAATCGTTTTATGCGAATTACGCGTAAGCCGCTCCGCCTTCACGCGGACAGGAGTTTTCATAGTACTTACGAATGTCTCGGAAGACTATAAAACCAAACAGCGCAGTGATGAGTAGTTTTACCAGATCGCTCGGCGTATCAATATTGAATTTACCTTCTCCAAAAAAATAAAGAACCAATGCGGTGCACGCAATCGATGAAAAAAGTCCTGCAATAACAGCTGGATTGTCTTGCCGTTCCGGTGTTCGATTATAAATACTCGTACGTGACATGAATTATTCGTTTATTGATAAACGACTACCTGCACGCTTCACTTTAAGCGATCGGCTCTGTGCCTCATCACGGTACTCGCCGAGCATAGCGGCATGGAGCTTTGGTGTAATGAGGTCGCGGTGCGCAAGCTCGCCGAGGACTGCCTCTTCCACGCGGTAGACAGAGCGGTACGCTAGCGTGTGGTCCAGTGACGTAACGATCCCGGGGAAGCGCTGTGCGAGTGACGCGCGCTTCTCCTGTGCCTGAGTAAGGAACTCGCTATAGCGCACGTGCGCTCGGTCGAGAAACACCTGCGGGAATACCGGCGCCCCGAATTCATTTTGCAAGCGCTCAATTTCTTTTACCACCTTACGAGAAAGAATTTCCTGAGCGCGGAGATACAAATACTCTTCGCGTATCGCGTTGTCGAGCGAGTCAGGCATAAAGATATCGCGCAAGAACTCCGCCAGGTTTTCAAACACATCTCGATAGTCGTATGTTGCGTGAGGATCTGGATGTACATTCCCGCGCTCGACTTCTTCTATCTGGGTAGAGAGCTTCGCGGCGACGCGCTTGTAAATGCGCTCTGTCACTTCGTCAAATGTGAGGAGCTCTTTCAGAACCTCTTTTTCGCGCCCGAGAAGGTAGATGAGGAGTGCGCGCTCAGTCATTTCGGGAGCATCAAGCGGGGTGCACGAAGAGCTAAAACGCTCAGTATGACTCTCGCCAAGTTCCTTGCCGACCGACGGCGGAACATAGCCCTTCTCGCTATAACTGCGGAGCCGTTCCACCGTTGTTCCGTGCACAATCGCTCTGGCGCGGTCGCGCGCCGCGCACTCAAGCGAGGTGAGGGTGTTTATTTTCAGGCGGCGCATAATCGGCCCCACGAACGGCGCCTTTATGAAAAGAGTGGCAAAGATACAAGCAATGGTAATGACTATAAGGAAATCTTTGACCGGCAGTGCGAGTGTCCAGCCAGGGACTACCAGATCCCCGGGGATCAGGAGAACGAGCATTAAGGCGAGCGCGCCACGCAGGGATCCCCACGCGAGCATATGCTGCCAGTCAAGCGATACACGAAGGCGCTCCGGTACTAGTGCGTTAAACGGAATAAGGCTTCCATACACTGAAAGTGCTCGGGCTACTGCTACCACAAGGACGGACAGAACGATAGGCCACGCGAGGAGGCTCAAATCTGCGTCTACTGTAGAGAGCAAGAGACCGAGAAGTATGAAAATGACGGAGTTCGCCATAAAGGCAAACTGCGACCAGAACTTTTCAATGAACTCTTCCGCCTGCGGTGTGATCTTGAATCGGCCGTACGCACCCATAAACAGAGATGCGATCGTAGTTGCAATAATAGGTGAGAGTTGGATGTACGCGAGGTGATGGTGACGGAAGTACTCGTTAATGAGTTCTGACGAAATAAAGGTGAGGTGCGCGAGTACGAGCATGAGAGACACCGCGATGAGTTCGTTATGTCGAAAGAGACCCGTAGTCCAAGAAACCACTGCGCCGCAGAGGATTCCAAACGCAGTACCTCCGACGAGCATGATCGTGAACGAGAGCGCTCCGGTTCCGAGCGCGCCTACTGAAACGCCGTGCTCAATAAGGCCGAGTATAATCACGAAGAGTGCTAGGGCAGTCGCATCGTTCATCAATGATTCGCCTTCAAAAATGGTTGAGAGCCGGCGCGGTGCACCAAACTCCTTAAAGAGTGCAAGTACCGCGACCGGGTCGGTGGCAGAGATGAGTGCGCCGAAAAGCAGCGTCACCATGAACGGAATCTCTAGGCCGATGAGACTAAAAACGAACCACAGCGCACCGCCGATAGCGAAAGCTGAGACGAGGTAGCCGACGATCGCAAGGAGCATAATAGACGGAGAGTCCTGCACCACGCGGCGGAGGTTCATGTTGTACGCGGACTCAAAGATGAGCGTCGGGAGGAAAATGTAGAAGAGGAGCTCAGGCGTCAGAGAAAAATCGCGCAGGAACGCAAACGGCTCAAGTACGGAAAGCGGAACAAGCAGTATGCCGGTAAAGGTGAGAAGAACCGTGTACGGGATACGCAGGCGCTCAGCGATAAAGTACACGCCGCTCGCAAGTGCGAGCATAACAAAGAGTGCAAAAGCAGCAGAAGCGGTGAGCATGCGCGTCGGTTATAACTGTGGAACTGAAGAGTACCTCTATGCAGTGCCCGCGGAAGGGCTCTGATACAAACACCCTAAAAATCCAAGTCAGAGTATACACCTTTTACTAACCAATGTCAATTAGTCTTTGTCAACCCCGAGACAAGCACCACCTCCGCATGAGACTTACAGTGTATTGTGTATACGTGAGCTCAAAACTGACTAAGAAAAAGTATCCAATCCCGTACTGGTCATACTCATCGCTCACCACATACTTACGGAACCCGCTTGCTTGGTACAAGCGCTATGTAGAGCGTGTGTACGATATGCCCTCGTCACCCGCGGCGGCAGTGGGCCGTGCTGGTCACGTAGCGCTTGAGCATTTTTACGGAGGCCTTACTGCTGCTGCCTCGACCTCACTCGGCCTTGAGTACCTGCGCGGTGTCCCTGATTACGAAATTGCGTTTGGAAAAGCTGTGTCACGGCGCGCGCAAGCCGACAAGCGGCGTGCCATGGAGGCGGAGTACTTGCAAGCAATTGGATTTTACCTTGCGCGACCGCCTCGGCACAAAGTGTTTGGCGTAGAGTTTTCAGGAATCGCTCCGGTCACCGGCGCTCCACTGCCCGTCAAAGCGATTTCGGATTTGGTCATAGCGTCGCGCGGAAACCCAGGATGCATAGATATTGTCGATCATAAGTTTGTCGACACGTTTAGCGCACTCCGCGAAGACAAGCCATTATTTGTCCTCCAAGCTCTTTTTAACTACTGCACGGTTAGTGCTGAGTTTAAGAAGCCGGTCAAGCGATTCATCGTGTACGAGTGTCGAAAGCGGGAAAATCGAGACGGATCGAGTCAGTTGCGCCGGTACGTACTCGAGTACGATACACTCGCTGAAGAGTATGCAGTGTTTGTGCGCCTCCTCAACGACGCAAGCGAGGATGTACGTACGCGGCGGTCATTCTTACCAAACCCGACGGATCTTTTCGACGGAGCGCACTCATTTGAACTCTACCGGATGGGACTCGTTTCTTAGTACCCGCCCGCGGAGCGGAGCGATTCAATGATGTCCTGCATGCCGCCAAATGAGCGACTGCCCGAGATGGGAAGCGCAGGATTTCCTGCACTCATCACAATACTGAACGGTGTGCCGGTCGCGCCAGCTTTCTTTGCATCCTCAAACTCCTCTTTTATGGCAGCGCGATGGCGGCCTGAACTCATGCAGTCCCTGAACTGTTGAAGCGGTACTCCTGCGGACGCAGCTACCGGCTCGAGTTGTGTCATGTCAAAGCGGTCATTAAGGCGATCAGCAGTGAATGCTCCGTCCATAAATTTCCAAAATGCATCAGTACCGCCGAGTTCAGCAGCGCACTCAGATGCCTCCGCGAGAGCGGGAGCGTTAGGGTGTAGTTCAACAAGCGGGAAATGCCGGTATACCCACGCAACTGACCCGTTAGTGCCGTAGACCGCCATAAGTTGCTTCATAACCGCGTGGAAGCTCCTGCAGTAGGGGCAATCAAGGTCGGTATAGGTAATAATCTTGATCGGTGCGTCAGGATTGCCGAGCACATGGTCGGCCTCAGTGATTGGTGGTGCTTCACTCACGCGCGCGCTCTGGCCGAGAACGAGTGATTGCTCTGGGCGAAGTGCGCTGTACAGGGCGTACGCAATCATCGCACCTACTACAATGATCGCGATAGCGATAGGCCAAACTGAGGTTTCTTGTGCTTGCATAGCTCTATCCTAGCACTGTCAAAAGGGCAGTGTGTGCGTAAGAACAGTAGGTGCGACGGACTCCCAAGTATCTGAATCGATGGGGATGTCGCGTTTCTTACCGAAGTCGTCGAAACGCAGCTTTTTATGCTCACGAGCATAGTCGTAGATTTGTTTCGTAATACGAACATCGTCGAGGCAGTACTTCTTCACCTTTTCTACCTTCCCCTCTGCCCACCATGTAACCGCGTCAAGGCCGTGACCGCTCTTCCTTGTCCCAAGTGTTGCTTTAGCGATGGAGTCGAGCTTGATGCGGCGGCCGAGCGATTTTTTTACTTCGACGAGGAGGTCAAGCGAGCGAATGCGCGTGAGATCTCCCGCGTAGTAGCGGTCAAGAATAGGAATGTCAAAATGGTCGGAGTTAAAGCCGATGAGGAGGTCTGCGGACTCAAGAATAGGCCAGAGCTCCGGCAGTTCAGGTACGGTATAGGCGCGATATACGTCAGTCAGAGAATCATGCGTACCAACAACGGAGAGCTCCATCGCGCTCATGTCGAAGTGAGAGGCGGCTGAGGTCGTCTCGATGTCCAGGGTAATTTTTCGCATATCACTGCCCGGTGAGGAAGGCATGCACCGCATCAATGCGCACGCGCGTTTCGGCTCCGGTACCAATGCGGCGCATAGTGAGTTCCTGTGATGCAACCTCTTGGTTGCCAAAGACTGCTACGAACGGAATACCGAGTTTCTCCGCCGCGCGCAGGTGATCAGCAATGCGTGTATGCTTCATACCGAGCGCGACCGTTACTCCGGACTCGCGGAGCGTGTCAGCGAGTGCGATTGCATGCGGGTCGAGCGGTACGAGATAGAGCTGCGTGCGTGGAGCAAGCGGAGGAAGGAGGTGGTGCGTCTCGAGAAAGTTGACCATCGTCACATCACCAAGCGCGAACCCTACTGCTGGTACCGGCTCCATCCCGTACTTTTCAACCAGTGTGTCATAGCGACCGCCACCAAACATGGAGCGAGTGTTTTCTCCGCTCGTATCGTATATTTCAAACACCATACCCGTGTAGTAGTCGAAGCCGCGCACTACGGTTGGGTCATACGCGCAGTTCGTGACACCGCGCGCGTTAAGCTCCGCGAGAAGGGCGCGTACAGACTCAGGCATGGCAAAGACGATATCGAAAGAAATCGCTGCAAGCTCCTCCCATCGGGCGGCAAAAAGTGACGGATCGAGCTTTTCTTTTTGATCAATGAGCGCAAAGGCTTCTTTCACGCGGAGTGGGTCACGGAGTGCAGCCGCAAGCGCGTCCGACGCAGCACTGCGGTCGTTAATGCGAATGGTGAATTGTCCTTCGCGAGAACCAAGTTCAGTAAGTAGTCGGTGCGCGAGTACGATCATTTCAATATCTGCTGCAGCATCTGAAACGCCGAAGAGATCGACGTTCAATTGCCAAAACTCACGGAATCTGCCGCGCTGGGGCCGCTCGTAGCGAAAAAAGTTTTGAATAGAGTAGAGACGTAGCGGGTAGCCCAGCTCCCGTTTTCGTGCTGCGACCATGCGCGCGACAGTCGGTGTCATTTCGGGTCGGAGCGTCACAGATCGCCCGCCACGATCTTCAAATGTGTACGTCTGCTCAGAGACTATCTCTTGACTCGACTTAGCCGTATAGAGCTCCGTTGGTTCTAGAATTGATGCATTATATTCTTCATACCCATATGACTCTACCGTACGCCGGAGGGAGGAAAAGAGGTAGTTCTGCACGCGCTGATCTTCCGGGTAAAAGTCCCGGACACCTTTATACTGCTGATTCATACATGTCCGTGCGCACCCTTAATGCGCATGAGTTCTGTTTGAGCTTCGCGGATGCGCGATTCAATTTTACGCGGAGTCGGGCAATCGATAAATGATACTTCGCGTCGCGTCGCTGCTGTTTGAATGTTTATTAGACCGAATCCCAGTAGGTTCTGAATTACTCCTACCGACTCAGTCTGGATATCCTGAATATGGTCAAGGTCGAGAATTGTCGCAATATCGACATGAAATAATCCTCGGAGATCTAAGTCAATAATACGCCAGTTTGTGATAATCCAGACGTCGAAGTAAAAATCGGTCCAGCGCGAAAACATCAAGTGCCAGCATAGAAGTGCCCAGAGAGCAGCTACGAATCCTGACGCTGCACCGAGCTGGGCGGCATCTATCGAGGGCGGAACTACGGTTGATACTAGTCCAACGAGAATGAAGGGAACGATAAAGAGCACTAGTATACCGGCAATTTCGCGGAGCAGGGCCCACCAGTGCTTGTGAACAATAAGCACCAGTCTTTCTTCTTGTCGCGCTGTATCACTACCTACAACTGGGGGAAGTTTAAGATTAAGAAAGCTCATACAAGTGCGTTATATGCCGCAAGTGCAATCAGTGAGAGAAAAACAACGCCTCCTAAATACACAGGAATTGCGAGCCAGACCATCGGCATGGTGGCGCTGAACCGTAACCAGTGGTAAAAAAGCGCAAAAATATAGTATGCCGTTATGAGAGCGGCGACACCTAATATTAAGGTCCAAATCATGCCTTCAGTATAACAGAGTAGCGTTCTGTTCCGTACTGATCTTTGTGCACGGTCGCGGAATAACCGAGTGCTTGTGCGGCTAGTGCAATGCGGCGCGAGTGCTCGGGTTCGTGCTCTATATAACAGACACCATCTGGGGCCATGTGTGTGGGAAGCCCCGCTATGGTTTTTTCAATGAACGCGAATCCGTCATCCTCCGCAAAGAGCGCCTCTTCTGGCTCGTGCTCTAGGACTGATGCTTCAACGCGTGCGATGCGCGCCTCTGACAGGTACGGCGGGTTTGCGAGAATGACATCAAATGTTCCGCTCATCGCGCTCCATACATCGCTTTGGACAATGCGTGCTCTGGTTGGGTCGATACCGTTTTCCCGTATGTTCTTGTGTATGGTGGTAAGGTGTCGCTTCTCTATTTCACCAAAAGTCACCTGTGCCGCAGGTAGGTGAAGAAGGACAGCAATGCCGATGCATCCCGAGCCGGCGAAGAGGTCCGCAACCCGTAGCGGAGCGGGACGATCGCGGAGCGAGTTGATGCATTGTTCAACCCAGAACTCGGTTTCAGTGCGCGGTATCAGCGGGTGAGAGTCAAGGTGTATGGTGGCTCCGAGAAAGGGTAGTGATCCGAGCTCATATGCTTCAGGGAGAGGTGCAGTCATGGCGCTCGATGGGTATCCTACATGGTACACTGTGAACGCACTACAAACTATTCATAACTTCTATGGATTCACCTAAAACATTGCTTTCAGAAATCAGTACCCCGCTCGCGATTGTTGTTGCCGGCGCGCTAGTAGCGGTAGCAGTCTACATGAGTGGCGTTGGCACCGGTGCGCCTACTACGCCCCCCGCTGAGAAGCCGCTAACAGCCCAAGATGTAGTGCCGCTCCAGGCAGATGACCACGTGCTTGGAAATCGTGATGCCAAGATTGTGATTGTTGAGTATACCGACCTTGAGTGCCCATTCTGCAAGCGTTTTCACGAAACGATGAAGCAGGTAGTGGCGGAGTATGATGGACAGGTGGCATGGGTGTTGCGCAACTTCCCACTCACGCAGATCCACCCGAACGCGCCCGCGCTTGCTGAGGCAGCCGAGTGTGTAGCGTCAACTGCAGGAAATGACGCATACTGGAAATTTGTTGACGCGCTCTTTTCTGTCGCACCGCTAAACACGCCGTTCCCGATGGACAAGCTTGAAGCAACAATCGCGTCAGTTGCGCCACTTGCGCCCGTTGAGAGCTGTATCGCAGCAGGTACGCACCGCGCACGCATCGAAGCACAGATCCAGGACGCCATTAAGGCGCGCGCGCAAGGTACGCCACACAGCATTCTCTTAGTACGCGGAAAAGAGCCGGTACTCATTTCAGGCGCACAGCCGCTAGAGGCAGTCCGTGCGGAGATCGAAAAAGCACTAGCGAGATAATGTCCTCGATCGGACCCATCTATTGTGAGACGCCTGTCGGGGCGTTCCTGTTTCCGGCTGAGCCAATCAACTTTTACTCGAACGCCATCATCGTCCTTTTTGGATTGGTGGCGCTCGCGTACGCGGTAAAGCGGCGGTTTAGCGCGGACATTAGTGTACTCGCGCTCCTTCTCGCGCTCACGGGAGTCGGCTCCTTTCTCTGGCACGGATTCCGGACACCGCTCTCCCTTGCGCTTGATGTAGTTCCCGGGCTCTTATTCTTGTTTTTGTTTGTGTACGCATGGTCGCGTCGCGTGTACGGTGTTCTCGCCTCACTCGGACTCCTTGTAGGGTTCCTTGGACTCACCTACGCGCTGTCATTCGTATCTGAATCAGTACTACCAATGCAGGGGCCGCCGCTTGGCGTAGTACTTGCGGTACTTATTTCGGCGGGGTACTTGTCTGTGCTTTCCATTCAGCGGTTCGGTTCCGTAGGATATGTGGCAATCTTGTCGGTCATTTCATCCCTGATCGCGTTCGGGTTTCGGACGCTCGATCTCTACACCTGCACGGTCATACCGTTCGGAACGCATTTTTTGTGGCATGTCTTCCTCTCGCTTGGTGCAGCGCTTGGTGTCTTGTTCCTGATGCTCGTTGACTCCTCTCGCAAGCTCTAACGTGCACCTGCGCCTAGCTAGGCGCAAAACAAAAACCCCCGGCTTTTGCCGGGGGTTTTTTGTGGTTCGAGCTTAGTACGAGCGCATACCGCCGCCGTAGCCGCCACCACCGCGACCACCACCGTTCTCAGGTGGGCGTGCGACTGAGACGCGTACCATACGGCCGTCGACCTGCTGTCCGTCGAGTGCCTTAAGTACTGCATCAGCCTCTTCGTCCGTCGACATTTCGACGAAACCGAAGCCGCGTGAGCGACCAGTCTCGCGGTCCATGATCACCTTCGCTGACGCGACGGTGCCGAACTGCTTGACTGCAGCGTTTAATGTGTCATCGGTGGTGTTGTAGGAGAGACCACCGAAGTAGAGTTTCTTTGCCACTTTCTTTTTTCTAACTTTATAATCGAGGTCGTATGCGCTCTACTTTTATACAAAGTCTAGAACCATCTCGTACTCGTGCCTGCACCATACCACGTCAGAGGGCTCTGTAGCAAGTCCTCGCGGGGGAGAACTGGGTGTGGGCGGATCTCCGCAGGTATACTTTACCTATGCGTATACGGGGAAAGTCCGTGCTTCGGGGAACGGTGCTACCTGGGCTTATTGGCGCGTTACTTGTCATTTCGGTTGTTCCTATCATTGACCTTGGAGCTCGTGACCGAGCAAGTATCGCGGCGGTTGTTGCTGCCACGGTTGCCGATCTTGCAAACGATGCACGCGTCGCGGCGGGTCGCGAGCCACTCACTATAAGCCCCGCCCTTACGGCGATTGCTGCACGAAAGGCCGACGACATGGCGCGTGCTGGCTACTTTGCGCATGTGTCGCCAACTGGCGCTACTCCGTGGCAGTGGTTTGCTGAAGAGGGGTATGTTTTCCGCTACGCGGGTGAGAATCTCGCTATTGATTTCGATACTTCCTCGGAGGTTGTGCGCGCATGGATGCTCTCGCCCCAACATCGCGCAAATATTGTCGGAACTCAGTTCACTGAAATGGGCGTGGCCGTATCCCAGGGAATGTACGAGGGACGACCTGCGACATTTGTGGTTCAAATGTTTGGCACACCGGGTCGCGAGAGTCGCGCGCCTGTTCAAGAAGTGTCGCGGAGCGAAAGTGCGAACACGCGTACCACAGTTGCGGCGCAAGGGAGCGAGACTGCGCCCGAGATACTAGGGACCAGTGCAGGCGCGTACTTAGCGGCGCCGGCAGTGCCGTGGTGGTATCGTGTGCTCGCGTATTTCAGCTTGTAAATTACTGCTTAAGTCCGAGGCCTGTTTTTAGCAGGTACCACGCGATACCGAACGCCACTGCCGTCAGGGCCAGAAGGACGCCGTACGCAACGCCGAGAGAAACATCTGCGACTCCAAGGAATCCGTACCGAAATCCGTTAATCAGGTAAAAGAGCGGGTTGAAGTACGTGAGCGCGGCAAAAAATGGCGGAAGCGCGGCTACTGAGTAGAACACGCCACCAAGGTAGATGAGCGGCGTCAGGACGAAGGTTGGCACGATCGAGATTGCGTCAAAGTTTTTAGCATAGATGCCGTTTACGAGACCAAGGAGTGAAAAAAGAATTGCGGCGATGCAGAGAAATGAGAGCGTGACGAGTGGGTGCAGAACCGTGGGAAGTGCAAATGCGATAGAGACACCAAGGACCAGCGTACCGACCACTGCCGCACGGATAACGCCTGCGGATACGAAGCCACTGACTATGAGCCATGGCGGCGTGGGGGAGACCAAAATTTCGTCAATATTTCTGCTAAAAAACTTTGAAGTGAAGAATGTGGTTGCGACTTCAGTGTACGCGTTTGTGATGACGGCGAGCATAACGATGCCAGGAACGACAAACGCGATGTACGAGTAGCCGTTAATGGGAGAGAGTTGTGAGCCGATGATGGCGCCAAATACGAGATAGTAGAGAAGAGAGTTAACGACGGACGGCAGCAGTGTTTGGGGCCAAATACGCACGATGCGCACAACGGCTTTGCGTAAGATTGTGTAGTATGAGATACAAAGACCTTTAGGCGGCATGCGGTGCGTGAGTGAGTTCTAAAAAGACTGATTCAAGACGCCCACTTGTGTAGGGATCGGCGCGTTCGCCCTTGTAGCGCGCAAGTAATTCCTCCATCGTACCGCTTGCGACCACCGTGCCCTGATTCACAATAGCAACATGCTTTGCGAGCCGCTCAGCTTCTTCGAGGTAGTGCGTGGTGAGGAGTATGGTGAGCCCGCCTTTAGTGAGAGTCGTAAGGTATTCCCACATCGAGCGACGGAGCTCCACATCCACACCTGCGGTTGGCTCATCAAGAATAAGAAACTTGGGCTCGTGGACGAGAGCGCGCGCGATCATGAGGCGACGCTTCATACCGCCGGAGAGCTGCATAGCCATGCCGTGCATCTTGTCCTTGAGACCAAGGTCTTCGAGAATACGCTGTGCTCGAGGTAGCGCGACGGAACGCGGTACTCCATAGTAGCCGGCCTGGTTGACTACGATGTCGAGTGGCTTTTCAAACGGATTAAAGTTTACCTCTTGACCTACAAGGCCAATGAGCGCACGGGCTTTTTCCGGCTCGGCATCAATGTCATGACCAAATACGGACACGCTGCCGCTTGTTTTGTTCACGAGTCCCGTTACGATTCCTATGAGCGTCGTCTTACCAGCGCCATTAGGACCAAGGAGGGCAAAAAAATCACCCTGCGGAACGGTGATGGAAACGCCGTTAAGCGCATCAGTGCCCGATGCGTAGCGCTTACGCACATCGTTCACCTCAAGCGCGTTTTCGGTCATTCGAACACTATAGCACCGCCTGCACGTGACTTTTCTACTACGAAAGGTTTCGCAGTTACTTCAGAGGGAGGCCGCCCATGAAGTCTTCTTTTCCGATATCAATGCCGTTTTTGCGGAGGATGGCGTAGGCGGTGGTGATATGGAAGTAGAAGTTCGGAATCACATATTCGGTTGCATACTCGAATCCCGTAAGGTGTTTGTCAGGCCAGTAGGGAAGTGTGACTTTACTATCCTCCTTACCGATGACCTGCTCTGGCTTAATGGTTGCGATGAACTCAAGTGTTTTGTCTATCCGAGCGACAAGGTCCGTGAAGGTTGCCTCGGTGTCCTCGTGCTTCGGCACCTCAACCTCGGCGAGTCGTGCCGCGGCACCTTTTGCATTGTCACAGGCAAGCTGTACCTGTTTCTTGAAGTCAAACTGATTGAACACAAGCTTGTCGGAGAGGAGCGCATGCTCAAAATCCATCCAGGAGAGCTTTTTGGTATCCGTGTGTGCTTTAGCCTTTTCTAAAATTTTCTTGAGCGCAGTGAGTGACTTTATGAGTGGCGGAATAGTGACGGTGTAGAGATTTGTTTCTTGCATAGTGAGGGTAGTGTAGCATGGGGGTACGTATGGAGTACGAACTTCTTGACTCAGGAGGAGAAGAAAAGCTTGAGCGATTCGGACCGCATGTCCTCAGAAGGCCGGACCCACAGGCGCTGTGGGAGCGGCGGCAGTCAGACATCATATGGGGTACGTGCGATGCATGGTTTGAGCGCAAGGGTGAGAAAGGGGTGTGGCACTTCAATAGACCGATGCCGAAAGAGTGGCAGATCGAGTACGGCGGCCTCACATTTCTTCTGCGGCTTACGTCGTTTAAGCATGTAGGATTGTTCCCCGAACAGTTAGAAAACTGGGAGTGGGCAAGCGGCGTGTTGAGTGCAGGCGCACACGGCACTCAGCCGGAGAGCGCGCTACGCCCGTCCGTCTTAAACATTTTTGCGTATACAGGAGGAGCGACGCTCGCGGCGGCGCGCGCCGGCGCGTCAGTAACGCATGTGGACGCGTCCAAAACCGCAGTGGAGTGGGCGCGGAAAAATGCCGACCTTTCTGGCCTCTCAGCAGCGCCGATCCGGTGGATTGTTGACGATGCACTTACCTTCGTGCGTCGAGAGGTAAAGCGCGGCGTGAAATATGACGGAATAATTCTTGATCCTCCCGCGTTCGGTCATGGTCCAAAAGATGAACTCTGGAAAATTGAAGAGGATTTGGTGCCACTTATGCGCGCGTGTCGGGAACTGTTGTCAGATACGCCACGCTGTATCCTCATGAACGGCTACGCCGCGGGGTACTCGCACTATGCATTTGAGCATCTACTGACGCCGATCGCGTCAGCGAATGGCCTCACGGTTTCTGGCGGAGAGCTGACGATAGCGGAGAAAGATTCTACACGACTCTTGCCGGCGGGAATTTACGCCAGAGCGTCTCGAGAAGGACGCTAAACACAATCAAGAAGAGAAAGAGCGCGAACGCCATAAATGGGAACGAGACAAAGCCCCAGGTAAGAAAGAGTACTTCCGTGCACGACGGGCCCGTAGCCGCGCACGGCACCGGCGCGCTCGCTCCCAGTTGAATCGCATGGTGGTAGAGCGCTATGAGCGCGCCAACGATTGAGAGCGCAGTGGTGTAGACAGTGATACGCGCGTCAGACTTGAGGTACGCGATGCCAAACAGGAAGGCTTGCGGATAGAGAAAGACGCGCTGGAGCCAACACAGCGAGCATGGAGCCTGACCCAACACTTCTGAATAGTAGAGCGTTACAGCACTCGCGAGAGTGGTGACGAAAAATGCGGCTAAAAGCCCGTACCGCGCTAGCGGGCGGGAGAGCGAGTCGGGAATCCTCGCGTAGGCAAGGATAGCAAGTATGAGTGCGGTAGCAACGAGGAGCACCAGCGTCCCATAGGATGCGAGCGTATTGGTGAGGAGAAGATCCGGCATGACTACTCGGGAACTCCCGCGCGCGGCGCGTCAGGAAGTACGCAACCAGTCTTTGCCGCCAGTGTCTGGAGCGGCACTGCGCCTTTCAGCTCTGTTCCGTCAGCAAAACGCCACGTCGGGTAGCCATTAACCTTGGCGTCAATGCACGCCTTCGTTTGACCTTTGCCGTCAGGTGTAGAACATTCGATATACGGAAGGAGTTCGGCAGCATCGCCAAAGCTTTCCTTTTGCTCACGACAATGCGGGCACCACCACGCTCCGAAAAAGACTGCGCCGGAGTCCCTGATGCACTGCGCGAGTGCCGTGTACGTTCCTGCGGGGATAGAAGATTTTGACATGGAGGTAGCTGTCGGAGAAGCAAAAAACAGGATAATTGCGCCGAGTATGAGTGCGGCAACCAAGCCGAGGATTATTTTCTGTTCCATGCGGGTAGTGTACCATAGCGCCATGAGCTTCTGGCAGCGTCTAGGTACTCCGATTTTCGCGCTTGCACCGATGGCGGACGTTACCGATCCTGCGTTTCGCCGCATCATCGCCACGCATTCGAAGAGCGATCCTGCCTCCGCGGGAACGCGCGTTCCGTATGTCACCTGGACAGAATTTATTTCCGCCGATGGACTCGCTCTCGCGCCGGAGGAGGGTCGGGCTAAGCTCATGGCCGACCTTGCGTTCAATGAAATCGAGCGCCCCATCGTCGCACAATTTTTCACTGCGACCCCTCTGCATATGGAACGAGCAGCGGCCTTGGCGCGCGAGCTCGGCTTCGACGGAGTTGACATTAATATGGGCTGTCCTGACAAAAGTATTGAGCGGCAAGGTGCGGGTGCCGCGCACATGCGGAATCCATCGCTCGCTCAAGAGGTGATTGCTGCTGCGAAGCAGGGAGCACGCGATGTGCCGGTCAGTGTGAAGACCCGCCTCGGTTACAACAAGGATGAGCTCGAGGAGTGGTTGCCGAAAGTGCTCGCCGCGAAACCAGCTGCAATAACCGTACATGCGCGCACGCGCAAAGAGCTCTCGCTCGTTCCGGCGCGCTGGGAGCGCGTGAAGCGTGCAGTAGAAATTCGGAACGAGATTCTCGGTGATGCATCGCACGAAACGCGAATTCTTGGGAACGGTGATCTTATGCATGTGCGTGACGCGATGGATAAAATTGCCGCAACCGGTGCCGATGGGGCAATGCTTGGGCGCGCGATTTTCGGTAACCCATGGCTCTTTGCCGCACCAGATCCATTTCGCGAACGACTCACGCTCGAGAAGCGCTTTACGGTAATGGTTGAGCATACCAAGCTGTACGAGGAACTCCTCCCACACAAGTCCTTCGCCATCATGAGGAAGCACTACAAAGCGTACGTGTCGGGCTTTGATGGCGCTGCTGACCTTCGCGCAAACCTGATGCTTGCGGACAGCGCGCTCGAAGTACGTGAGCGAGTGAACGCATGGCTTGCCGCGCACCCTGAGCTCGCGCGCCAAGTGCTATAGTACGCACATGAGCGAAGTTGCGCTGTATCGGAAATACCGCCCGGCATCTTTTTCAGACGTTGTAGGGCAGGATCATGTGGTGCAAGCCCTCAAGGGTGCGCTCGAGAGCACTAGCGTCGGCCACGCATATCTCTTTTACGGATCACGCGGGACAGGAAAGACTAGTGTCGCGAGAATCTTTGCCCATGAACTTGGCGCGATGGAAACAGATATTCATGAGATTGATGCCGCGACCTATACCGGCGTCGACAATATTCGCGCTCTTCGCGAGGAGGCCGCTATCCTTCCGTTTGTATCGACGCGCAAGATCTATATTATTGATGAAGTGCACATGCTTTCTAAGGGCGCATTCAATGCGTTTTTGAAGCTCTTGGAGGAGCCACCGGCCCACGTCGTATTTATTCTTGCGACAACCGAACTTGAAAAGGTTCCCGACACCATTCAGTCGAGATGCCAAGTGTACACATTCAAAAAGCCCACCGCTGCGGCCATTGCAGACACGCTAGTGAAAATTGCATCCGCTGAAGGGTCAACACTTGAGCGGCCAGCGGCTGAGCTCGTCGCGCTTCTTGCAGACGGTTCGTTTCGTGACTCGCAATCTATTCTTCAAAAAGTGTTGAGTACCTCGCGTGACTCAGTAATTACAGCTGATGAAGTCGCCGCAATTACCGGCGCGCCCCGCGCGGATATCGTCGCAAGAATTATTGAGGGACTCTCTCTGAATGCAAGTGAGCGCGCGCTCGAGGCGCTCCGAGATGCTGTCCGCGCTGAGACCGATATGGCGGTTCTCGCCACCATTCTTATTGATCGTCTGCGCATGGTTCTCCTCTTGCGATACGCGCCGTCGGTTGGCGCCGCCTCGGTAGCCGACCTTGCGGAAACGGAGCGAGCATTTCTCGCGAAGATCGCCACTGATCCTGATTCAAAAATTAATTCCGAAACGCTCCGCGCGCTGTTGCGCGCGGCGCAAGAGGTACAGCGCTCTCCGCTACCACAACTCCCCCTTGAGCTCGCGATTCTTGAGCGGAATGCGTAGTACAATGCGCGCATGGGTCGCGTGACTCGCATCATTTTTTTCCTAGTGTTTGTGTGCGTTGCGATTTCTGGCACGTGGGTATATGTAAAGTACATCCGTCCCGATGCTGTACAGGAGGTTGTTGCGCGCGCAGAACGCACCGATCTCGAAGAGTTGGTAACCGAGCAGGCTGAACTAGTGTCAGATGAAGAATATGTCCTCGGATTTTCCACGCCAGGGACGATAGCGCGCGTCTTCGTTTCAGAGGGTGATGCGGTGCGTGCGAGCGATCCGCTTGTGGCGCTTGATACGGCAGAGCTCGAGTTCGATCGACGCCGTCTTGCGGCAGTACTAGCATCGCGTACAGCAGAGCTTGGTAAGCTCGAGAGTGGACTGAGTGCTGAAGATCGCGCCGTACTTGATGCTGAAACGGTACGGTTGACCTCAGCACTTCGCGATCTTGAGCGTACGGAGCTACTCGCTATCCGATCCGTGTATACGACACTCGACAGCGCACTCCGAGCATCGGATCTTCTGTTTTCTAATGCCAGCTCTAATACGCCGGAGCTCTCGTTTGATATCGCGGATTCCGCGCTTAAAAACCGGATCACTACAGAGCGAGTGGCGCTCGGCAGCATACTCTTGAGCGCGCGCACGCGTGCAGACACGGCAAGCACATCGACCATCGCAGACGCATCTTCTCGAATGCTTGAGGACGCGCGACGCATGAGCATATTTCTTGATGATGTGAGCCGTGCTCTCGGCTCTGCGGCATCGTCGCGCGTTTCAGACACGACACTTGACGTATGGCGCGGGAGCATCGCTGCAGCGCGAGTTTCAGTGAACGAAGCGGCGCTTGCCCTTTCATCGGCCTCTGGAAACCGAGTGGCCGCCGCACAAGCACGCGCACTTCATGAGTCAGACCGAGCCGCCCGACTTGCGCCACCAAGAAGCGAGGATCTTGCCACCGCGCGAGCAGCTGTAACTGAGGCGGAGAACGCTGTCCTCGCTGTAGCTGAGCGCATCCGCATGTCGACACTGCGCGCACCGCAGGCAGGCACAGTGATACATGTAGAGCATCGTACGGGAGAAAGTTATCGGTTGGGCGAGCGCGCAGTTGTGCTTACCGTACCAACACCGCATCTTGAGAGCGAGATATCAGAGCTTGATATTGCTCGCATCAAGGTGGGGCAATCCGCGACAGCCACCTTTGATGCGCTTCCGGGTGAGCGTTATGCGGGGAAGGTCGTATTTATCGATCCACAGCGCGTCGAAAAAGATACTGACACGTACTATGTAGTACATGTTGCACTCGATGCGCCGAGCGAGGCACTGCGTCCTGGTATGACCGCTGATCTTACGGTGCGCGTATCGGAACGTAGTGGCGTCCTCGTGGTACCCGAGTACGCTCCGTTCAAGAAGGGTGACGCGTGGTTTGTGCTCCGACGCGATGCGTCAGGTACCGTAGAGGCACCTGTGACTCTCGGCATATCTGACGGCGAACGACGAGAAATACTCACAGGATTAGAGGAGGGTGACTCGGTTGTTATTCCTGCCGAATGAGTATGACTGAACTTGCGTATTGCGCGGTGTGCGGTATTCAGCTCGTCGCTATGCCCGTTGTCAGAAAGATTGCGGATAGGCAGACGACATTCTGCAGCGATATCTGTGCTGATCGATTTCAACAGGAACCAGTTCGCTACGCAGGTGAGCCTGTACTGAGAGTTCGCGGTCTACATAAATCATTCGGGTCGGGCGAGGCGGAGACCCCGGTGCTCCGCGGAATCGACCTTACGGTATGGGAGGGAGAGTTTGTTTCAATAGTTGGAGCTAGTGGGTCCGGAAAAAGCACGCTCCTCAATATGATCGGCATGCTCGATCGGCCAACGCGCGGAGACATATATATAGAAGGCAAGCATAGTGCTGAGTTTAGCGATGAAGAGCGTGCAGGCATTCGAGCGCAAACCTTTGGATTTGTGTTCCAGCAGTACAACTTGATCCCCTGGCTGTCCGTGATTGAAAATGCGATGCTGCCCGCATTGTTTTCTGGTCGTGGAAAGGCACGCGAGAGTGCGCTCCGTCAGCGTTTGGTGGATGTGGGACTCAAGCATCGCATAGGACACTTGCCGAGCCATCTGTCGGGCGGTGAACAACAGCGAGCGGCATTGGTGCGTGCTATTGCGAATGATCCTGACATTATTCTAGGTGACGAGCCGACGGGAAACCTTGACTCTGAAACAGGCGCTAAGGTACTGGAGGTGCTTAAGCACCTGCACTCGATTGAGCGAAAAACGCTTATCATAGTGACTCATGACGCTACCATCGCCGGGCTTGCCGACCGCACGATCGTGCTTAAAGACGGACGCGTACTTGAGCATCAGGCGCGCGAGCCCGGCGCGTATACGCACTAACTATGTTTACAGATCTATTATTTCTTACGCTTCGCAGTCTACGGTACCGCTCACTTCGCAGTTGGCTTACTGTTACTGGCGTTGTGATTGGCATTATGCTCGTTGTTATGATTCTTGCGCTCGGCAGTGGCGTGCAGAATTCTGTGGCGCGGCTCCTCCAGGGCTTCGGCTCAAACCTCGTGTTTATTTACCCAGGAGAGCCCACAAACCCGTTCGTGAGCCTCATTGGCGGAGTGAAGTTTAAGGAGGCAGATATTACGGCGCTCGCGTCGATACCGGGTGTTGAATCCGTTGTTCCTATGGATCAGTCGTTCCTGAACGCAGAGTTTAAAGGAGAGAAAAAAACAATTCTAGTTGTCGGTGGGCCTGCACGAGATATGTATGCAACATTCGAGTCCTCACAGGGTATACGGATTGCAGAGGGGCGCTGGCTTGCGTCAGATAGTGCGAGTGAGGTGGTGCTTGGATATTTAGCATACAAAGAGCTATTTGCTGAACGAGTGCGCATTGGCGACGAGCTCATTATTAAGTCAAAGAGGTTTAAAATTGTCGGATACGTTGGTGAGCTGGGGAGTCACACCGATGACAACCAAGTGTATGTCTCGCTTCCGTACTACCGGCAGCTTACCGGCATACGAGAAGGCGTAATGAGTGGTCTGGTAAAAGTCGCCCCGACCGCTGACCCGAACCGTGTCGTTCAAGAAATCCGCTTCGCACTTTCAAAGCAAGACACCGTCCGGGACTTTTCCGTAATGACAATTGAGAAGGCAGGAAGGATTGTAGGAGACATTCTCGGTATCATTGAGCTCGCCCTCGTGGTTATTGCGCTCATGTCTCTGGTTGTGGGCGCAGTCGGCATTATGAATACAATGTATACCTCTGTCCTTGAGCGCACTAAGCACATCGGAATACTGAAGGCAGTCGGCGCATCGTATGACGCGATTCTCTCGCTATTCCTCATTGAGGCGGGTATCGTTGGGCTCGTGGGTGGGGTACTTGGAACCGCGTTAGGGATTGGACTTGCCTATGTGACTGGCGTTGTCGCAGCGTCCCTGGGGTACCCGGGACTATTCTCCTTCGCGTCGCTTGACCTGTGGGGAATAGCGGCAGTGCTCGCCGTAACATTTGTGGTTGGTATTCTCTCCGGAGTACTGCCTGCGCGACAAGCAGCGCGCATGGAGCCGGCTGAAGCGCTTCGCTACGAATAGCGCATGAAAAAAGGTTACGAATTTGCTACAGTAAGTACGCATCGCTCTGCGATGTGATGCTTTTTACCCAAGAGGTCGCCGAACGGGGAGCAATGCTTGTCGGTAGCGCGCGCTCAAAAAATGTTCTGTGCTGGGGGATCGTCTAATGGTAGGACAGCGCCCTTTGGAGGCGTTTATCGGGGTTCGAGTCCCTGTCCCCCAGCACAGCACATTTTATTTTTTTGCGCGGCAGCGCATTGAGGAGAATTCTGCACCAGCGGAACAATAGTTGAATTTTTAATAAAATAGTGTATAGTAAACGTACTATGGCTGGATATCCAAAACGCGGAGACTTTAAAAGATCGTTTCGCCCAGACGGGGGTTCCCGGCCGATGTTTGATGCAGAGTGCGCAAAGTGCCGGAAGGCATGTTCGGTACCGTTTGAACCGAACGGGAAGAAGCCCGTGTACTGTAAAGACTGCTTCGTTCGCCCAGAAGGCGATGCACCGCGCTCGTTTGACCGTGACGGCAGACACGACCACCGCCGTGATGAGCGTCGAGACTTCAGACGCGATGATCAGCGCGATGATCGCCGAGACCGATCTTTCGAGCGTTCTGCACCGCAGCCGGTGCGCACCGTACCTGATCCGAGAATTGATGACCTGAAGCGCGACATCGCAGTACTTGCCTACAAGCTTGATGCGTTGGTATCTCTGGTGAGTACCTTGCAGCCGGCTTCACACACGGAGTCTTCAAAAGTAAAGACTAACGCAGTAGCACCGAAAGTGGCAGCAAAAAAGAAGAAAGCGAGTATCAAGAAGTAGTGCATGGAGCGACCGTTCGACCTTATCGTCATTGGCGGAGGTGCGTCGGGACTTATGGCCGCAGGCCGCGCCGGTGAGCGCGGCCTTTCCGTTCTTCTTTTTGAAAAAAACGCGACACTCGGGGAGAAGCTGCGCATTTCCGGCGGTGGACGCTGTAACATTACGAACGCTGAGCCAGATATACACGCATTTGTACGTTCGTACGGGAGTGCGGGTAAGTACCTGTACGCGCTCTTCGCGCAGTTTGGACAGAAGGATACAGAGGTATTTTTTACTAAACTCGGACTTCCACTCAAAACCGAGGCACGGAATCGTATGTTTCCTGAAACGGAGCGGGCCGAAGACGTTGTTTCAGCACTTCAGAGGTACCTTGCGAAGGGTTCTGTAACAATCTTGACCGATACGCCAGTCACTGAGGTTCATGCGGATGGTGGGCGAGTACGCTCGGTCACCGCAGGAGGACGCACATATGGCGCGCGCGAGTTTGTTTTCGCAACCGGAGGGGTGTCGCATCCTGAAACTGGATCGACGGGAGACGGGTTCGCCTGGCTTCGGGCTCTTGGGCACACAGTTCAAAAACCAACACCGACCATCGTACCTCTCAAAACACGTGAGCGATGGAGCCATGAGCTGGCTGGAGTCGCCATTCATGATATGAAGATTACATTTTACGCGGAGGGACGTAAGGCATTTTCAGAGAAAGGCACCGTACTGTGTACGCACTTCGGAATTTCAGGGCCACTTATTTTAAATGTGGCACACAAGGTTTCTGACCTCATGTATACCGGAGCGGTGACAGCAAAAATCGATCTGTATCCAGATCTCGATGTAGGTGCGCTCGATGCCTTGGTGCTCGGCCGTTTTGCTCAAAGCAAAAACAAAGTACTTAGAAATGCGCTCCGCGATATAGTGCCAGAAGGGACGCTGCGCGGCATCCTCATGCTCCTACCGACCGAGATGGTAGAGACCAAGGTGCACTCGCTGTCGAGAGAGAATCGTGGCTCCTTGGTGCGCCTCTTGAAAGCCCTGCCCATAACAATCGAGGGACTCATGGGCTTTGATCGATCAGTAGTCGCGGACGGAGGTGTACCGGTTGCAGAGGTGGACATGCGCACCACGCGCTCGAAAAAGCTGAGTAATGTATTCATTTTAGGTGACTTGCTTCACATTAGACGCCCGTCGGGCGGGTACTCCCTGCAACTCGCGTGGTCAACCGGGTTCGTTGCAGGGTCGCACGCAGGGGAGCGATGATTGAGATAGAGGAGCGGTATACTTACCGTAGAATGAACGTTCAAAAATGCTCAGCAGTTTTTTTCGCAGCGCTTTCACTCTTCATCACGCTCCCACTCACCGCCCTCGCGCACCAGCCGCGCATTGTTGAAAGCCGCGAGACCCAGGTGACGGAACCAGAGGTGTCAAAGGCTTTTTATGGCACACTTTCAGGCGCGCCAGATGTGTTTATTATGACCGCAGACGCGCCGTTTAACTTGTACGTCAATGTGCTCGTGCCTGCTCTTGAGGTTCCACAGAGAGATGTATCGGCAGATATCCTTCGAAATGGCGAACGTATCGCCCGACTCGAGAGTCAAGTCGATGGTTGGGAAAAGTTTTATGAGCCATTTGGGGCAGACTACTACTGGAAAGGTCCCGAGTACGAAAATCTCGTTCCAGCGGGTACTTATGAAGTGCGCGTCTTTAGTCCGTCAAATCAAAGCAACTATGCGCTCGCGATAGGAAAGATTGAGGCGTTTGGTATACAAGAGACGATTACCACACTTGCGCTCATTCCGACGTTGAAGCGAGATTTTTTTGACACATCGCCCGTAACTTTTATCACATCACCACTCGGGTACGGGCTTATTAGTGTGCTGTTTGTCCTTGCATTCATTGCGGGCCTGTTATACCGGGCAGTGCTAACGCGATTCGCGACTGGCGCACGCGCCGCGCCGCAGAATATAGGACGAGCCGACCGCATTCTTCGGTTAGTACTTGCGATCGCTCTTTTCGTTTTAGCAATTACTACGAATTGGAGCCCGATCCTCATCTTTTTCTCGGGGTTCGCGCTCTTTGAGGCGATCTTCTCATGGTGCGGGTTCTATGCTGCGATAGGAAAAAATACGTGCGGTATTGCGTAGAGGATGCGATGGTTTAGGTCAATGCCTACTGTGGCCTGAATGCGTTCGTCCATGAGCGACGTAAGACCTCGATGCTCACAAATATGCCGAGAGGAAGTGCGAAAAGTGAGATGACAAGAAGTGGTGGCGCACCCATGAGGGCTGGTGCGGGAACTACGGCGATAAAACCAAGGAACGAGGCGGTCACGATAGACACCGCCCACATAAAGTCTAGGAGGGAGACAGATGCCCACGCAACTCCGAGTACCGGAGCGTTACCTTTTGGGTAATAGTACGCGAGTGCGAATGCAGAAATCGCGACCGCGATGTCAATACCTCCTGATATAAGGCCAATGTGGGCAGGTAGTTCTCCGCGCAAGTACGCGGCGATGAGGGCAATACCTCCAATTCTTGAGATTTGGGTGAGGAGAAGTATGCGTATCGGGACGTTCTCAAGAAACATCTTGAATTTCCTGGAGCGTGCTGCTGCCACCACAAGGAGCGCTGCCGGAGTGAAGGCAAGAAGTGCAAATGCGATGAAATACGGCCAGTCGGATGGTAGCCAAACAAGCAAACCGTCAAAGAAGGTGAGTTGGCCAAGTATGATTGCGGCGGCTCCCCAGCCAAGCACAACGACGGACGCGAGTGAGTACCGATGCCATGAGTAGGCTGCTATAGAGAGCGCTGTTACAGCAGCGATGAGTACCGGGCTCGTGTAGTATAAAAAATCCATACGCTCACTGTACCGTGATTTTTCGGCCCTCGAGCCGATGGGCGGCGAATACTACGCGCCAAGGTAGATAAGGATAAACACCGCCAGTGCGAGACGATACGCCACAAAGACGGTGAGTGGCGTCTTGCGCGCGATGGTGAGGAACAAATGAATGGTGGACACGCCGATCACAAACGCGATGACGGACCCTATAACAAGTTCGACTCCGAATGAAGAGAGTGCTCCGCTCGTCGCGAGCTCTATCGCTTTTTTACTTCCTGCGCCGATGAGTATCGGAATAGAAAGAATGAAGCCGAATCGCGTGCTTTCAGATCGGGAGAGTCCGAGAAACATTCCGCCCGCAGTGGTCATGCCAGAGCGACTCATACCCGGAATGAGCGCGAGGGACTGAAAAAGTCCAATGATCATCGCCCGTCTAGGGGAGATGTCCGGTATGGTAATGAGTGTTTTAGGCCGTAGCCATTCAGCCGCGAGCATTATGACAGAGCCAGCAATCAGGGCGTACGCGACGAGCGTTGATGACCGAAAGATCGTTGCCATGATGTCCTCGAGCATGAGGCCAAATACGAGCGCGGGAATAGTTCCGACAATGATACTGATGAGGAGTGCTGTTTCTGCTGTCCCAGCTGATTTTCTCGACACGAGCGCGAGCGCGGTGCGAAGAAGTTCATAGAGATCGCGTCTGAAATAAACGACGAGCGCAAGAATGGTCGCGAGCTGGAGCACCGCATCAACAGCGAGATCATTTCCAGTACTGAGGCTAAAAAAATCGCGCGCTACGATTAGGTGTCCCGTTGACGAAATTGGGAGAAATTCCGTAAGCCCCTCTAGCGCGCCGAGAATAGAAAATGATAGGAGCGAATCCATTCGCAAATCGTAGCACGCGCTATACTTACTCTAGACACATGCTCGACCTTGTTGCGCCGATCCTCTACTTCCTCGCGCTATTCGGATTGTATGAGGGCGTACTATTTAAACGGCGGATTGACTACTGGCACGCACCGGTTCTTGTCTCGATGTATTTCTTCTTAGGCACTCTTGGCGGCCTCATTCTTTTTTCAATGGAGCCCGTGCTTCGTCTTCTCTACATGAGCGTATACGAGATTGCTGCGCTCGCAGGCGTTCTCTTACTCCTTATTGTTGGGGCGCTCACTGGCCGCTTTGCCTACACGCCCGGCGGGGAAGGGTCTCTGGGGTATGCCGCCGCGAAAGCCGCCGATGTTCTGTTCCAAATCACGATGGCAGTCATCGTTGTTCTTGCGTTCGAGCAGCTTCTTGGCATGGTATATGGGGGCGCAGCATTCGCACTCTACTTTTTTGTTGCCCACCTACTCCTATTTTTTATTCTTCCAGCACGGTATGCGATTATTTTTGCGACCGCATCGCTCGTCGGAGGAAGCGTGCTCGCGTACATAGCGCTCACACATGGCGGGATGGGGTATCTTGTGGCACTGCATCTGTCGTTCTACATCGCGAGCTATCCGCTTATGCGGCGGGTGCGGCTTCGGTATCTGAAGCCAGAGGCGACGCGTGGTAGCATTGTAGGCATATGAAATACGGCGTTATAGTCATTCTTCTCGTTGCTCTCGGCGCTGTAGGCACCTACGTACTGAATGCACCAGAGTCTCCCGCGTACCCTGAGCGTCCTCCGAGCGTAGATGAAGCTATTGAGTATCGCGTACCTCGCGAAGAAGTGAGTGAGTCGGTACGCCCTAACGCGCCGAAGGCTGATACTGCTGTCGAGGCTGAAACGCGTGCGGCAGGCATTACGCGTGACGAAGTAGCTCGTCATGCAGATCGATCATCGTGCTGGAGTAGCATTAACGGTTTTGTCTACGACCTCACGTCATGGATTGATCGCCATCCGGGAGGAGCGAGTCGCATTGTATCAATCTGCGGCAAGGATGGGTCGGCTGCGTTTGGTCGCGCGCACGGCATGCAAGAGAATGCTGAAGCAGCGCTCTCACAGTTCAAGATCGGCAATCTTCTGCCCTAACGCAGTATGGATACGACACTCCACCTCGCTATACTCGTCGCTACGGTGTGCGGAATCGTATGGGCAGACTACCTCGGATGGCGATATTTCCGCGGAGAAGTTGTAACGCTTGATCGGCGAGTGGTTAGTCGATTGCACACATTTGTCTGGTTCGGGCTAGTAGGGATGGTGCTCTCGGGCGCGTATCTGGCGTATGATCGCGTGGCGTACCTTTCAGGCCTGCCATCGTTCTGGCTCAAGATGGCATTTGTACTCCTTCTTATCGTAAACTCGTTCGTTATTCACTGGCTCATGCAGCGTGCGTTTGAAAAGCCCTTTGCCGCGCTTCCGCGTCACGAACAGTTTCTCCTTATGCTCTCCGGAGCCGCGTCAACGCTCGGTTGGGTCGGTGCGGCGCTTATAGGATTCGGAGTCTTGTAACGCGTACGCATGCGCGCAGAGCTTACGCCGTATCAGAGAGACGCGCTCATTGCAGCGCTTCTCTCTATCGTACTCATTGCTTCATTTTTTATAGCTGCTCCGCTCAGGGACGCACTCCTCGTCGGAGCGGCACTTCTTGGAACCGCGCCAGTCGTGTATCAGGCAGTTAGATCAGTGCGGGCGCGCGAGTGGGGGTCAATGGAACTCCTTGCATCCGTGGCGTTACTGTTCTCTCTCGCGACTAGTGCGTGGGCTTCCGCGGTGTTTATCGCGCTTATGCTTGCGGCGGCGCGCATTCTTGCGGACCTGACTCGCTCACAGGTTGAGTCAAGCATCCGCTCGCTCCTCAAGCTCAAGCCGCAAACGGCGCTCATTGAGCGCGGTGAGTCTCTCGTTACTGTGCCGGTTGACGCGGTTCAGGTTGGTGAGATTGTGCATGTGCGTATCTCCGAACGAGTACCTGTAGACGGAACGGTGCTTCGCGGCGAGGCAGCCATTGATGAGTCTACGCTCACTGGAGAGTCGCTACCCGTTGATGTGCGCGAGGGAAGTCAGGTCTACTCATCGACGCTCGTCGCATCGGGCTCTCTAGTGCTTCGCGCGACACGTGTTGGGAAAGACACCACGCTTGAGCGGGTCATCGCGCTCGTTGAGGCATCGCGCGCGCAGAAACCGGTTGCTGAAACCATGGGCGAGCGCTTCGGACGAATATATCTCCTCGTTATATTTTTTGGGTCTGCGGTACTCCTCGGAATTACGCATGACACCGCGCTTGTTCTTGCGGTTGTGCTCGTGGTGTGCGCCGACGATGTCGCGGTAGCGGTACCGATTACGTACCTGCGCGCTATTCGCGCTGCCGCCCGGCGCGGCATTATTGTAAAAAGTGCGCGCCACCTTGAACGGTTTGGCAGTATTACAACGATCGTGTTTGATAAGACCGGTACACTCACGACAGGAATACTTCGCATCGCGTCCGTGGTAGCTCCTCACGGCGACCGAGAGAGAGTTCTTCGCGAGGCAGCGCGTGCAGCAGTCCACTCGCGCCACCCGCTCTCACGCGCGATCTTAGACGCAGTACCCGATACTTCTGTCAGTCCTGCAGATGTCAAGGAATTCGGCGGTAGAGGGATTGTAGTTACGGATGGAGCCGACACCATCGCGCTCGGGAAAGAAGCGTTATTTATTGAGTTAGGTATTGAGATTCCTGAGAACGTCCGAAGTGCGGCTGTGCGCGAGGCAGGGCTTGGGCGAAGCGTGTCGTTTGTGTCTGTAACTGGCGCCATCATTGGAGCGCTCGCCGCGGAAGACCGAGTGAAGGATAACGCATCAGCTGTCATTGAGGAGTTGCGAGCGCTCGGGATTGTCCGGACAGTGCTTCTTACCGGCGACAATGAGCGCGTAGGGGAGACCGTACGCGCCACGACCGGTATAGACCGTGCGTACGCAAATCTTCTGCCTGAGGATAAGGTACGCATCATCTCGGAGCTCGAAGCTGAGGGTCCTGTCGCGATGGTTGGGGATGGGATTAACGATGCGGCGGCACTCGCGCGTTCATCCGTTGGTATTGCGATGGGGGGTCTGGGCGCTGAAGGTACTATTGAGAGCGCTGAGCTGGTAGTTATGCGCGACAACCTCGACGCCATTCCGTATACGCTTCGGCTCGCCCGCAGCGCTAACCGTATTGCTCGGCAGGATTTCTATATTTGGGGGGCGACAAACGCGTTTGGACTTGCACTCGTTGCGATTGGGTACATCGGGCCGCAAGGAGCCGCGCTGTATAACTTTTTGACCGACTTCCTTCCGCTTGGTAATGCTCTTCGTGTACGATGAACGATATGAAACACTGGTTTGTACTAAGCGGCGGTCCTGCCACGGGTAAAACTACGATGCTCACTATGCTCGCGAAGCGCGGGTACGCTGTCGTTTCGGAGACGGCTCGCGCGCATATAGAAGCTGAATTAGCTCATGGACGCTCACTCGAGAGAATACAGAGCGACCCGCGCGCGTTCCAGACCGAGGTGTTGTGCCGCCAAGAGGACGCCGAGCGTGCCGCTCCACCGGGAGTGGTGATTTTCGATCGTGGCATACCGGACATCCGCGCGTACTACCGTTTCCACGGGATTCCTGAAGACCCCGCACTTACCGAAGCGATACATCATGCCTCATACGAGCGTGTTTTTCTTCTTGACCCGCTGCCAATGACGACCGATCATGCTCGCGTTGAGTCTCGAGCGGAGCAACTTGAGATCTGCCATCTCATACACGAGGTCTATGATGAGCTTCCGTTTCCAACGACGCATATCCCCGTTTTGCCCATGGAGGAGCGTTGTGCACTCATACAATCATTTTTACCTCCGCCGACACATGCGGAGGATATACTGTAGGTGGGGACTCCCCGTTAGTATTTAGCAGAACCATGGACACTTCAACTAAAACCATCGTATCTTTCGTTGCCGTCATCGCTATCGCGGGAGCGGCCTATTATTTACTAACCGCGACACCAACCGGGCCACAGCCTGAAGCCGCTACTGAGGCAGGCACGCTCGAGGGTGTTGTGTCGGCAATCGAAGCGGATCTCGCGGCGCTAGCTGACGATGTCATGAGTATTGACGCTGAGACCGACGCCACTATGCGCGAAATTGAAGCTACAACTCAAACTCCACAAACATATGATCCAACTTCACTCTAAAATCATCGCTTCGGCGCTTATTACTGCGACCCTCATCCCGACAATCGCACTCGCGGAGGAGGTACGCCCTATGCGCGCGGCTCGAGCCACATTTTGTTCAACGCTTGATCAGCAGGCAACACGACTTGCCGCGCTCGTAGATGGTCGCGCGCGCGAGACGCGCGAGAGTATCGACAAGCGCGTCGCTGCTATAGAGGAGCGACGTGACGCGCGGATCCTTGAGCGCACCGAGACAATTACTGCGCGTATGGAGCGCATCGGTGCTCGCGCAACGACCTCTGAAGAAAAGGCGGCATTTGAAGCATTTAAAACATCCGTGAGTACGGCGCTCGGAGAGCGCGACCGTCAAGTTACCGCGGCGCTTGAAAAGTTCCGCACCGATGCGCAGGCGCTTATCGGAGGACGAGAGGCAACGGTTGCCGCGGCGCGCGCGACGCTCAAGAGTTCGCTTGATACCGCGCTCACTAAAGCACGAACAGACTGCGCAGCGAACGTACGCCCCGATACCATTCGAGATACATTTCGCGCGTCAGTACTGTCAGCGCAAGAGACATTTAAGAGCGCGGTGACGGAAAAGCGCGACATGCGCGCTGAGCTTGAAGCACTCCGAAAAACGCGAGACGCGTCCGTACGAGCCGCAGGAGAAACATTTAAGACATCATTTGATACCGCGCTCAAGACGCTCCGCGCCACGGTCTCACGCTAAGTATGGACGTAGCTCTCCTCAAGGCATATCCGGTCTTGTGGCTCGCAGTAATCGCGTTCGTTGTTCTCATAGCGTGGATTGCGTACGGCCTTTTGGCCGTACGCGGGATAGAAGAGCCCGCATATACGGTAGTTGAAACACGGTCTGGCTACGAGGTCCGTCGCTACGCTCCGCATATCGTGGCGGAAACAGTTGTAGAGGGTGCGTACCGTACTGCCATGAATGAAGGTTTTCAGCGCTTGGCGGGGTACATTTTTGGCGGTAACACTAAACGGGAAAGTGTACCGATGACTGCACCTGTTGGGATGAGCGGAGAGACGATTAAGATGACTGTTCCAGTTGCCGAACGCGAGTCGATAGACATGACCGCTCCAGTTATGGAGGAGAGTCTCTCGGGCGCCAGACGCGTTTCGTTTGTGATGCCTAGTGCGTACACGCTAGAGACACTGCCGATACCCACCGATACTCGCGTGACACTGCGCGCGGTACCAGAGCGCTTGGTCGCTGCCCGCCGCTTTTCTACAGGAATGCGAGAAGAAGAAATTACTGCGCTCAAGCAGGCATTCCTCACTGACGTGTCGAGAGACGGTTTCACTGCGCTCGATGCACCTGAAGCGGCATACTACAACCCGCCATGGACTCCGCCATTTTTGAGGAGGAATGAACTCCTTGTCCCTGTTTCGCGCTGATATGCCCGTTCTCTCCGAGGTTATTCTTGCGCTTCTCATAGCGCTTGCGATCGCGGCACTGTGGATCATACTCCGGCGTGTCCTCATAGAGGGCGGGGATCCGCTTGCGAGGCTCACGCTGACCTGTGTCCCCCTTGTGTCCCGCGCGGAATACGCGCGTCTTACGGCACTTGAGCGAGTCCTAGAGAACTCCTTCATCGTGCCGCACGCGCATGCGGCAGACTTTGTGCGCGGAACGCGCGGTGCCACTGACCATGAAGCACGCGCAGTTCTTCAGAGTATTACCGTTGACGCGCTCGTTTGCGAGCGCGGTACCTGTATGCCGCGAGCTTTGGTCGCGTATAGCGAGTCTCCACGCGTCGCGCTCCTTGCCGAGCGAACTCAGCTCCCACTCATACGTCTTACGAGTGAAAATGAGAGCGATATTCATGCCGCAGTGACTGCGGCACTTCAAGGTATTCCCGTTCGATGATTGCCAGACCCGAGTAAAGACGATACCGTATCAGTATGAAAGCGCATGATACTGTAAGGCACCTGATGCGCCAAGGAAAAGGCATTCTTGCGGCTGATGAATCGACCAAGACTATCACCGAGCGCTTTGAGGCGCGAGGTATTTCGCCGACTGAAGCCATGCGCCGCGCCTACCGAGAACTCCTCATGACGACACCGGGAATGGAGGAATACCTCTCGGGAGTTATTCTCTATGACGAAACGATCCGCGACACGATCGCTCATGGAACACCGTACCCCGAGTACCTCTTTTCGCGCGGCGTGTTTCCAGGTATTAAGGTTGATCTAGGTATGGCACATGACCCGCAGTTTGGCGGATTGGTCACCTTGGGTCTTGATGGACTTCGAAAGCGCCTCGTTGAGTATAAGGCGCTTGGCGCACGTTTTACGAAGTGGCGAGCTGTAGCGGCAGTTGGTACGCAGCCTGGAGCTCCGCATGTGAGAGAAAACGCATCACGGCTCGCTGTGTATGCAGAGGAGGCATTGGCCGAGGGAATGGTTCCGATTGTAGAGCCGGAGGTACTTATGGAGGGGGCTCATAGCGCGGAAGATGCCGAGCGTACTATTACCGAGACCGTGGCGACAGTTATTGACGCTCTTCATGCTCGTGATATCGACCTCTCGCATGTCATTTTAAAGACCGCGATGGCAGTGTCTGGCTCAAACGCAAGCGTCCGAGCCACTGCGTCAGAAGTTGCAGACCGCACTGTTCGCGCACTAACATCCGCGGTACCTGAAGAGATGGGAGGGATTGTCTTTCTCTCTGGGGGGCAGTCTCCAGAGGAGGCGACCGCAAATTTAAACGCGATCGCGCGCCTTGAGCCTCTCCCGTGGGACATTACGTTCTCATTTGCGCGCGCGCTCCAGGAGCCAGTACTCGACCGCTGGGCAGGAAATCCTGAAAATGTAGACGAGGCACAGTCTATTTTCCTTGAGCGACTCTCACTAGCGCGCGCGGCGGATGCGGCAGGGTACTCGGCGAGTCAAGAAGAGGGCTCGCTCGCGCCATAGGCGGTCTTTACAGGGGTGCGATTTGTGGCACCTGACAGTTATCCACACGCGGTGCGAACACCGCATTTTTTGTACCCGTGAGGGTAGGGGGTACAATGCGATGACCTATGAGTGCACTACAAAAAATCAAGAAGCGAAACGGTTCTATTGTCGACTTCGATCAGGCAAAAATTGTAAAAGCGATAGAGAAAGCGTTTCTTGAAGTGGTGCGCGATAAAAAGAGCGACGAGGCAGCTTCTATAGCGGTGCATGTTACTGATTTACTCGCCGCGCGATACGGTGGATCCGTGAATTTTCCGAATGTAGAGGAGATTCAAGACTTAGTTGAGCGCGCACTCATGACGCGAGGATATTTTGATGTTGCGAAGTCCTACATCATTTATCGCTACGAGCATGCAAAGATGCGTGAAGAGGCAGTACAGGAGGTGCTCGAGAAAATTGAAGAGCGTGGCCTCATTATCACGAATCGCGATGGTTCCAAAGAGATTTTTTCAATCGATCGAGTACGTCGCTTGATTGAAGACGCATTGACCGATGAGAGTAGACCGCAGGTGGATGTACGTGCGGTCATTGCGCAAGTTGAGCGCGAGCTCTATGACGGCATCACTGCCGCGGAGCTTGAACGCACACTCGTCATGGTGGTGCGCTCAATGATCGAGCGCGACCCGGCCTACTCACAGCTTGCCGCCCAGCTGACGCTCGCGGGTATTTACCGCCACGCCTTGCGGACTACTGCGCCGCTTTCCTCACCAGATTTTGTGGCCGCGTACCGAGCGTCGTTTGTTGAAAATATTAAACGCGGCGTCGAGGCAAAGCTCTATGATGAGAGACTTCTCACATTTGACCTCGAGCGTGTTGCGGCGGCTATCGACCCGTCGCGTGATCACTTGCTCCGCTACTTGGGCGTAGCAACCCTTGAGGACCGGTACTTTGTTAAGGATCCAAAAAACAAGGAACATCTCGAGGCACCACAGCAATTTTGGATGCGTGTCGCACTCGGTGTCGCGCTCGCAGAGAAAGATTCTCGCGAGGAATGGGCGCTCAAGTTCTACGATGTTATCTCGTCGCTCCGCTTCGTCCCATCGACGCCGACTCTCTTCCATGCAGGCCTCCCGCACCCGCAGCTCTCAAGCTGTTACCTGAACGTGGTCGAGGACGACCTTGATCATATTTTCAAGGTATATGGCGACAATGCGCAGCTTGCCAAGTGGGCAGGGGGCATTGGTACCGCATGGTCCAAGCTCCGAGCGACAGGCGCACGCATCAAGAAGGCAGGTATTAGCTCGCAAGGCGTTATACCGTTTTTGAAGATTGCGAACGATGTAACGGTTGCTATTAACCGCTCGGGCCGACGCCGTGGCGCGACCGCGGTGTACCTCGAGGCGTGGCACTACGATGTTGAAGATTTCCTCGAGCTCCGCAAGAATACCGGCGATGAGCGTAGACGCACGCACGATATGAACACCGCAAACTGGATACCTGACCTTCTCATGAAGCGCGTGAGAGAGGATGGACAATGGACGCTCTTTAGTCCTGATGAATGTCCGGAACTCACTGAAACGTACGGCAAAAAATTTGAGGAAATCTACGCCCGTTACGAGCAGATGGCTGATCGCGGTGAGATCAAGACCTTCAAGCGCATGAAGGCGGCCGATCTGTGGAAGAAGATGCTTGGTATGCTCTACGAAACTGGGCACCCGTGGATCACCTTTAAGGATCCGTCAAATATTCGCTCACCCCAAGACCACGCTGGTGTCATTCACAATTCAAACCTGTGTACGGAAATTACCTTGAATACCTCGAAGGATGAAACGGCAGTCTGTAACTTGGGCTGGGTGAATTTCGCGCGACATGTAACCGGTGGGCAGTTTGACCGCGAGCGAGTGAAGGACACTGTCTCCGTGGGAATGCGCATGCTCGACAATGTGATCGATATCAATTTCTATCCGACTAAGGAGGCGCGCGCGTCTAACATGCGTCATCGTCCCGTAGGTCTCGGTGTTGGAGGATTTCAGGATGCGCTGTACCAGCTTGATATCGACTTTGCGTCGGAACGCTGTGTCCAGTTTGCGGATACCTCGATGGAGCTCATCTCGTACTACGCAATTCTTGCGTCCGTGGCTTTGGCCAAAGAGCGCGGACGATACGAGAGCTTCGCGGGGTCTAAGTGGGATCGCGGACTTCTGCCACTTGATACGCTCGCACTCCTTGAGGCAGAGCGTGGCGAAACGATTGAAGTATCCCGAGACTCAACGCTTGATTGGTCCGTGGTACGTGAAGCAATTAAGCAGTTCGGTATGCGCAATTCAAACTGCATGGCGGTCGCGCCTACTGCCTCTACCTCGAATATCGTGAGCGCTGTACCGTCTATCGAGCCGATTTACAAGAACATCTATGTAGAGTCAAACATCAGCGGCGACTTTACCGTGGTGAATCCATACCTTGTAGAAGATCTAAAGAAGATTGGTCTCTGGAACGACAGCGTGCTCAATGAGCTCAAATATCATGACGGATCTATAGCCCGCATTGCTGGCATTCCGGAGCATCTCAAGAATAAGTACAAAGAAGTGTTTGAGATAGATATGCGCTGGCTTGTGCGAGCAGCGGCGTACCGCGCAAAGTGGATCGATCAGTCTCAGTCGCTCAATATATTCTTCCGCGGTTCCTCCGGAAGAGAGCTTTCTGAGGTGTATATGTACGCATGGAAGATGGGACTAAAGACTACGTACTACCTTCGAACGCTTGCCGCTACGCAGGTAGAGAAGTCTACGGTGTCGACACAAACCTACGGATCAACGCATACCCGAGACGCCGGGCCCTCTGAATCGGTCGCGCCGGAGCCACAGCAGCTGAATATTCCCGCCCCAACGGTAGCTCAGCAGAATTCCGCTCCGCGACAGTACACACTCCATAAAGCACCTGAAGTAACCTGTGAAAGTTGTCAGTAGTTCGCTCCGCGTCTGAGTCCATTACAAGTACTAGCATCAACATATGCCCGTTCAAAAACACGCCCGACCGGTCGACATTAACAACCGCCGCATCATAAACGGTCTTGAGGCGGACGTGATCCAGCTCTACCCGATGCGGCACACCTTCGCGTGGGACTATTACCTCCGCGCGAATCAGAATCACTGGCTACCCACTGAGATTTCAATGCAGCTCGACATAGAGCTGTGGAAGAGTCCGAACGGGCTGTCAGTTGATGAGCGTCGCGCGTTTGAAACCGTGCTCGGCTTCTTTACGACTGCGGACTCGATAGCAGCAAACAACGTGGTGATGGGCTTTTACAAACACGTGACCTCGCCGGAGATCCGGATGTACCTCCTCCGTCAGGCATATGAAGAGGCGATACATACGCATGCGTATCAGTACATCGTAGAGTCCTTGGCAATGGATGAATCCAAGATCTTTAATATGTACCGGGAGGTAGACGCGATCTTCAACAAGGAAGAGTTTATTCTTGGCTTCAATGAGGGAATTTTCGACGGATCGTTTAAGACGGGCGACTTCGCGTCGGATCAGAAGTTCTTGGAAAACTGGTGCGTTTTCTCGCTCATCATGGAGGGTATCTTCTTCTATTCATCGTTCGCGGTCGTGTTTGGCTTCAAGCGTCAGAATAAGCTGGTCGGAAGCGCGGAGCAGATTGAGTACATCATGCGCGATGAGAGCATGCATCTCAATTTCGGCATTGAGATTATCAACCATCTCAAGCTCGAAAACCCCGAGCTTTGGACGCGTGAGTTCCAGGATCGCATTGTGGGCTATGTACGAAAAGCCACCGAGCTCGAGTACACCTTTGCTAAGGAGGTATTTCCCACGGGCATCTTTGGTCTGAACGCACAAGGATTTGAGGACTATATCAAGCACATCGCCGATCGCCGCCTCGAGCGCGTAGGCCTCCCCGCGCAGTACGGAGTACAGAATCCGTTCCCGTGGATGAGTGAGTCCATCGATCTCTCGAAGAAAAAGAACTTCTTTGAAACGCGCGTCACTGAGTACAAAACTGGTGGAGCCCTCAATTGGTAGCGACGCACAGCACTCTGTGGTATATCTCTTGAATGAGCAGCGAGAGCGATAGGATATTCGAAAAGTACAAAAGAGACAGTGGTGCGGTACAAATAGGAGAGGACTCACCTCAAACCATTGAAGAGGCGCAGGAGTGGGCAAATAGTTCAGCAAGGTTGTCGCTCTCGTGGGTGCGGTATCTTTGATTTTGCTAGCCGCTCAGCTGTAAGTAGTCTCGTTTGTTATACTTAACCCATGATTGGGTGGCTGTTTAGGCGTGCGCAGGAGTCGCGGATCTCGCTGAGTAATACACTCACAAAAAAAGTTGAACGATTTGAGCCGCTCCAGCGCGGTGTCGTGAGTATGTACTCGTGCGGCCCGACCGTCTACAACGTACCGCACATCGGGAATCTTCGTGCTCTGATTGTGCCGGATCTGGTGCGGCGAGTGTTTGAATATGCCGGGTACCGCGTACGCTCAGTCATGAACATCACGGACTTCGGACATCTTGTGGGGGATGGTGATCAGGGCGAAGACAAAATGCTCATCGGACTCAGGCGAGAAGGTCTCGCGCCAACCATGGAAAATATGCTTGCTCTCGCGGGGCGCTTTGCCGAAGCGTACAAGGAGGACGCGCGCGCGCTGAATGTGCTCCCGCCCTTTGCGATGCCGCGTGCATCAGAGCATGTGCCTACAATGATCGCCTATATAGAAAAATTGCTTACTAAGGGGTACGCCTACCCGCTTCCTGACGGTATCTACTTTGATACGCGCGCGTTCCCGAAGTATGGGACCTTGGGTGGAGCGGCATCTGCGGAGCACTCACGCATAGGTGTGATCGAGGGTAAACGCGACCCACGCGACTTTGCGCTTTGGAAATTTTCTCCCGAGAACGGATGGGACGCGCCGTGGGGCAAGGGATTTCCCGGTTGGCACATTGAGTGCACTGCGATGAGTACAGAGTATCTCGGAGAGTCATTTGATATTCATACCGGCGGCGTTGATCACATCGCGGTCCACCACAATAATGAGCTGGCTCAAGCTGAAGCAGCAAATGCACGACCGTATGCGCGATTCTGGCTGCATAATGAATTCCTGACCATTGACGGTAAGAAAATTTCAAAATCGCTGGGCAACGATGTGACGCTCGCAGACCTTGCAGCGCGCGGAATACATCCGCTTGCGCTGCGGTACTGGCTTTTGACTGGGCACTACCGTCAGCAAATGAATTTCACATGGGAGGCCGTAGAGGGTGCGGAGCACGCGCTCAAACGGGCGTGGAAAGTCTTCGCGCGTCTTCCGGAGGGCGGCCGACCTGACCCTGCGTATCTGGCGCGCTTCCGACAATTTCTGTTTGACGACATTGATACGCCGAAAGCAACCGCGCTTATGTGGGAACTTATTAAGGACGAGCGCGTTTCGCCGGAAAGCCTGCGCGCAACGCTTCTCGACTTTGACCGGGTGTTCGCGATCGGATTCTCAAGCGGAGCGGCGCGCACGGAACGAGAGCCAGCGGTTGTGCCTGAGGCGGTGCGCGCGCTGCTTGCGGAGCGCGGAAAGGCGCGGGAAACAAAGGACTTCACTACTGCCGATACGCTACGGCGAGACATAGAGGAGCTCGGGTACTCGGTCACTGACGGTCCAGATGGCCAGGTCGTGAGTCGGAGGTAGTGTGGTACACTTTCCGCATAGCATTAATTGTTCTCTATGCTCGCTCAAAAAAACATGTATATTGCAGCAGCCCTCGGGGTTGTCGTTGTCGGACTTTTCGTGTACCTTGGATACTTCAGTATGGGAACGCAGCAGCCAGTAGCAGAGGTAGCACAGGGCGCGACAGCCGCGCAGGAGCTTCTTAACGATATTTCAGCATCCGGCGGAGTAACGTCGCTCCAGATCGTCGACACGGTCGTGGGTACGGGGGCAGAGGCCCGAACCGGTGACATAGTAACGGTGAACTACATCGGCGTGTTACCGAACGGTACCGTTTTTGATGCCTCGCAAGCACACGGTAAGCCGTTTACATTTACTCTCGGTGCGGGGCAGGTGATCCGCGGCTGGGAGCAGGGAATCCCAGGCATGAAAGTAGGCGGCACACGCATTGTTGCGATTCCGCCGGAGCTAGGGTACGGAGCGCAGTCGATCGGACAAATACCTGCAAACGCGTCCCTCATATTCCAGGTTGAGCTCGTATCTGTGGGCTCGGGTGCTACTCAGTAATGTCTGCGATCACTTTCACGATTGAAACAGAACACGGCCCGGGCACTGCCCGGGCCGGTGTCGTACATACGCCGCACGGGTCTTTTCAGACACCGGCGTTCTGCGTAGTTGGAACGAAAGGGACGGTCAAGGGGATTGAGCCAGCTGACCTCAAAGCGCTCGGGGTTGAGGTGGCGCTCGCGAACACGTACCACCTGTTTCTCCAGCCGGGGGAGCGGGTCGTGAAGGAGATGGGTGGCTTGCATGATTTTATGAATTGGCAAGGACCTCTGGTCACCGACTCGGGCGGGTTTCAAGTATTTTCCCTCGGTGCAGGGTTTGGAAAGAAAGTTTCAAAGTTCGCAATGCCCGAGGCGGAAGTTCGAGAAGATACAGCGCCCGCAGTCTATGACGCGGAGATCGCTTCCGTACATGGAAGGCTCGCGCAGGTTGACGATGAAGGAGTCTCATTTACCTCACACATCGACGGTACGCTCCACCGATTTACGCCAGAGCGGTCAGTCGAAATTCAGCACAAGCTCGGTGCAGACATATTTTTTGCTTTTGATGAGTGTACAAGTCCTGAAGAGACTCGCGACTATCAGCAAGAAGCGATGGACCGCACGCATCGCTGGGCCGAGCGCTCGCTTGCGGCGCACCGTACAAACCTAGACGCGCAAACGAAGCAGGCGATCTTCGGGATTGTACAGGGCGGTCGCTACCCGGACCTCCGCAGAGAGAGCGCGCGCATCATTGGTGAGATGGGCTTTGACGGCTTCGGTATTGGTGGTTCCTTCAGTAAAAAAGACTTAGGTGAAGCGCTCTCTAGCGCGATCGCACCTCTACCACGGGAGAAACCTCGCCACCTCCTCGGCATCGGCGAGCCGGAGGATCTGTTTGAAGGAGTTCAGCACGGAATAGATATGTTTGACTGCGTACTGCCCACGCGCCTCGGTCGCACGGGTACTCTGTTTACCCGAGGGGGAAAGATAGATATACGGAAGGCGGAGTATGCGAATGATACACATCCATTTTCAGATATCCCGGCGTTTGAGGGTTACACGCGCGGATATCTTAATCATTTGTTTCGCGCCAATGAAATGCTGGGGCCACTCCTCGCCTCAATGCACAATATCTACTTTATACAGTCACTGATTCATCGCATTCGAGCATCTGTGGTCTCGGGCACATTTGACGACTACCGCGCAGAGTTTTTTGCCGCGTATGCGCGCTAGAGAAGGATTCCTCGCTCTTGGGCTTCTGGGTATTGGCGCAGTTCTTGCCCGCGAACTACTCGGCACGCCAACGGATGATGCATTCACGAACGCCGAGCTCCCTGAGCCGAGCGCGGCTCCTCCGGAAACGCCTCGCGCTTGCGCTGCGCCACAGTATTTCAATGAATACGGGCTTTTTAAAGAAGTGCTGACGCCGGATCTCACGCTGAGCTCTGCAAAAAACTTGCAGGAAATTTTACAGGGCGGCGGGTGGTTCATCATTCAGGACGGGACTGAATGGCAATTGGCGCGGGTAGATGCAGATGCCTGCATTACGCTCGGTCCGAAAGTGAAGGATCTCGCGCTCCTCGGTCCTGCGTCAATGCCCGAAGTGAAACGGGCTGAGCTTGAATCACTCACGCCACCGTTTAGAATATCTGAGACCCCACTACCCGATGCCGCGCTTCGTCATTTTTTCAGAATTGAAAACCCGGTAGCTCAATTGCCCGAGGACTTCGCGGCAGGACTTGAGCGGCGACTGAGAACATATCAGGTTCCGATTGAAGTAGGTTCGCGCCCCGTAGATGCGAGCGCGGTACGCACGCTCCATGAACGCGTGTTCGACGAGATTCAGTATCAGAAGGAGCAGCCGGCGGGGATGCGCGATGGAGCTCCATGCACGCGCGGTGTGTACGCAGATGTTGGCGTTGCAGTAACATCGAGCGGCGACGCACTCACAACGCGCGAGTACCCGATGCTCAGAGATGCGCCCCGGGACATGCAGGAGTGGGTGCGTGCGCACGAGCTTGGGCACGCGCTTATGCAAATAGTCGGAGCCCACGACGCATTCCATTCATTGCCCGCTGCGGAGCGAGAACAGATCCTGACTGAATTGAAGGCACTTCAGGCTGCGCTCCTTACAGAAGGAAAGCCGCATTCCCACAGAACTGCTAACGAGGCTCTCGCGGAATTAGTTGCCTACTTGATGCGCGAGCCCTCACTCGCGAAGCAGCATGCGCCCACGGCTGCCAAATTTTTTGGCACTCTGGTTGATGCGCATCCGATCCTGAAGAGTGCACTCCGCATCACATAAATTTGCTATAGTCAGAGGGTGGCATTTACCCTCGAGACTCAGTACGTACCCGCGGGAGACCAGCCCGCGGCTATAGACGCGCTTGTGGCGGGCGTTCGCGCAGGTAGGCGCCACCAGACACTCCTCGGCGTAACGGGTTCCGGGAAGACATTCACTGCAGCGAACGTGATACAGGCGATACAAAAGCCGACCTTAGTGATTGCGCATAACAAGACCTTGGCCGCCCAACTCACCCAGGAGTACCGCGAATTTTTTCCTCAAAACGCAGTGCACTATTTTGTCTCCTATTACGACTACTACCAGCCCGAGGCATACATGCCTGTGACGGACACCTATATTGAGAAAGAGGCTATGATCAATGACGAAATTGATCGGCTCCGTCACGCGTCAACGCAGGCTCTGCTCACGCGGGATGATGTCATTATTGTCGCGTCCGTTTCCTGCATCTACGGCTTGGGGAGCCCTGAGGAGTATGAAAAAGTGCATCGCAGAATTGCCGTTGGCGACCCATTTGAGCGCACAGCGTTCGTACGTTTTCTGGTCGAGCTGCAGTTTGAGCGAACTATCGCGGACCTTGAGCCGGGCATGTTTCGTGCGGTTGGAAATGCTGTTGAACTGATGCCGGTTAACGAGCAGGTACTCTACCGGATTGAACAGCGCGCGGGCGTTATTGGCTCTATTACGCGCCTGAACGCTGTGAGCCGCGCGGTCATCGACTCGCCGAACGAGTTTTTCCTTTTTCCGGCGAAGCACTATGTCACTGCGCCTGAAAAGCGAGATCGTGCCGTAGCGGACATTGAAGCTGAGCTCACTGCTCAGGTAGCCGCGTTCGAGCGTGCGGGCAAGATACTGGAAGCTGATCGCATTAAACGGCGCACGCGCTACGACCTCGCCCTCATTCGAGAGGTTGGATACTGTAACGGTATTGAAAACTACTCACGGCACTTTGACGGGCGCGCGCCGGGTGAGCCGCCGTACACGCTCTTATCATACTTCCCGCATCGCGCCGACGGAACCCCGGACTTTCTCACTATCATTGATGAGTCGCATGTGACCGTACCGCAGCTTGGCGGTATGTATGCAGGTGATCAGTCGCGAAAGCGTACGCTGATCGAACACGGCTTCCGGCTACCGTCAGCCGCGGATAACCGGCCACTCCGTTTTGAAGAGTTTGAATCAAATATTGGCCAGGTAATTTACACTTCGGCAACGCCAGGTGAGTATGAGCTACGGCACTCCGGAGCACCGGTCGAGCAGGTCATTCGGCCCACGGGACTTGTGGATCCCGAAATAGTGGTGCGTCCAGTCACCGGGTCAACGGAGACCGCATTTCCCGGGCAGATAAAGGACTTTATTGCGGAAACTCAGTCGGTGGTCGCGGGCGGCGGCCGCGTGCTTGTAACTACGCTCACTAAAAAAATGGCTGAGGACTTGGCTGAGTTTTTAAAAGGCACAGAGATCAAGGCCGAATACATTCACTCCGATGTAAAGACGATCGACCGTATTACCATTCTTACGCGTTTCAGAAAAGGCGAGTTTGATTGTCTGGTTGGCGTGAACTTGCTCCGCGAAGGGCTCGACCTTCCGGAGGTTGAGCTCGTCGGCATACTCGATGCTGACAAGGAGGGGTTCTTGCGCTCCGAGACCGCGCTTATTCAGACCATGGGACGCGCGGCGCGAAACATTAAGGGGCGCGTGATACTCTACGCCGATCAAATGACGGGCTCACTCGAACGAGCTATCCAAGAAACCGACCGTAGACGCGAAAAGCAGCTCGCATACAACAAGGCACACGGCATAACGCCAAAAACTATTACCAAGCGCATCACGGACATCACTGAGGGGATTGTCCGCGAGCGCGAGGCAACGGTTGAAATGCTCCTCGCACTCGACACCGCGAACGCAGATCCTACACGCCTTCGGGCGCTTCTAACGGAGAAGCGTGAACAGCTGGAGCGCGCGGTTGAGGTGCTCGACTTTGAGTCTGCAGCAATACTCCGCGATGAGATGTATAAGCTAGAGGAGCGCCTCCCGGAAAAGCCAAAGAAAAAAGGCAGACCCAACCCGCGACGGGTTGACCTGACAGAATAAACGCTGTATACGTTCCGTATGAATGCGTGGGAGCGAATCACCATTCCGCAGCCAGCTAATGACAATCCATCGAGAGATGAGCTAGACAGGCACCAAACTTTGCGAGTTGGTTTGTTGCGTAATGCTTTGCGAATGTTGAAGACAGTCGGTCCCAGCGCTGGCGCAGCTGGTGGCGCTGCTGCATTACTCGCACAATTTCTGAAATCGTTCGATTAGTGCCCCAGTATAAAAGAGTACGTTTTGTGCTATAATAAAGCCACCGCCGTCATGGGCGGCCATTTTCTATGGCCAAAAAAAACACACACGACTCTGATCTTGGCGCGGACAAAATAGTCGTCCGCGGCGCTAAAACGCATAACCTTAAAAACGTGAGCGTCGAGATGCCACGAAATAAGATGGTGGTTTTTACGGGCTTGTCGGGGTCAGGTAAGTCGTCGCTCGCGTTCGACACTATCTTTGCCGAGGGGCAGCGTCGCTATGTTGAGTCTTTGTCCGCCTACGCGAGACAATTTTTAAATCAGATGCAGAAGCCGGATGTTGAAGAGATTACGGGCCTGTCTCCAGCTATTTCTATTGACCAGAAGTCTCGCTCAAACAATCCGCGATCTACCGTCGCAACGATTACGGAGATTTATGACTATTTGCGCATTCTCTATGCGCGCGTTGGCCAACCGTACTGCCTCCACCATGATGTACCCATAGAGCGGCTATCAAAAGACGAGATTTTAAAGCTCATCATTCGTACTGTTGAAGAGCAGGGCACTGGGGGCGGCAAGCGCGTTCTTGGTGTGCCCATTTCAGATGCGAGAATCCGCATCCAAGCGCCGGTGGTCATGGGCAGAAAGGGTGAGTACTACCAGATGCTCTATGACCTTCTCGGTAAGGGATTTGAGAAAGTGATCATAGACGGGGTCGAGCACTCACTCCGCGAGCGTATCGAGCTCACCAAGACAAAAGTTCACGACATCGATGTAGTCGTTGATGAGCTTTTTGTTTCAGAGTTCACGCCTTCAGCAGGGCGGCGCGGTAGCGGGGTGGGCACTCAGACCTCTCCTGCGCGTGAGCGCTTATCTGAGGCGGTTGAGCACGCACTTTCTCTCTCAAATGGTCTGGTGCGCATTGTCTCCATGCATGGCGCTAGTCCCGTGCCCGAGGAGAGCCGCATTTTGTCAGCAAAATTTATTTGTCCTGAAGATGGAACCTCGTTTCCTGAGGTTGAGCCGCGCCTATTTTCTTTCAACTCGCCGTATGGAGCGTGTCCTGAGTGTAACGGGCTCGGCACGGTCGGCTTTTTTAATCTGGATGAGTGCTCGTCGTGCAAGGGTATGCGTCTCAGACCAGAGGCTTTGCGCGTGTACCTCGGCGGTACGCCTGCGATAGGAAAAAATATCGTAGATCTCACGCGTCTGTCAATCACCGATGCAAAAGCATTCCTCGACTCACTCGTGTTCACCAAAAAGCAGGAGGACATATCTACCTCTGTCATAAAAGAAATTCATGCGCGTCTTCAATTCATGATTGACGTGGGTATCGGGTACCTGACGCTCGACCGTACCGCGAACACGCTTTCCGGCGGTGAAGCGCAGCGCATACGGCTCGCCTCCCAGCTCGGGTCTGGGCTTGTCGGCGCGCTCTACGTGCTTGATGAGCCGACAATCGGGCTCCATCAGAAGGACAATGACCAGCTTATACGAACTTTAGTGAAGCTTCGAGACCTTGGCAACACTATTATCGTGGTTGAGCACGATGAAGATACAATTTTTGCTTCTGACTATATCGTAGATATCGGACCAGGTGCCGGGGTACATGGCGGCTCTATTGTGGTGAGCGGCTGGCTCGATACCCTCCTCACCGCGAAGAAGAATGACAGTGGCTCCTCAACGCTCGCGTATCTGCGCGGTGAGAAGCGTATTGAGGTCCCATCACTCCGCCGCACTGAGGCAAAGGGTGCGCTCAAAGTACGCGGGGGATCTGTGTTCAACATTAAAAATATGGATGTCGATGTGCCGCTCGGCCGTCTTAATGTGATTACGGGTGTGTCCGGCTCAGGCAAGTCCTCATTTATGTATGAAATTTTACACAAGAACTTGCGCGCGCGCCTTGAGTACAAGTATCGTTCGCCACAGCTCTACAATGCTGCGAGTTTCTCCGGCGCGGAGTACCTTTCTCGCGTAGTACTCATTGACCAGTCGCCTATCGGGCGCACGCCGCGCTCGAACCCCGCTACATACACCGGTGCGTTTACGCACATTCGTGACATGTTTGCGGCAACCAGTGAGGCGCGCGCTCGCGGATGGAAGTCGAGCCGTTTCTCATTCAATGTAAAGGGCGGACGCTGCGAGGCCTGCCAGGGAAATGGCACGATAGCGGTTGAAATGCACTTTCTACCCACGGTGTACGTGACCTGTGATGTTTGTAACGGCACGCGCTTCATGAAAGAGACGCTTGATGTGACCTACAAAGGAAAGAACATTAATGAAGTCCTCCATATGACGGTGGAGGAGGGTATTCAATTTTTCGGAGATATTCCGGCCATACATGACCGTCTCAAGACGCTCGATGACGTAGGACTTGGCTACCTTGAGCTTGGCCAGTCGGCAACAACACTCTCCGGAGGCGAGGCGCAGCGAGTCAAAATATCTGCGGAGCTCTATCGGCGGCATACGCAAAAGACCATATACCTCCTCGATGAGCCGACCATTGGACTCCACTATGACGATGTGCGCAAGCTGATTGAGATCCTACAAACTCTCGTTAAACACGGAAACACCGTGGTGGTCATTGAGCACAACATGGATCTGATTAAGTGCGCGGATTATCTCATTGATATCGGACCGGACGGCGGTGTTGCGGGTGGAAAGATAGTAGCAGTGGGAACACCAGAAGAAGTTGCACGAACCAAAGGCAGCCATACCGGCGTGTACTTAAAGCGAGTTCTCGGCCTCCGCTAAGAAAGGAGCGCGCTCGCGGTCGTGAAATAGAGAAACACGGTAAGTAGGTCGCTCGATATTATTGCAAGCGGCGGTGTTGCGCTTGCGGGATCTTTGAGTACTTTAGAAAGGAGAAACGGCACGCCAATCCCCGTTACGATGGCCGAGAGGACTGCTGCCATGGTCGCGACAGATACTACCGTAGCGGCCGCGCCAAGCCCAAGAAAGGCCGAGTTAATCGCAAAGAGCACTGTCGCAACCATTATGCCGAGTGCCACCACTACAATGCCGTGCCGGCCAATGTACCGGAGCATCGGAAGTGCGTCATAGACCGCGAGGTCGCGGATATAGAACATTTGTACCTGCGCGGACATGGCACCGGAGAGGTACACAACAAGCGGAATGAAGCTCGCAAGAATGAGGTGTTCTTGTAGCAGATCCTCAAAACCATGAATTATGAGCGCGGCAAGTACTCCTCCCGCAAGGCCGACGAGAAGCCACGGTAAACGCTTGAGCGTGGTTGTTACCGTACTATCCTCGAATACATTGTCGAGGTCACGGCGAGCCTCCTCCGGGAGTGCCGCCGCTAGTGCCACATCTTCAGCCGCATCTTTTTTAAATATCTGGAGGAGGTATCGGGAAGGAATGACGCCTATCAGTTTTCCGTGCTCGGTCACGGGCACGCTCTGCAGCCCGTGACGGAGCGCGAGGTGTGTGGCGTGCTCGTTATCGAGATGTGCTGACACGGTGATGAGGTGCTCCGTCTCCATAACCGCGTCGACCGTGGTCTGTGGCGAGTGCGTAAACAGGTCACGAAAACTCACAATGCCCGCAAGGGCGCCTTCTGCGCTTACGACGTATACGAACTTTACGGTGTCAAAGCCGTGTTCGCGATGCAGCAGTGCGTGCACGTCGGCTATGGTGCTACCGAGCGGCACGATAGGAATGTGCGTGAGCGTATGCGCCTTTACGCGCTGTTCCGCGGGCACAATCACCGATTCTGAAAGTATGGTTGCCATATTAGACGAGGAGAAGTGCTGCGGTGCCGAAGAAAATGAGTATCGCCGAGGTGTCAGAGACGATCGTTGCGACTGGCGCGGTTGCGTTCGCGGGGTCTCGTACAATTTTTGACAAACCGTGCGGTACGAGTACGCCCGTTACAAGTGCAGTAGTTGCCGCGAGCGCGGTGCCGAGCGCAAGTACGATGTGTTCTTCGTCAACGTTCGGGTACCAGAGTCCGATGCCATAAACCACCACACCAAGCGCGATAGCAATGAGGAAGACGACCGCGGACTGACGCGAGAGGTAGCGCCAGAGTGGCAGGGAAGGATAGATAGCGCTGTCTCGCACGTAGAGCATCTGTAGCTGCGCGGAAACGGCGCCGACAATGTACACAACGAGCGGAATAAAGCTTGCGAGCACGATATGGTCCGCTAAAAGTCCCTCAAAGTAGCCAATCACCACCGCTACGAGCGTACCGCCGCCGACACCAAAGAGTATCCACGGAGCACGGCTCTTAAACGATTCCCAAAGGCCAATTTCGAGAATTGAGTCGAGTTTCGGCGACATGTCGTACCGACCCTCCGCCGCTAGGTCTTCTTGCGTTTCCTGCTGCAAAATCTTCATCAGTTCTTTTATTGAGATCGCCCCTTTGAAGCGTCCCGCGCCGTCCACTACGGCGACCGACTCTACGGCATGCGCAAGGGCGGCTTGGACCGCGGTCTCCTGATCATCTGTAGCGTATACCTTCACGACATCGCGGACAGGAATCATGACATCCGTAACTGGTGTGCGGAGCGGATGGTCAAACAGTGATCGACTTGTGACGGTACCCACGAGGACGCCACGCGCGTCAACTACAAACACATCGCGCACGGTATCGAATGTTGAGATAGATTTCCAAAAAAGTGCTTGGATGTCCGCAAGCGTTGCGCTGGGCGGCACGGTAGGGACACGCGCGGTTAAGCGGCCGGCGGCGGTTTGTTCAAACGGAATAGTGTTGGGATGATGGATGGCAAGCATACGAGACCCGCGCTCGCGGGGAGGTTTTCAGAGTTTTTACCCCAAGCGAGCTTAGGGAGAAAAGTCTTAAAACCGAGTTGAGTATACCACAAGTGGATAAGATATTTTGACAGGCGAACGAGCGTTCGCTATACTCTGCATATATGCGAGACACGCACTACAGCAGAAAGATACATGAGTTCTACCGCGCGCACTGGCGCATGCCATCGTATGCGGAAATTATGGATATCACAGGTCTTCAATCCAAGGATTCCGTATTTAAACTTGTGACGCGGCTTGAGCGCGCCGGTATTTTGCGTAAGGATCGACGCGGGCGACTCCTGCCGCGCTCGATAATGGGAGAGATTAAACTACTCGGACTCGTTGAGGCAGGATTTCCTTCTCCAGCTGAAGAAGAACTGGTCGACACCATAACGCTCGATGAGTATCTGATTCAAAATCGTGATGCAACCTACCTCCTTAAGGTGAAGGGAGACTCTATGAAGGACGCGGGCATTGTTGAGGGTGACATGGTAATCGCGGAGCGAACAGCGTCGCCCAAGGTGGGTCAAATTGTTGTTGCTGAAATAGATGGCGAGTGGACGATGAAATATTTGCGCAAAAAGGGTACCGCCTACTACCTTGAGGCGGCCAATGACCGCTATCCGGACATTCACCCTGAGGGCGAGCTCAAGATTGCCGCGGTAGTGCGCGGCGTGGTGCGCAAGTACTAGTATGTCAGGTTCATACCCGCGCGCCATCGTGCACATTGATGGCGACTCCTTCTTTGCCTCTTGCGAGCAGGCGATGAATCCTGCCCTCAAAGGCAAAGTCGTTATTACGGGCAAAGAGCGCGGGATTGCCTCAGCGGTGTCAGTTGAGGGGAAACGCGCAGGCCTTGCCCGCGCGATGCCGATACGCGAGATCCGTGAGCGGTGCCCGGATGCGGTCTACTTGCCGGACGACTACGAGCTTTACTCGCTGATGAGTACGCGGATGTTTGCGATAGTACGGCGATACACGCCAGTGGTTGAAGAGTATTCCATCGATGAGTGTTTTGCTGATATTACCGGACTGCGGCGCCAGCATCGGGCAGGGTATGCCGACATTGCGAAGCGGATAAAAATGACTTTGCAGGCGGAACTTGGTCTCACAGTGTCAGTCGGCCTCGCGCCAAGCAAGGTACTCGCAAAAGTCGCAAGCAAATGGTCAAAACCGGATGGATGCGTGGCAATACCGTCGTATGACGCGCACCGGTACCTTGAGCGACTGCCGGTTGGTGCTGTGTGGGGCATCGGACCACAGACTGCGGCGTATCTTTCCGGGTTCAGCATCACGATGGCGAGTGAATACGCATCGCTTTCTCCGTGGTGGGTAGAAGAATATATGGACGCACCATACCGGCGCATCTGGGACGAGCTTAACAGTCGTTCCGTGCTTGCGGTTGAGCAGGGTCCGCGTGCCGACTACCAGTCGATCTCAAAAGTGAAAACGTTTTCGCCCCCGTCGTCTGACCCGGGGTACCTACTTGCGCAGGTATCTAAAAACATTGAAAACGCGTGTATCAAAGCGCGCCGGCACGGACTCGTGGCACGGCGTGCGTACGCGCTCCTGACGGAGCAAAGTTTCCGTCGGAGCGGATGCGAGGTGTCGCTCGCGTTGCCGAGTGCTGCTCCGCAAGTAGTGTATGCGGCACTTCGTCCGCATATTGAAGCACGCATACGCCCCGGTGTTCTGTATCGTCAGACTGGCGTAGTACTTGCGGACCTTGTGCCCGGTGGCGCTCTACAAGCGGATTTGTTTGGGGCGAGTTTGCATGAAGAGCGCGTGCGAGCTGTGCTTGCCACGGTGGACGCCATTGACGCGAAGTATGGAAAGCATAGTGTACACCTGGCGGCTTCACATGCCGCACTCACCGCTCGCCGCGGACACATACCTGAGTACGCGCGTGCCCGCGCAGAAAAGCCGCGTCGCATGCTTGATTTGTTTAGAGGAGAAACCGCGCGGCGCCGTATCAATATTCCGTACCTTGGCGAGGCGCGTTAGTCAGCACTGTCGCCGTAGCGCGCAATAAATGCGTCTACATCAAACTTGTTGCGCATACCGGAGAGCGACATATAGCGGATTTGGCCGAAGATAGGGCGCGTGAACCATGGTCGATCATGTACGCCGCCGATAGACCAGGCAATGCCGGTGTAGCCGTTCGGATCTCTGCCATCGAGCTCGTATCGGTCATTGAGGTAGATTGCGGTCTTGAGCGCTTCATCCGCTGACTCGGTCCACTCAAGTATTTTTTTAGCCCAGTACATGCGGAGGTATCCGTGCATCTTTCCGGTAGTCACCATCTGGCGTTGTGCAGCGTTCCATAACGGATCGTGAGTCTTTCCATTTTCAAGCGCGCGGCGTCCGTAGGTATACTCGCGTGGGTCACGCGCATGTGCAGCAAACGACTTTCGAGCCCATTCAGGAAACGCGTCAGTCGAGTCGTACCGCGTGTTGTACCAGCAAAAGTTGTCAGCAAGTTCTCTGCGCACGATCAGTTCTTCTAAAAAGGCCTTGGTGCTCTCATGCGGTGCATGTGCAGCCTGGACTTCGAGCGCAATACGCTGTGCGGATATCTGACCGAAGTGGAGGTACGGTGAAAGATCTGATTGGCCATCAATCGTCGGAATGTTGCGGTCTTCCGCATAGCGCGGGAGTCGCTCATCAATAAACCGTCGGAGTGCCGCGTGGGCTGCGGCCTCACCGGGCTTCAACCAGGTCACCTCCGCGATGCTGGTGTCTACGTCGAGGCTTTTAGCCGCGCGCTCCCAGTCAGCGTCACCACGGGCGTCCGTGCCTCCGGTAAGGCGAGGAAACGGAGTAAGAAACTCAGGCAAGAGCGCGTGAATTTTAGGGCGCAGTGTGTACGCGGCGTACTCCTGCTTATCTGAAACGAAGCGGCATGGGACGACATTGTGCGCATCAACCTCGATGACTGCGCACTGTGCTTTTTTCGCCACGGCGGAGCGCCACGCGCGCTTTGGTTTCAGCGGATCAAAGTCAGTGATGACTGCGCCGGCACCATGCTCGCGCACGAACGCAGGTATTTGTTCCTCAGGGTCGCCGATGAGAAGGTAGAACGGTACTCCATGCTCCCGGAGTGTGCGTGCGCACTCCTTGAGTCCGCGGAGCATAAACCCATACTGACGCATCGTCGCGCCAAGGAAGCTCGGCACGAGGCAGAACACTACCAGGGCACGGGTCTGTCGGGCTTGCGCGAGCTCGCGCGCGTACTCGAGCGCCCAATTGTCGTGCGCGCGCTGATCGCGGCTCATCCAATAGATGATCGGGCCGTTGCCCGGCTCGAGCTCGTTGAGCGGCGTTACGCGTCGCGGGTCAGTGTGGTTCATAGGTATGGTTTTGCGCTCGCCGCGAGACGGTGCCGTCGCTCGTCGGTGAGTGCATCTAAGTTTTTAATAAGAACGCCGAGTCGCGGGTTTTTGCCGATGAGTGCGCGGTGACGGTCGAGAAATGCATACAACAGTCCGTCCCAGACATCGCACCACTCGCCGCGCGGATAGTCGCTCATCGCGCGGATGTAGTTCGAACCACTGAAGTAGGGCTTTGTGGTCATGAGGTCGCCCGCGGCGAATTGGCTCATACCAAAAACATTAGGCACCATGACCCAGTCGTACGCGTCAATAAACAGGTCCATAAACCATCCGTACACATCGGCCGGACGGATACCCATCAAGAGTTGTGGCGATCCAAGAATCATCAGACGCTCGATGTGGTGCGCGTACGCGGTTGCAAGAACGCCAGCGATGGTCGCGTCTATAGGAGCGATGCCGACTGTCCCGGTGTACCACGAGACAGGTAAGTGTTTGTTGTGCTTGAGGACATTTGCGCGACGCATCTGTGTACCGTGCACGAGGTAGACCGCGCGCATAAACTCGCGCCACCCAATGAGCTGGCGCACAAATCCTTCACGCGAGGCGATGGGTACGCGCGGTGCGCCGAGGACCGCGTCGAGGACCTCGCGGGGCGACAGAAGGCCTACATTGAGCGGCGCGGATAACATGCTGTGAAAGAGAACGCGTTCATCGCGCGAGATCGCGTCTTCGTACGGACCAAAGCGCGCGAGTCGATGCTCTATAAAGTCTGCAAGCACGCGTCGAGCGCCGGCACGGTCTATAGGGTACGCGAAGTCCTCCGCTCGCCCTGGGTTGTCGGGAAAATGCGTGTTCACATAGGCGATTGCCTCGAGAACCACTGGAGTCTTTCGGAACGCGACTCGCTTTGGAATAGTGAGTCCCGCGGGAAGGCGTTTCCGATTCTCCGTATCGAAGCTCATGCGTCCGCCAAGCGGCTTGCCACGCGAGTCCATAAGGATTGAGAAGCGACGCCTCACGGCGGCGTAGAAGTGCTGCATTCGGTGCGTCTCGCCCGCTCCGAGGAGCGCTCGCGCGTCGCCACTTGCTAACAGAAAATTAGGCGATTCAAGAACGGTGAGCTCAATTTCATGCTTTTTAAACGCCGCAACGAGAGCGGGGGTGAGGCGTGTGTCTGTGGGGTCAAAAACCGTAGCGTGACGGACTCGAGCGGCGCGCATGCGCGCCGCGAGGCCGTCTGCGTCCGGCGCCTGTTGAGCGTCGCAATAGGTGACGGTATACCCACGCTTCTGAGCCGCCTCGGCAAACGCGCGCATCGATGCACGGTGTAGAACGAGCTTTTGCTTGTGAAAGCGCCGACCGCCTTCGAAAAAATGAGCGTCCTCCGTGAGAAACAGGTGTGTACTCGCGTCAAGCGCGAGAGTTTCTTGAAACAACTGGTTTGGAAAGACGATATGCGCGCGATGCGTGCCAGGTGCGCTACTCATACCTAGCCCCGCATAAGGGCATGTACCTCATCGAGCATGCCGTTGACGCGACCGCGCCAGAACGGTTCGTTCATGGGTAGTGTCGTCGCGAAGGTCTCGGGCGCGGTAGTTACGTATACTGCGGCGTTCACGACAGTTGCCTGAAAGGCTATGAGGACGAGCTTGAGCTGCTCAGCCATGCGTGCGCCACCCACGGTGCCGTTCGAGACGCCGACGATCGCGATAGGTTTCTCGCGGTACTCCTTGTATGCCGAGTCGAGAAGTAGTTTTAACTCGCCGGGAAAGCTGTGGTTGTACTCTGGCGCGACAATGACAATCCCGCGAGCTCGCGTGAGGAGACTGCTCCACTCGGCAGCACGCTCGGGGCTAAGACCACCTGTTCGCGTAGCAGGAAAGTCACGGACATCGGCGCGCAAGATTGCGAGATCGCCACGCTCGCTCGCGACCTGCGTGACAAAGGCAAAAACTTTTTCGCTCTCGCGGCCATCGCGGGCGGTACCAAGGACAAACAGAACTTCAGGTGCCGATAGTGTATCCATAGTGAGGAGTGTATCACGCGCCCTCTGTGCTCCCGACGCGCGGCGGAAGCGGGATGAACATGCTGGTGCGCGCTTTGTAGGCAGGGAAGTCGGGATGAGAGGCCATTTTTGCCTCAAGCATCGGAACGCCAGAGACGCGCACTATGAGGTACGTAATAGTGAGCGGACCGATAACCATGAGGTACCCGTAGGGGAGTGATAGTGCAATGAGCCAGATGCTCCACCACATCAAGACCTCACCAAAGTAGTTGGGGTGGCGCGAAAAGGCCCAGAGCCCTTCCGTCATGAGTTTCCCTTTGTTTTGAGGATTGCTCAGGAAGTGCGCAAGCTGAGAGTCTGCGACTGTCTCAAAGAAAAAGCCAACAGCCCAGAGTAGGAGGCCTGCTTGTGCGAGGAGACCGAGCGGTACGCTGACGCTTGCATTTATAAAGATGACGGGAGACGCGATAACAAGCATAAGCGCACCTTGGAGGAGATAGATCTGACCATAGGAGCGCAGGTAGAACCAGGAACCCCAGTCACGACGCCATGCCGCGTAGCGGTAGTCCTCGGGTTTGCCGACATGGCGAGCGCTAATATGCCGCGCGAGGCGCACGCCCCAAATCGTCGTGAGAATGGTGACTATAAGTCCTGCGAGAGTAACGTGTGCGTAAAGAAAGAACGAGGCCACGGCAATCAGTACAAACCCAAGACCCCACGCTACATCTGCGATGTCATTTCTTCGTTCTATAACCGAGACCACGAACCAGAGGTTCATGTACACAAACAGAAGGACGACGAGCGTAATGAAAGTAGCCATACGCGCGTGTCACTAGAAGAAGCGAAGTGCGACGAATGTCGTGAGAGCAGATACAGATGCGCCGAGCGCCGTACCCCAGGCCATATCCACAAAGGTGACTAGGAGAGGCCAGTCCTTCAAGGTTGCGAGATTAGTGAGGTCATAGGTCGCGTATGCGACAAGACCAAAAAATGCGCCAAAGAGAAGCGCGTGACTGACCGAGCTTTTCGCAACTGCGGGAGCGATGACAAACACCACGAGACCGGCAATGAAGAGAAGGTAGAAGGAGATTGCGGCGATCCAGTTAACGTTCGGCGTTAGCAGTGCGCCGAGCTGTGAGGCGTAAAAGCTCTGCGCGACGATGCCGAGCCAGAGCATGTCTATCGCGAAAAAGATGGGTAATGCGATGAGATAGAGTTGTATAAACATATGCTTCTAGTATAGCGCGAGCACGTAGGCCGTGAGAGCGAGCATACTGCTTGACTCAAGAAGTGTGATCGTGGTGAGTGGCACTTTGAGCACTGTGCCGAGACAGAGGCAGTCTACGCGATTCGGGTCTGAAAGGTGTAGCGTGACGCTCAAAACCGCAATTCCCATGAACACGAGTTGCGCGTAGAGGAGCGGCAGACTCAAGACGCCTGCAAGCATACAGAGTCCAAAGAGTATTTCAATGAACGGGTATAGGTACCCATACGCGGGAACTCGCGCGGCGATGATGTCGTATGAAGAGAAGCCCGACGCAAATCCCGGGAGGTCGATCAGTTTAAATGTGCCGAACGCGAGAAAATAACCCGCCATAAGATGCATGGCACTGTGGAGCGGGCTCCATGTACCGGCGGTGTAGTCCAGTATTCCAACAGTCGCAACGGCCGCGAGTATGACGCCGGTCACTGCTATGAGTGGCATGTACGCACGCAGTGAGGTGTGCGCGTGTACTCTCTGAGCGAGCGACTCTTCGGGTACGAGTGCCATCCCACACTTTGGACACGAGCCAGGGTTCGGAGAGCGGACCTCACGGTGCATTGGGCAGGTAAACATGGCTATGGGCGTTCAGCTGTGCCCTCGAACCACGCGCTCCGCCACGCGCGCATGTCAGTAATTTCCTGCGTCTGCGCCTCAATTATTTGATTCGCAAACGCGCGGAGCTCGGGGCGAGCTGACCCGGCCACGCGACGAGCCATCTGAACCGCGCCCTCATGGTGCACGATCATCTCATCAAGAAAGACACGATCCAGCTCGTCTCCTGTTTTACCCGTGAGCTCACGTGTCATTGCCTCCATCGAGGCATGCATGCCGTGTCCGCTCATTTGATACTCGGTCATTGGGCCGAGAGCGGTACTTGCGCTAAAGATGTACCCGATAAGTATGCCCACGCCAAGTGCGAGCGTGAGAATGGTGAGGTTAGCGGTGTTCATAGTACTCCTACTATACCGCTTATGAGAGGCATCTTTACTCATAAATATGTTTGTGCTATAATCAAAAAACAATGACAACACACAGGCGCCCAGCGGGGAGGAGCCCCCATGGGCGCCCTTTTCATAGAGGACAGCGAGGATCGAGGACGAACGGGTTTCAGCGCCGAAGTCCGCGCCGTTTTGGATCATACATAGATCCAGCTCTCTTTATTAACAAGGCCGTCGTAACGGAGACGGTTGTTGAGTATGTGCCTGAGCACGCATTTGCCGACTTCGTACTTGAGCCCGAGCTTAAGACTCGCATTGCTGAGAAGGGGTACGTCGTGCCAACCCCTATTCAGGACCGTGCCATACCGCACGTGCTCAAAGGCGGTGATGTCGTGGGTATTGCAAACACAGGAACCGGAAAAACGGCAGCCTTTTTGATACCGATCATCAATAAACTTATCCTTGATAGACGGTCATCTGCGCTCGTAATGGTGCCAACGCGCGAGCTCGCGCTCCAGATCAATGAGGAGTTCCGCTCGCTCGTACCCGGACTACGTCTCTTTTCAGCGACCTTTGTAGGAGGTACCTCGACATACCGTGACGTGCAGAAACTCCGCCAGCACAACCACCTCATTATCGGAACCCCAGGCCGACTGAAAGACATGGCCGAGCGTGGCGCGCTCCAGCTCGAAGACTTTTCAACGGTAGTTCTAGATGAGGCAGACCGTATGCTCGACATGGGCTTCATTCACGATATGCGGGTGCTGCTTGCGCGAGTCCCGGAGAGTGCGCAAGGCCTTTTCTTTTCAGCAACTTTGAGTCGCAGTATTGAGGCGCTGGTGAGCGACTTTCTAACCGACCCAGTCACTATTTCAGTCAAGACACAGGAGACGTCGTCATCGGTAGAGCAGGATGTCATTCGCGTACCGCCTGGAGCGTTGAAAATCGACATTCTCACGGACCTCTTGAAGAACCCGGAGTTCGATAAGGTGTTGGTGTTCGGTGAGACTAAGCATGGTGTCGAGAAGCTCGCAAAGGAGCTCATGCGTCGCGGTATCAACGCGGAATCTATTCATGGCAATAAAACGCATGGCAAGCGTCAGAACGCGCTCCGCATGTTCAAAGACGCGCATGCTCAGGTGCTGGTCGCGACCGATGTTGCGGCGCGAGGTCTCGACATCGCTGGTGTCTCGCATGTCATCAACTACGACATACCGCATACCTACGAGGACTATGTCCACCGCATCGGCCGAACCGGCCGCGCAGGGAAGCGGGGGAAAGCGCTCACATTTGTAGGGGCGTAAGCGGTTTTGACAATTTTGAGAATTAATTCATATTACTACGATGCGTGAAGGGCCAGGCATTGATGAATTTATTCAATCCCGATTGAAGTACTCGCGGAGTCGGGCGGATGTTCGCCTACGGTGATTTGATTACAGTGCGCTTTTTGCCATTGTGGTCTCAGCATTTTTTTTATTCGGTGCCCGAGGCTTCGATGGAGAACCCTTATTTGAAAATGTTCCGTATGAGCTCCCCTTAGGCATGGGAGTTCTCGGCTCGATTTGGGCGTGCATTAGACTTTATTATGTTCTGGGAGTGCGCAGTCGCCACAACGAGCGCTCAGCAAAAAAGGTCTTGAAAGACCTTTTAGGGGACTAGCAAGTGCGCTACGACAGCGCAGATTCTGGCTACTTATCTCCGAGTACTGTTCCCACTACAGCTAGTAGTCCGGCGCAGAACAAGCACGTTTTCGGAATTGGAATTCTCGGTACCTTTGGGTTGCTTTGTTTTCACTTCTCCTCTACAGCGCTTTGTTGCTTGCACAAAGCTTTCCCGCGTTCGCATCCTCGAAAATAAATGAGCCCCTTTCGGGGCCCTTTATTTTTGCTCGGATGCTCCGCGGGTAGGACTCGAACCTACAACCAACTCGTTAACAGCGAGCTGCTCTACCATTGAGCTACCGCGGAATGAAGGAGGATGCGCAAGGACATGTGCGTACTTGCGTGATCTCCGAGTGACGCGGCAAGCTTTGCTTACCGCGGAATATGCGCTGAAAGCGCTGAATCCCGCGGAGCTCAAGAATTGAGCTACTACGACAAGCGAGGAGTGGCGCGAAAGCTTGCTTTCATGCCATCCGAGCGATGTCGGAGGAAGACGTTGCGGAGCAATCGTCTTGCCGCGGAATCAGAGCTATTTTAGCTCACTTTCTGGTAGACGCAAAGGCACAGTTCAACAAGGTATACTTGTACTCATGGGTATCATCATGCACAGAAAGCGAGAGAAAAGCTTGTTTGTCCGCTGGGTGTTTGGCGCACCACTCATCTTTGCAATGGGTATACCAGTCGTGATCGCGGACGTGTGTATCGAGATTTACCATCACACCGTATTTCCCATCTTTGGTCTGCGTATGGTTCGGCGAGGAGACTACATCCGGATCATGGACAGAGAAAAACTCCCGTACCTTACCTGGTATGAAAAAATCGCGTGCGCATACTGTGCCTACGTCAACGGCTGGTTTCACTATGCGTCTGTCATTGCGGGACGCACAGAGTCATACTTTTGCGCTATTGCACACCTTGAGGAGCGTGGCTACCAGCCTACAGAGTTTGAAAAATCGTTTGCCAAGTATGGCGACGCCGATACGCTGATGCGGCGCCACGCGCGCTCGACTCATGATGCAGCGTAACCGTACGTACGCGGTGCTTGCATCTATAGCTGGTATTGCGCTGGTGAGTGGCGCGCTTATCGGTTACACACTGCTGAGCGGCTGCGAGGAGGCGCGAGTAGACAGGCCGCTCGTGGGAAGTCACGGTGTCCGTACGATCCAGAGCGATCTTCTTATTGCCTTTGAGCATCGTGGCGGAGCCGTGTGCGTACCGGACGGCTGGATAGCACTTGGCGCCCTGAGGGAGGAGGCCGGAGTTGCCTACTTTGAGAGCGGTAAGACTGGTGTGCTTATACGAAAGGGTGCATTCGGTTTCCGGACTATTGAGCCCAAAGATTCCGGCTACCGTGTTGAAATTGCATACCCCCTAAGCGTGCCTCGAGCAACAGTTGAGCGCGTCTTTCGCGATGTTGACCATGCGTTTTCTTCAATCGGAGCGTGGTTTGAGGATAGAGCGACAGAACGCGTGGCTCACACGGTCCTAGTGACAGTAGGCGTGGCGGGCGAGCGCATTTACCCAGACCCGGGCGCGCAACTTTCTTTTTATATTGGTGAGCCTGGGTCAGAGCGCGCGCAGGGGCTCCTCCTACACGCGGTTGTGCATCTGTATAATCGCTATGCGCAAACGCCTGAGTACTTGAACACGCAAGAGCCTTTTTCTCCAGAAGAGTACGCGGAGCTTGAGGCAACCTGGGCCGAAACAGCGTTTTCTTCCGTGCGAGACGCGGCCTTTACGCGCCTCAACTACCTCTACCGCGTGCATACGGCAGTCGTGACGCAGAACGCTGAGCTCGTGACGGAGTCGCCGTTTAACGACCGTGAAGCGTTTATGACGCTGCGGCCCACGGTCCATGTACCGCGTGGCGGGAGCTACCTTGAGTATCAGTACGGGCACTACATACTTGCGCCACTGGTCGCGGCAGCTACGGACGCGCTACTCACCGAGCGGGGCACTGGTGTGCGGCTTAGAGACCTCATGCGCGAGGCACGACGCGACAATGTGTCACTGGTTTCGCTACTTGAACGATCACTGCCCGAGCGCGATGTGCGCACTATAGAACGCTGGGCAGCAGCTGATGCCGCGATACCGCTCGACCTCGTGCGCCGCGCGATAGCACTCTATGACTAGCCGTGCGCCCTCTATTTTTACAGAGTTCTGGATACCCGCGGTTACGTTCGTACTATTTTTTCTCTTTCAGTCGCGCGGCAGGATGTCGGAGCTCTTTCTTACTTTTTTCGCTATTGCGGTGTCGGCCCTCTTGTTTTACTGGTACGACCGAGTAGGGGAGCGATACCTATTTTTCCTTGGGCTGTTTATTGGGTTTGTTATAGAAGTCGGCTTCCGATATCTCGGGTACCAGCAAATTTGGACCGAAGCGTCCCTTTTTGGAGTTCCGCTTTGGCTTCCTATTGCGTGGGGAGCAGGGTTTGTGCTCATCACCCGCCTCGGCGCGTGGATACGCGGACTTCAGATTACGGATTGATGCATGCGCGTGCCATAACGCAAAAGCCGCCCGTTGTGCTGGGCGGCTTTCTGCGTGTTGGTGTGCCTACGAGAGGTGACCTGAGACGAGCTTTGTCATCTCGAACATCGAGACGACGCCTTTACCGCCGAAGATCTTTTTGAGCTTTTCATCGGCGTTAATGTTGCGCTTGTTCTTTGCGTCCTGGAGCCCGTGCTCCTTGATGTACGCCCAGAGGCCCTTGACCACCTCGGAGCGTGGCATAGGACCCTTGCCGACCACCGCCTCAAGGTCCGCGGAGAGCGTCATCGGCTTCATAAATGCTGAATTTGCTTTAGCCATGATGTTGGTTAGTTAACAAAAATGGGTGCGCCCCCAGTATACACCACGAGGAGAGGTGGCGCGCTCTCCACGGGTGTGATGCGCCGAGCGCGTGTCGGCAGATGCGCGCGGTACTATGCGTGAGTGAGGTCACCTGTGTTAAGATCACGAGCATTTATTCGAACGATCACCGCGCTTGCGGTCGCAGGCGCTTTTTTTATCGCGCTTCCGCAAATCGTCGTACGCCTCGAAGAGGTGCCGCATACGCTTACGCCATTCCCCGTATCTGTTGATCCCAAGCGCGAGACGATAGCCGATCACGTACCACGCAGTGCCGAGTTTGTTGCGGCGGCAGTCCTCGCGGGTACTGACGCCGTCCGGATTGTAGGAAGCGTTATTGCCGAGTCGCCGCTCTACGCATATGTATCGCCACTCCCGGAGCCGGTATCTGTGCGGCTAGTGCCCGGGCTCCGCGCTGAGGAGGTGGCGGAGAGGGTGGCGAGCTCTCTTGGGTGGGACCGGGCGGAGCGCTACGCGTTCCTTGAAGAAGCTGTACGCCGCGAGGGTCGGCTGTATCCGTCGCGGTACCTTTTTGAGAAAGATGCAACGCCTAGTGAGGTACTCAGGGTCCTAGACGCACGCTTTAACGCGAGGATGGGGGCTCGCTACGCTTCGTCAACCGAAGCCATCGTCCCCATGCAGGACGCGCTTACCATTGCATCCCTTATAGAGCGCGAGGCGGGCAATGAGACAGAAATGCGGATTATTTCCGGCGTGCTGTGGAATCGCCTCTTCGCGGATCAGCGACTCGAGATTGATGCGACCCTTTCCTACGCGCGCGGGAGCGAGAAGCGCTGGTGGCCGGTACCACGTCCTCGCGACAAGTTTGTGCAGAGTCCCTATAACACCTACCGCCACGCAGGGCTCCCGCCCGGACCTATCGCGAGTCCGTCGATCGCTGCGGTGTACGCGGCTCTGAATCCTGAGGTTACGAACTGCTACTTCTACTTTCACTCGAAAGGGTCCTTTTATTGTTCTCCCACCTACGCAGAGCATGTAGCAAAGCTTACTGAACTTTACGGCCGCGGTCGGTAGTATGCACTCGCGGTACGCCTACGCGCTCCTTGGACTCGCATTCATATGTATCTTGACTGCACTTGTTTTCCTCACCTAGGAGGCAGGGCGTGCCTGACGCGGTAGAATAGGTACATGATACCCGTAACATTTAAGGCAACCGGTTCCGTTATCCTTACTGACGAACTCCGCGATTACGCGATTGAAAAACTTCGAAAAGTTGAGCGAGTGCTCGGCGATGACCCGTCAGTGCGCGCTGACATAGAGCTTGCGACAACAGGTGGCGCGCGAAGCGGTATAGACTACCGCGCTGAAATAATGCTCAGTCTCTCGGGAGGAGACTTGCGTGCTGAAGCATCTGCGGAAACGCTCCATGGCGCGCTCGATGAAGCGATAGAAAATGTACGCAGGGAAGTACGACGCACGCGCACTAAGCGTCGCGACCTGCTGCGCCGCGGCGCCGCTCGCGTGAAGGATATCTTTCGGTATTTTTCGCGCTAGGTACTGTGCCCTGCTAGTTGCTTGAGTTGTTCCGCCGGCTGACTTTCCAAGCTGAGTATGTAGCAAGTGTTAGTACGGCAGTCAGTATGAGCGAGGTGCCAAATCCGAGATGAAGGAATGATTCGTATGCAGTGCTTGGTGCCGCACCGTCAGAGGGCGTCGCGATACATGCGATGAGTTCTTGGTAGAGCAGTAGGGAGATTGATCCACAGCACAGAGCGCCAATGGCAAACCATACATGCGTATTGCGTTCGTGAGGCATTGTAGTCTCGTGGTGCGAGATGCACTACACTACGCCTCTTTTACTCACTAGTCAAAAAAATAATCCCCAGCGCCTCTGCGTGTGTGGCGAGTGCAAGCAAATACGCTACCACTCTCGTTCCTTTTTGCCCTCAGGGATGACGCGAAGCGGCTTAAATAAGCCATTTTTGAGCTCTGCCTCTGTTATTTTGATTCGCACGCCATCTTTGAAAAAGAATGTCCCCGGCCACTCGTCATAGGCACAGTACTTGAGATAGTTTTGATATCCGTCTGCATTGAGGTCTAGTTCGCCATCCTCTTTCTTGATTTTTTTAGTGTATGTAGCTACTGCATGGTCCTGCTCAGTCGGCACGAGCGCGCCGTTCAGGAAGGGCTCTAGGGACTCCGCGAGGAGCGTGCCGCCTTCACGCGCGAGGAGTTCCTCGAGGTCGCGTGCGCGGATGGGCCACTCGTCTAAGGTAATGGACGCTTGTGCGAGGACGGGTCCGTGATCCATCTCCGTGTCGAGCTTCATAATTGAGACTCCGACTGTGCGCTCGTCCGCCAGTATTTGTCCCTCAATGGGAGCGGCGCCACGAAACTTAGGTAAGAGGGACGGATGCACATTCAGTGCGCCGTGAGTCGGATGCGTGAGTAGCGCATCGGGAAGGATTTTTCCGTACGCAGCGACAATAGCGATATCCCACTCACTGTTCAAAAGCGCATCGAGTGCGGGATCATTTTTCAGCGACGTTGGTTGGATATACGGAATGCCGCGGACAATTGCCCAATCTTTGACAGGTGGCGGTGTGAGAGCGAGACCGCGCCCCTTGGGTCGATCTGGCGCGGTCACTATGAGCGCGGGAAGTATTCCGGCGCGCTCAAGCTCTTCGAGCACATAGACCGCAAAGCGCGGTGTACCGTAAAAGACGATGCGGTTATGCCGTCCCTTCATGCAGGTTAGTGGCTGTGTCAGCAAAGAGGATACCGTCCAAGTGGTCGCACTCATGCTCAAATATTTCAGCAAGAAGCCCGCTCCCGCTCTTTAAAAACTTTTTGCCGCGCTCGTCTTGATAAGAAACTCGAACACGCTCGGAGCGGACTATGTCGCCGTAGATGTTAGGTAAGGAGAGACATCCCTCGCCGGTTATGTGCTGCTTCTTTTCGGAACGGTAGGTAATTGTTGGATTGATGAAGGCGACGTCGCGAAGGGCGAGTGCCTGCGGGTCATCGCGCGTTCGGTCCTCGAGCACATACCCGCGTACGACAAAGATGCGGTATGAGTAGCCGACCTGCGGCGCGGCTATCGCGACGCCGAACGGCTCGTCACGGAGAGCTTGCACCATATCTGCAAGAATCTTTTCAAGTTCAGGGGTACCGAACATGCTTTGAGGCACCGGCGCGGCCTTGGCGCGGAGTACCGGGTCTCCCTCTACACGGATGAGTGGACTGTGCGGTTTACCCTTCTTCATAGCTCTACTATACGATATCGTCCGGATCTACGGTACAGGTGATTGAAGGTGGCAGGGACCTAAGGCGTGCGAGTAGATCAGGCTCTGGCCACGCGTTCGGTTCTAGTCGAAGCGTCGCGCGTGCGCGGTACACGCCGCGGAGGACCGCCTCGGGTGGCAAGGGGCCTACGATGTCGTAGCCCGCTAGTAGCTGTTTAACGCGCGCGGCCTCCTCCGCGCAGCGTGCCTCGGTGCCTCGCCACTCCAGACCGATAAATGTCGCGTATGGTGGGTACCCGTACGTACGCCGTTCAGCAAGCTCGTCGCGCACATACTCGGACGGCGTCCCGAGCACAATGTTTTGAATGGGACGCGAGTTGGGTTGACGGGTCTCGATGATAAATGACTCCGTCGCGCGCTCAAGAAGCGTGTACAGCGTGTGAAGCGCATGCTCTTCAGCTCGCCAGTTTGTGAGTGAGAGCATGCTGTCGATTGACGCCACCGCGACCACAGCGGCACGCGGCAGGTACGGGAGCATACGGTCAGTACCCACAATGACCGCGCCTGATGCCTGAGCTCGTTCTATGGCTCGGAGCGCCGCCGGGTGTGTGCGTACAGTGTCCGCGGTTACGCACTCAATGGGCGTGTCAGGGAGTGCCGTGGTGAGCGCGTCGCGCACGCGCTCAACGCCAATGCCGAGGGAGATGAGGTTCCATCCGCCACAGGTGGCGCATGAGCGCTCCGCGCTCATAACTGCTCCGGAACGATGTGAAAAAAAGTAGGTACCACGCGGTGTCTTGTGTAAGACCATGGGTGCACCGGTGGTCGGGTCAGTTATGGGCGTGCCGCAGTCTCGACATACTGTGAGCGGTGCGACGCCCGAGCGTGCCGCGTACACAACAGAAACGAGTCCGCGACGGTGCGCATTACCGAGTGCCGCGATTGTTTCCGCTGTGAGAGGGGTAAATGACTTGCCCTCCGTTTTTTGCGCGCGCATATCGCGGACCTCAACAGTGGCGGTCGATTGCGAGCGGATCTGCGGGCGCGACGCGTCATCTGCATCCCCTGTGGCGCGGCGCGCGGCGGTCTCAGCGCGAAGTGGGAAGTCAGCATACACCAGGCGCGCGCGCTGTTCGCGTGCCACATGCTCCGCGAATCGCCGTACATCGACTCGTGGCGCAGAGCGGAGGACGTAGGAGCGGGCGCTTTCGCGCTCAACAACGATCGTGTCGAGCGTGGCGATAGGAAAGCTGAGTGCGTGCGGTGTGCCCACAACGAGCACGGGATCAGGATGAAGCGCGCGATCCCACGCGGTGCGTAGCGCTTTACCGGTGAGTGCGCTTGAAACTTGGAGCGTACGCTCCTCAATGCCGCGACCGAGCTCACTCGTTAGGCGAGACACCTCAATAAGCGACGGCGCGATGATAAGAACAGACGCGCCACGGGCGAACGCCTCTCGCACCATACTGCGGTAGGCATGCACGCGCTCGGTAACCTCTGCTTCAAGCAGGAGTACCTCCGGTCGAGTATCGCTCTGCGGCGGTGCAATTTCAGGTGCGCGCAGTCGTGGCTCCGCTATAAGACCTGCGAAACAGACTTGCGCGATCACGGCACCCTCGGTCGACACAGACTCTTCAGCCTCGTGACTCACGGCACGCATCAGTGCTTCAGAAAATAATCGGCGAGGCGGGGTGGGGCCGATTTTTTTGAGCGTGTACCCGAGTGAACGAAGATCCAGACGTTCGTCCGCCGCAGAGCGAACGCTGACAACAAGTGCGGGCACCATACGACCCCGCACAGGGACGGACACAATAGAGCCGCGCGCCACCTCTATGCGCGAAAAGAACGAAAGCGGAGTCCGCACGGAGCCGGTGACAATAGGTGCCGCCTCGAGTACGTACATACGGTCAGTGTACCGCGCACCCTCCGTGATCGGCATAGGGTACAATGCCGTGATGCCAGCGTTTTCAATCACCGGACTTGCAGGGCAGAAATCACTTGCAGGCACCATACCGGTTTACGGCGCAAAGAACTTTGTACTTCCAGCAATGGCCGCGGCGCTCATCCTGCCGGGCGAAACCGTGCTTGAACAAGTGCCGGAAATTAGTGATGTTGCAGTGATGAGTGACATCCTCCGTGAACTCGGCGCCACTCTACAGACTGCTGATGGCGTACTGAAGATTAGCGCGCCACGCCTCGCGTCCAACATAGGCGCGAGCGCAAAATCTCTTCGCGCATCAGTCCTTCTCATAGGGCCCGTGCTCGCGCGTACTGGTACAGTCACTATTCCGCACCCGGGGGGAGACCTTATAGGTGAGCGGCCAATCGATCTGTTTGCGCAGGGGTTTGAGCGGTTAGGAGCGCACGTCTCTGAAGATGGAGACCGCTATACCTTTAGTGCTCCGCACGGGCTTTCAGGGGGTGAATTCTTCTTCAGCACGGTGTCAGTGACCGCTACCGAGACGCTCCTCATAGCGGCAACACTCGCGAAGGGTACGGTTGTCTTGGTAAACGCGGCGATGGAGCCGGAGATTGTTGCACTTGCTGACATGCTGCGGGCCGCAGGAGCCCGCATTGAGGGTGACGGCACGCCGGTCATAACCGTTCGGCCTGTGTCTTTGGTCTCACCGCCGCCTACCACGATTATTCCGGACCGCATTGAGGCGGCAACATTTCTTGCACTGGGCGCGCTCGCGGCGGAGTCGCTCACGATTCAAAATGTGCGTCCTGACCATTTGGCTGCAGTCCTTGATGTATGCGAACGCATGGGTGTACCGCTTTCAATCGGCACTGACAGTATTACTGTCCGGGCGCCTGAGCGCTTGGCGCCTATCCGCGTGCGCACCCATGAGTATCCCGGGTTTGCGACAGACGCTCATCCGCCCATTATGGTGTGCCTGACGCAGGCAGATGGAGAAAGTGTGCTCATTGAATCAATATTTGATGGACGCTTAAAGTACACGGAGGAGCTCGTGCGCATGGGAGCAGACATTTCACTTATGAGTCCGCATCGTGCGCGAGTCGTGGGTGCGCGTGCACTTCAGGGCGCTGATATTGTAACGCCCGACATACGCGCAGGACTCGCCTTTATGCTCGCGGCCATAACTGCGAATGGCACCTCGCGCATAGGGAACGCGCATCTCATTGATCGAGGCTACGCACGCATAGAGGAGCGTTTACGCGCTGTCGGAGTGTCAATCGAGCGCGAGATCTAGTGCGCGGTTGTGTATGCGCGCCTGCCGTTCTAAAATGCGGCTAATGTCCTTATTTTCTCCGAAACTTGGTATCGATCTAGGGACTACGACAACGCTCGTCTTTGTGCCCGGACGCGGGATTGTGCTCAATGAGCCATCGGTGGTTGCAGTGTCCGAGGAGAGTCGCAAAATTTTAGCTATCGGCGCAGACGCGAAAGAAATGATCGGACGCACGCCAGAGTCAATTATTGCGTACCGACCTATGAAGGATGGCGTCATCGCGGACTACCGCGTGACTGAAGCAATGCTCCGCTACTACATCAGGAAAGCGCTTGGATCGTGGAACTGGTTTAAGCCCGATGTGATTGTGTCCGTTCCCGCAGGTGTTACATCGACTGAACGGCGTGCCGTCGTTGAGGCAGCGCTTAAAGCCGGCGCGCGAAATGCGTACGTCATAAAAGAGCCTATTCTTGCCGCGATAGGTGCCGGCATACCCATTCATGAGCCGCGCGGTCACATGATTGCGGACGTGGGCGGCGGCACCATTGACGTTGCGGTGATATCTCTCGGCGGTATTGTTGCTTCAACGAGCGTTAAGTGCGCGGGTAATCGGCTCGATCAGGCGATTGCTGACCATGTGAAAAAGTCGTACAACTTGGCGATTGGCGACAAAACAGCTGAAGATATTAAAAAAGAAATTGGATCCGCAGTCCCCGTTGAAGATGAGCTCACGATGACCATCAAAGGTCGTGACCTCCTATCAGGTTTACCGCGCACGGTGACGATCGGCACTAATGAAATCGTGCGCGCCATCAGCAGGGAACTCCGCGAAATGATAAAGGCAATACGTAATGTTCTTCAGGAGACTCCGCCGGAACTAGCAGCGGACATAATTGACCGCGGCATCATCATGACTGGCGGTACTTCTCAACTTCGACACTTTCCCGAGCTCGTCTTTCGGCGCACGGGGGTTCCCGCAGTGCTCGCGGATGGCGCGCCGTTCTGTGTTGCGAAGGGTACTGGTATCGCGCTTAACCACCTAGACACGTACAAGCGCGCAGCTGTGTCTAAACGCTAACGCATGCACGCGACGCTCACGACTCGCGCGGTTTCCGACATCACAGACGAGCTGACGAGCTCGGGCACGGTATCGCCTGCGGATCTCCTCGTATTTACGTTTGGGGAGTTTGGCGTGGATGATGCACGCATGCTTGCCATGCTCGCGCACCGCAGTGCGGAAATAAAATATCTAGTTATCGGCTTTGACCGCGCTACCGTCGCGGCGCAAAACGCCCTTCTCAAAGTGGTGGAAGACGCGCCCGGCGGATCTCGATTTTATTTTTGCACGCCCCAGCCCGGGGCAATTATCCCTACCTTGCGCTCGCGCTCGGTGGTGGAGCGCGCGAGATCTCGTGTGCGTGATGAGAGCGACGAGCTCGCGGATGCATTTGTCCGCGCTGACTTTGCGGAGCGTCTGAGTATGGTAGAGAAGCGCATAAAAGAGGCAGAGCGCGCCGGCGACAGAACTGCACTTCGCGCGTTCGCGCGCGCGTTGGTGCGCGCGCGTCCCTGCCGAGAAACACTGACTGCGGCGCATCTCCTCGACGAGAATGGTGCGAGCCCCAAGCTCATTCTCTCGCACCTCGCTGTCGCACTTCCGGACGCGCGCGATACACTGGCAATATGAAAATAACGCGCGCACACCTCGAGCGATTTCTTGCCGCGCACGCCTCTAACGAGCGGGCGCTCGACATCGGTGCAGGTGGATCCGATTATGGGCGTTTTTTCCCTAATCGCGTAACGATCGACAGCGACCCCGAGCGAAAGCCCGACATTGTAGGTGATGCGCACGCCCTTCCATTTCCATCAGCATCTTTTGCGCTTGTCCTCTGTACGGAGGTACTCGAGCACTTGCGTGATCCGCGAGCAGCAGTTCTTGAGATGGCGCGTGTTCTTGCGCCGGGCGGGCGATTGCTACTTACTACTCGCTTTGTGTATCCGCTCCATGACACGCCGCACGACTATTGGCGCTTCACAAAGTACGGCCTCGCAGACCTGTTAGGCCCCGAGTGGGAGCTTGAGTCTCTAGCTCCCGAGGTTCCAACACTTGCGACTCTTGGCGTACTCTTGCAGCGCGTCGGATTCCAGACCAAACTGCGCGGCGGCAAGCTCACAAAGCTTTTAGTTTATTCGCTCGCTCGCGCCTTCACATTCTTGGATTTCCTTGTCGTTCGAGAGTATGGAAATATTCAGCGCACCAAGGAGGAACATGAAATCTTGACCAGCGGTTACTACCTTGTCGCGCGGAGGAGGGTCGAGTAGGCATATCCGAGTTGTCGGTGCTAGCTTGGGCGGTATACTAGGTGCTATGGCATACGACTTCTCAAAACTTAAGACCGGCATTTCTCACGCTGAGGCGTGGCTTACCAATGAGCTTGCAGGGCTCCGCACTGGACGCGCATCTCCGGCTTTTCTCGATGCGATTACCGTTGAAGTGTACGGGTCAATGATGAAGTTGCCACAGGTGGCGTCCGTGACGGTTGAGGGGCCGCGCTCTTTGTTCGTTGCCCCATGGGACAAGAGTCAACTAAAGCCTATTGAAAAAGCGATTACAGTCGCGGACCTCGGTGTGGGCGTCGGTTCCGATGATACTGGTGTCAGGGTTTCATTTCCTGAGCTGACGACCGAGCGCCGGACGCAGCTCATCAAACTCGTCAAGGCGAAGCTTGAAGAAGCGCGCATATCAATGAAGGGAGAGCGCACCAAGGCGATGGAGGAGATTGAGCGCGATATGAAAAATGACGAACTCTCGGAAGACGAGGGGCGCCGAGCTAAGGAAGATGCGCAGAAACTGATTGATGCAGGCAATAAACAACTCGAGGCAATTGCTGAAAAGAAGGAGCGCGAGCTCGCGTCATGAGCATAGTAGTATTCCTCGCACTCATCGTTTTTCTGATTATTGGCCATGAACTTGGCCACCTGCTCGCGGCAAAGCGGGCCGGCATGAGTGTTCCGGAATTCGGAATAGGATTTCCTCCTAAACTTTGGAGCACGGTCATCGGACGAACTGAGTACTCGGTGAACGCATTTTTGTTCGGAGGATTCGTGCGTATTGAGGGCGAGGACGGTGATGCTACGCATCCGAGCGCATTCCGACAGAAGTCAAAGCTCGCACAGGCCGGTGTGATTGTCGCGGGCCCTGCCGCGAACATTGTCATCGCGTTCATAGCGTTTTGGATTGCGTTTATGGTCGGCATTCCGACTCCGGAATCTGAAGCGCCGCCGCATGGAGTTACAAATCCTGCGATTGTGGTGACCGCGGTGCTTCCGGGAAGCCCTGCGGCGCTCGCGGGTGTGCGCGCGGGTGACACGCTTCAGTCGGTTACGCAGGGCGGCTTTACAGTTCCCCTTGAGCGACCGACAGATCTTTCCGACGCGGTGATGCGCGGTGCTCCAATTGAGCTTACCGGAGTGCGCGATGGGATGCCGTATACGTATGCGCTAACGCCAGAAACCGGCATAGTCCAAGATGAGCCAGAGCTACCGGCTATCGGCGTTATGACCGTGCGTCTTGGGCTCGTTGCGTATGACCCCCTCACCGCACTCGTACGCGCTGCGGAGGCAACACTCTCAAGCATGGGCGCGATAGTTGTGGGCTTCGGCTCTCTCGTGTACGGAGCGTTTGTCGGCAGTGCATCGCTCGAGAGCGTTGCCGGGCCCGTTGGCATTGCGTCGATGACCGGTACAGCGCTTCAGTTTGGCGTTGGGCAGGTGCTTGCGTTTATGGCGCTCATATCGCTCAATCTCGGCATCCTCAATTTACTACCGTTTCCTGCGCTCGACGGAGGACGACTCGCGGTGATCGGATACGAGGCGGCGCGCGGCCGGGAGGTGCGCACAGAGACTGCTCAGCTGTTGAATGCGCTCGGGTTCAGCATCCTCATCGTTCTTATGGTGGTGGTGACCTGGAACGACATACTTCGCGTACTCGGCTCGTAAACTCCTGCTTCCGTGGGGCCGCGTTTCACCGTATACTTTGATACATGCGGCAATCACACCTATTCACAAAAACGAGAAAAGAAGCACCCGCGGATGAGGTGTCTAAAAATGCTCAGCTCCTCATACGCGCCGGATTCGTCCACAAGGAAATGGCGGGAGTGTACTCCTACCTCCCGCTCGGCGTACGCGTGCTTTCAAAGATTGAAGGCATAATCCGCCGTGAAATGAACGCGATCGGCGCCCAGGAAAATCGCTTCGCAACACTGCACCCGTCCGAGCCGTGGAAGCAGACCGGCGCGTGGGACGGGGTAGACGTACTATTTAAAATTATGAGCCGTACGGAAAAGGAGTATGCGCTCGGACAAAGTGAAGAGGAGATAGCCACGCCGATCGCAAAAGAGTATGCGCTCTCGTACAAAGACCTCCCACTCGCGATTTATCAAATCGGCCAGAAGTACCGTGACGAGCTCCGCGCGAAAAGCGGCATTATGCGCGGTCGCGAGTTCGGGATGAAAGATTTATACAGCTTTCACGCAACACAGGAAGACTTTGATCGATACTACCGTGTGGTACAAGAGGCGTACTTCCGCGCCTTTAGCGAGTGCGGACTCATCGCCAAGGCCACGGAAGCGTCTGGCGGCAGCTTTAGCGAAAAGTTGTCGTATGAGTTCATGGTCCTTACTGACGCGGGAGAAGACGACATCGTGTACTGCGATACTTGCTCTCACTGCGCCAATGTCGAGGTTTCATCTGAGGCTGAAGGTGATCTTTGTACAAAATGCGGCCAGAGCACGCTCAAGAAGGCACGCGCCTCAGAAGTTGGAAATGTGTTCGATCTTGGACAGAAGTACCCGAAAGCGTTCGACTTTACCTTTACTGACGCGCACGGCGAGGCGCAGTACCCGATTGTCGGATGTTTTGGTTTTGGAACGACGCGCACGATGGGCGTCATAGTTGAAAAGCATGCGGATGCCGCCGGAATCGTCTGGCCAGAGAGCGTTGCTCCGTTTGCAGTGCATCTCGTAGATCTATCCGGATCCGATTCAGATAAGAAAGAGTTTGTAGAGGCGCTCTACAGCGACCTTCTGCGCGCGGGTACGGATGTGCTCTACGATGACAGAGATCTCCGCGCGGGTGAGAAGTTTGCCGATTCAGATCTCATCGGAATTCCATTCCGCATTGTTATTGGCAAGCAGTCAACGCCCGACAGTATAGAAGTCGTACGGCGCAAGGACGGTACCGTGACGAAAGTCTCGCGCGATGCGATACTGAAAGGTGCATGGCACTTTTGACTCTACCGTCATCAATCACTGCACGATTCAGTCGCGATATTGGGATTGATCTCGGAACGGCTAACACGCTTGTCTACCTAAAAGGAAAGGGCATAGTGGTAACGGAGCCGTCAGTTGTCGCGGTGAATCAAAAAACAGGACAAGTTGTCGCAATCGGCCAGCAGGCGAAAGATATGCTCGGACGAACTCCTGGCCACATTGCCGCGGTTCGCCCCCTTGTTGAGGGTGTAGTATCAGACTTTGAAGTAACTGAGGAAATGCTCGCGTACTTGATGCAGAAGGCGCAGCTCGAAAAAACACCACTTGGTCCGCGTGTGGTTATTGGGGTGCCAAGCGGTCTGACGACCGTTGAGACACGCGCGGTGCGCGATGCTGCGCGCAATGCCGGCGCGCGGGAGGTACACATTATTGAGGAGCCGATGGCCGCCGCTCTTGGCGCTAAGCTCCCGATTAGTGAACCGGTCGGTACCATGATTGTAGACATCGGTGGTGGGACGACAGACATTGCGCTCCTCTCCATGGGAGGAATCGTCCGCTCAAAGAATCTGCGCATCGCGGGCGATACACTGAACCAAGACATTGCCGGGTATGTGCGCAGTGAATTTAAAATCCTGATCGGCGAGCGAACGGCAGAAGATGTAAAGATTGCTGTCGGTACCGCGCTAAAGCCCGCACAACCACTCCAGGCCACTATTCGCGGGCGCGATCTAGTGACTGGTCTCCCGCGTGAAATAGTTGTTACTGACACCGATGTGCGCGAGGCGATTGGTGCGTCAATCCAGTCTATTCTTGAAGCGATCAAAGAGGTGCTCGAGACCGCGCCACCTGAAGTGGTTGCCGATGTAATGCGTCTCGGCATGTATGTAACGGGCGGTGGAGCGCTCCTACGTGGCTTGCCTGAGCGGATGGCGGAAGAGCTTCGCGTACCGATACATATTGTTGATGATCCGCTCACGACCGTGGTACGCGGCACCGGTATCGTTCTTGAGGATCTCGCGAAGCATCGCGGTATGCTACTAGAAGATGATGAGAGCACGACGCCGTTTTAAATTGCCCCCGCCGGTGGTTCTCGCCGGCGTAGCGTTTTGTATGATTGCGCTCGGCATACTCTTTAGAAGTGACATTGGCAGTGTCGCGGGATGGTTCATGGGTGCGATACCGAATGCCGACGCGCTCATGCCTCGGAGCGCACTTGTTGAGCGGATCGATACGCTCGAAACCGAGCTTTTACGCACGCGCTATCAGACCGTGCTCTATGAGGCGGCACTTGTAGAAAACTCGCGTCTTCAGCGTGATCTCGGGCTCCGGCGCATGGACGCTACCGGCTCCGCACGCGTAATCGCGGCTCCGCCGCGCACGCACTACGATACGTTACTTGTATCACTATCTGATGCGCGAGATGTCATGATTGGTGACACTGTGTTTGCTGACACGCTTGCCCTCGGTACGGTAACTGAAGTACGCGATTCGACCGCTCTCGTGCAGCTCTTTTCATCGCCCGGCTCTGAGCGTGATGTGCGCATTGGCGAGGAGCAGGGCATTATCCTCGCGCGGGGGACCGGTGGGGGATCGTTCACTGCGCGCGTACCGCGCGACCTCGTTCTAGAGGCGGGTGCGATAGTGCGCGATATGCGAACTGACGCGGTGCTCGGCGTTGTGACATTGGTCGCGAGTCGCGATACCGATGCTGAAGCTGTCGCGTACATCGCGCTCCCGATCGCGCCGAATGCAATCCGTATTGTTTCATTTGTTCGAGCACCATGAACTACGCCGTGTTCGTGGCATTTATAGTTTCCGTGTTTGTAGTACCCGCCTGGGTAAGTATGCTGCTTGCGGTATATGTCGTTTGTCTTCCGTACGGATCACTCGTTGCTATCCTCGGCGGGGTACTCCTCGACGCGACGTTCGGCACCCCATTTTCCGCGGGAGGGGTCCCTATCGTCTACACGGCGCTGTGCACCGCGATGAGTGTGGGCGCAGCGGCCATTCAGTCCCGTCTTCTCACCTGACATGCGTCGCGGCCTACCTTCATTTAGGGCGAAAAAGTACTCAGCGGTCGAGCCGGACGAGATTCTCATTGAGTCGGCTAATCTGCCTGCGTTTGATGCTGCGCACCTTGAGGGTCGCATTGAAAAACCGCTCTCAAAACGCGTATACAAGGCCGTCCTCGCAGCAGCAACTGTGCTTGCTGCGGCTGTCCTCATTCAGACATTTATGCTTTCGGTTGCGCGTCACGATTTCTACGCAGCATGGGCCTTGGATAATCGCCTTGAGGCGCATACGATTCTTGCGGATCGCGGAATTATAACGGATCGTAGCGGTGCTCCGCTTGTTGAGAACGTAGGAACCTCAAGCGAGAAAGTAGAGCGCAGGTATGTGCTAGGCGAGGCAGCGGCTCATGTAACAGGGTACGTGTCATACCCTAAGAAGGATGCGAAGGGCTTTTGGTTCCAAGACGAGATGATCGGACTCGGTGGCGTTGAAGCGTTGTACAACGATCGATTACGCGGGAAAAACGGTTCAATGCTTCACGAACTCGATGCGACCGGAAAGAGCACATCAGGTGCAATCGTTCGACCTGCTATTCCAGGCGATGACCTTGCCCTGTCGATTGACGCCGAACTGCAATCCGCCGTATTTTCCGCAATCAAAGATCGCGTAGACGCATCGTTTAAGGGCGGAGCGGCGGCGATTATGGATGTCGAGACTGGTGAACTGTACGCGCTCGCAAGCTACCCATCGTACGACCCAAAAGTTCTCTCCGCCGGCGAGCCGCGCGAGATCATAGCCGCGTATCTACAAGATGCGCGTGGCCCGTTTGTTGATCGTGCTATTTCTGGTCTCTACACCCCAGGATCAATCGTAAAGCCGTTCTTAGCGCTCGCGGCGCTTCAGGAGGGAGTTGCTACCCCGCAAACTACGTATGTCTCTACGGGAAAGCTGGTTATTCCTAATCCCTACGATCCATCGAAGCCGACAATTTTTAAAGACTGGCGAGCTCACGGCGCAACTGATATGAGGCGCGCGATCGCCGTTTCATCCGATGTCTATTTTTATATCATCGGTGGTGGATTCGAATCGCATCGTGGGCTCGGTATTTCTGCCATCGACCGATATGCGGCGCTGTTTGGCTTCGGCTCGAAGACAGGGTTTCCACTTGAGGATGAACCCGCAGGCGTTGTCCCTACGCCTGCGTGGAAGGCAGATGTGTTTGGGGAAGATGTATGGCGCGTCGGTGATACGTACAACACTTCCATCGGTCAGTATGGTTGGCAGGTAACGCTCCTACAATCCCTGCGCGCGACCGCGGCTCTTGCGAACGGCGGTACACTCCTGACGCCAACCATTCTCCGAGATGCGCCTACTGAAGCAACAACTATTTCACTCCGCCCGGAGTATCTTCGCGTAGTAAATGAGGGGATGCGCGACGCGGTAACTGATGGCACCGCGAAAGCTCTCATCATTTCAGGTGCAGAGATAGCCGCCAAAACAGGAACAGCTGAAACAGGTGTGCGAAAGGAATTTATAAACTCCCTTATTATCGGTTTTTTCCCGTTTGATGCACCTAAGTTCGCGTTTGCGGTTGTGCTCGAGCGCGCGCCGGCAGGTACTATGCAAGGCGCTCCGGCTGCGATGCGCGCCATCCTTGAGTGGATTGCCGTCCACCGTCCTCAGATGCTACGCGCTGATTGACCCGCATACTACACTTGGTACAATAGCGCGATGGTACAAAAAAAATCTGATGCGTCTGATCACATGCTGACGCAGGAGAAATTTGATGAACTCAAAACCGAGCTCAACGAGCTCATAACGGTGGCGCGAAAAGAAATTGCAGAGTCTCTCGAATACGCACGCTCTCTCGGCGATCTCTCAGAGAACGCCGAGTACCATGCGGCGCGCGAGCTCCAGGCGGCTACGGAGGAGCGCATTCGGCGCCTTGAGGGCCTAGTAAAGTCTGCGGTCATCATTTCAGAAAAAAAGAAGGGCGTTGTTGGTTTCGGATCAAAGGTGACCATACGCAAGAAGGGTGACAAGGCGGACCATACCTACACGATAGTAGGGAGTGAGGAGGCAGATATGCGTGAAAAGAAAATAAGCCATCTCTCGCCCATGGGAGAGGCACTCATGAATAAGAAAAAAGGGGAGACGTTTACCTTTACGACACCAAACGGCAGGCAGGAGTACACGATAGTCGATATCGCCTAAACTCATGGCGCGATTTGATCTCAGCCAAGTACCTCACGGAATTCACTGGGGCAGTGCCGTTGCTGATGTCATTATCACCGCGCATCCCGATGCGTTAGAGTACACCTGCGCCGCAGGGATCAGTCCGTCCGGGGTAGTACACTTCGGCAATTTTCGCGACATCAGTACATCGTACGAGGTGTACCGCGCGTTAACTGAGAAGGGAAAAAAAGCGCGACTCCTATTTTCTTGGGACAACTTTGATCGGCTGAGAAAAGTGCCAGCTGGCGTGCCTGAGTCGTTTGCGGAGCACATTGGCAAGCCGCTGTCTAAGATTCCTGATCCGTTTGGATGCCACGCCTCATACGCGCAGCATTTTGAGGCGCCATTTGAAGAGGCGATGCGGCAATTATCGATGCCCATAGAGTACCGCAATCAGACAGAGGCGTACGAGTCTGGAGCATATGATGCCGCAATTACGCACGCACTACAGAATCGGGAAGTAATCGCAGATATTCTCCTCTCTTTTATGACTGAAAAAGGAAAGTCAGAAAAGGGTATCGAGCCGAGTGAGTTCCGCGCTACGTACTACCCGATCGCGCTCTACTCGCGGTTTACGGGAAAAGACACCACGAAGATTCAGTCGTACGACGGCGCTTCAACCGTCACATACTACTGTATCGACACTGGAAAGACGGACACCGTAGACCTTTCTAAAGAGCGAATCGCAAAGCTTGCGTGGAAGGTGGATTGGCCGATGCGTTGGAAGCACGAATCAGTTGTATTTGAGCCTGGCGGGCATGATCACGCATCTCCGGGCGGAAGTTACGACGTCGCGTCTACAATCGCACCTCGCATTTTTAAGTACCCGGCTCCCACATTTGTTGAATACAAGTTTGTCGGTCTCCAGGGGCTCGGAGCTAAAATGTCCGGTTCAAAAGGAAATGCGGTGTCTCCACTAGAGCTGCTTGAAATTTATGAGCCAGAACTCCTTACCTGGCTCTACCTCAGGCGGTCTCCCGACCATGCGTTTCAGCTTGCGTTCGATACCGAAATCTACCGGCAGTACGACGAGTATGACGCGCTCCATACAGGAAACCCGATCCCGTTTCGCCAGGCAGTGGGGTTCGGTCAGATTGTGCAATGGCAGCCGACTAAGTTAGCGGATCTTCTTGCTGGAATGGATCTAAACTACGATGTGCTGAGTGTCTCGCGACGCCTCTCACTGGCACGCAACTGGCTCACCAAGTACAACCCCGACGAGCGCGTTGAGCTCTGTGCGTCAGTGCAGAGCGCGTATGCAACCACGCTGTCAGAAGAGCAAAAAGCGAGAATTCTGAAACTGCGCGAATCCCTTCGTGATGCCGGCAGCGAGTCTATCCGTGACCTTGAGGTATTGGTCTACGATATACCGAAGCGCTCCGGCATAGATGAGGCAATCCTAAAAAAGGAGCAACGGGCATTTTTTAAAGACGTATATAGGCTACTCATAGGGCAAGACACTGGTCCGCGGCTTGGCACGTTCCTCTGGGCTGTTGATCGTCAGCGGGTTAAAGAACTTTTGAATATCTAGCTGAGTATTTGGCGCGCGAATCGCGCTTCGAGGCGGTCTGCGGTAGACAGGCGTTTTTGTATTGGGAAAGAGTGGCATATTTCTGGGGATAAGTGGCGGTTCGTGGCACGAAGTGGGATAAAGTGGGATATACTAGAAACATGCTGATCGGCGAGTACACGCACACGCTCGACGAGAAAAAGAGACTGTCGCTCCCCGCGTCCTTCCGTACACAGCTTGGGAAAGGTGCGGTGATTACACGCGGCCTTGATCAATGCTTGTGCATCTACTCCGCAGCTTCATGGAAGGCGATCCTTGCAAAAACTGCCACGCTATCAATGGGAGCAGGCGACTCGCGTGGATTTGTTCGTTTTCTTCTCTCAGGCGCGGCACCGCTCGCGGCTGATGCTTCAGGCAGAGTCCTGATCCCAGAGCATCTCAAGCAATTTGCCCAGCTTTCAAGCAAGGTGGTGTTTGCAGGTGTCGGTGACCGTGTTGAGGTGTGGGACCATGCGGCCTGGACCAAGTACACAAAGCGTATTGAAGGCGAGGGTGAGCAGATGGCCGAGAGACTGAGCGCGGTAGGCGCGCTATAACCGTATGGAGCGCCACACAACCGTTCTTATGCAGGAATCGATCAAGGGGCTCGAGCTCAAGCAGAAAGCGGTTGTCATCGACGCAACGGCGGGGCAGGGTGGACATACTCGCGCACTTGCCGAGGCCGTAGGCGAGCGCGGAACGGTACTCGCGCTCGACGCTGACCCGGCATCGATCACGCGCGCTCGCGAGGCAACCGCCGGAGCGCCGGCGCATCTCATTTTTGTGAACGGAAACTTTCGCGCACTCAAAGAACACGCTGAACGCGCGGGTATCACCAGTGCGGACGGCATACTTTTTGACCTCGGATGGCATGCGGGACAGCTCGACTCAGGCCGCGGACTTTCCTTCAAGGAAGATGCGCCGCTCCTCATGACGCTGAACGCTGCACCCGAGGCATACCAGCTGACGGCGCGAGACATCGTCCGCGATATGAAAGAAGCGGAGCTTGCCGCGCTCTTTAAAGAGAACGGCGAGCGCTTTCCCGGCCGCATTGCGCGCGCGATTGTTGAAGCTCGAAAGGTGCATGCGATAGAGACCGCAAAGCAACTAGCGGAGATCGTGTGGGCGGCTGTACCCGCGCTCGCGCGCCGGGGCCGGATACACCCCGCGACTAAAGTGTTTCAAGCACTCCGCGTCGCGGTCAATGATGAGTTGGGTGCGCTTCAGGATGGTATTGCTGCCGCGCTTGACCTGCTTGCGCCGGGAGGACGCGTTGCCATCATCAGCTTTCATTCGAACGAGGATCGTATCGTGAAGCACGCCTTCAAAGCGGCGGCGCTCGCGGGGCGAGGCTCGATTATTACAAAGTCGCCGATCGTGCCGACTCGCGGAGAAGCCCGCGAGAATCCGCGCGCACGGTCAGCAAAATTAAGAATATTTCAAAAACATGCCTAGTCGTACCAAGGTGTCATTCGCTCAGAAGCAGTTACCGTTCACTGCAGTCGCTCGGCCGATTGCAGACCCTTTAAAGCGCGAGCGAATCGCGGTGTGTACGGCCGGAGCGTTCATACTTTTGTCGTGCGTCCTCTATGGCTATGCAATTGTTTCATCTATCGCGGAGGGATCTTTTCGCGAATCGGCTCAGAGCTCGGTACAGCTCTTGAGCGCGGAGCGAGCCTCCCTTGAGGGCAGCGTGCTCGCGGCTCGGAGTGGTATAACTGAAGAGTACGCGCGCTCGCTCGGCTTTCAGCCAGTGACGGATCGGGTCTTTGTACAAGCTCCGGCGACGCTCTCGTACGCGGAGCATGCGCGCTAAATTTCGATTTCGCATTAGGATTATCGCGCTCGCGCTGATGGCGCTCGCGCTCGTCATCGTCGCGAAGCTGTACACGCTGCAGATTTTGCATGGGAGTGAGCTCCGCACTCAGGTCGATGATCAAAATGTAGCTCCAGTGGGCTCTGCGCTCCACCGCGGTACCATTTATTTTACGCAGAAAGACGGTACGCGCATTCCTGTCGCGACGCTCCAGAGTGGCTACACGCTCGCTATTCAGCCCGCATTCATTGAGGACGCGAATCTGGCATACACTCGCGTGCAGTCTGTGCTTCCGGCTATCGACCGCGAGCAGTTCCTGGCCGCTGCTGCGCGCTCGCGCGACACCTATGAGGAGATCTCGCGCCGCGTTGATGAAGAAGCCGGTCAGGCGTTAAGCGCGCTCGAGGTACGCGGAGTTTTACCTGTCAGGGATCGGTGGCGCTTTTACCCCGCAGGCACGCTTGCGGCGCATGAAATCGGCTTTCTCGGATACGCGGAGGATGGAAGAACATTTGAAGGACGCTACGGCCTAGAGCGCACCTATGACCCAGTCCTTTCTCGCGCTGACGCTGCAAAGTCGCGAAGCTTCGTGGCAGATCTCGTGTCTGATGTGTCTAAGCGACTCACGCCAGCTGGACGCGAGGCGGGCGGGGACGTAGTGACTGCGCTAGAGCCAACGGTGCAGCGCTACCTTGAGGACACGCTGAAAGCGTATGCTGAGGCGTGGCAGCCGCGGACGCTGGGCGGCATCATTATGGATCCGCAGACTGGTGCAATTCTCGCGATGGCATCGTTGCCGACCTATGATCCTAATGACATCAAGAACGCAGATCCTAATGCGCTTACTAACCCGCTGGTTAGTAGCGTTTTAGAGTTCGGATCGACGATGAAGCCAATAACGATGGCAGCGGCGCTCGACGCAAACGTCGTGACTCCGGAGACAACGTACAATGACACGGGAATCCTCACGATAGACAAGAAAACCATTCGGAACTTTGACGGAAAAGCGCGAGGAGTTGTACCTATGCAGGAAGTCTTGAGTCAATCGCTGAACATCGGCATCGCGCACATTGTTGAGAAAATGGGGCCGACTACTATGCGCGACTACCTGCAGCGGTTCGGCATCACGGAGGAGACAGGTATTGATCTGCCGAGCGAAGCGACGCCGCTCGTCCGTAACCTTGAGTCGCCGCGAATCGTGGAGTACATAACGGCTGGGTACGGCCAGGGAGTCGCCATTAGTCCCATAGCGATGACTCGCGCGCTCGCAACCCTCGCTAATCGCGGCCAGGTGCCACAGCCGCACGTCGCGGTTTCACTTGAGTATCCGGGCGGCATTTCAAAACCTCTTGGGTGGGCGCCGCCACGGCAGGCCATCCGGCAAGAAAGCGCGCATGAGGTTACTACTATGCTGGTTAAAGTGGTAGACACTGCGCTCCGCGGCGGTGGAAAAAAAATTCCTGAGCTTTCGGTTGCCGCAAAAACGGGGACAGCACAGATTGCTGACCCTGAACGCGGAGGGTACTATGCGGACAGGTACTTGCACTCGTTCTTCGGCTACTTTCCTGCATACGATGCGCGGTTCCTCGTCTTTCTGTATTCTGTTGAGCCACAAGGAGCCAAGTACGCTTCAGAGACATGGACTGACCCATTCTTTAATTTGACAACATTTCTTATGACCTACTACGGCGTTCCGTATGATCGCGCGACCACAACGCCGGTGTCGACACTATGAAAGATCTAATCAGGCGCGCAGTAGTTACAGTTATGACCATGCTTGCGCGTGCGGTTGTGCGCAGGTACCAGCCACGCATCATACTCGTTACTGGCTCGGTGGGCAAAACAAGCACCAAGGACGCGCTCTTCGCCACTATGAAGCCAAAGTTCTTCGTGCGGAAGAGCCAGAAAAGCTTTAATTCAGACATTGGGGTACCGCTCGCAGTTCTCGGAGTCCCGAACGGGTGGGGCAATCCGCTCCGCTGGATCCGCAATATGATTGAGGGCGCGCTCCTCGTCCTTATCCGGGCGCCGTACCCAGAGTGGCTGATTGTCGAGGTAGGCGCTGACCGACCAGGCGACATCACCACATCGCTTGCGTGGCTCCGACCGCGCATCGTAGTGGCGACTCGCTTTCCCGCGGTACCAGTCCATGTTGAGTTCTATGATTCACCCGAGGCGGTACGCGCCGAGGAGTTGGCGCCGCTTTCATGGCTCCTCCCTGGAGGGGTTGCAGTCGTTAACGCTGATGACGAATCTGTTATAGCCGTACCCCTCGCGGACGGCGTCGATCGCCTGACCTACGGGTTTCATCCCAAAGCGCATGTGCGTGCGTCCCGGTTTAAAACACTCACGGAGGACAGGCTTCCGCGCGGTATTTCATTTGATGTTTCATTTCTTGGGGAAAAGGTGCATGTCGTACTCCCGGGAGTCACTGGCCGCGGACATGCGTACGCTGCCCTTGGTGCCATAGCAGGAGCCCTTGCCGCTGAAGTGCCACTCGAGGTCGCGGCGCGTGGCCTAGCAGAGTACGAGGAGCCACCGAGCCGTATGCGTCTCATTGAAGGCGTGCACGGCAGTATGCTGATTGACGACACTTACAACGCCTCGCCCGCGGCGGTAACTGCTGCGCTTGAAACGCTTGCCGAAATTCCGCACACGGGACGGCGCATTGCAGTACTTGCCGACATGCTTGAACTTGGCGCGTACTCCCCGGATGAACATGAGAAAGCCGGCGCACTCGCTGCGCGGTCCGCTGACATAGTGCTCACGGTTGGTGTACGCGCGCGGAAAATAGCGGATGCCGCTCGCGCTTCAGGTATGGCGCCAGAGAGCGTGCTTTCATTTGATACGGCACTCGACGCGGCGCAGCACCTTGAGCGCATGGTTGGGGCAGGGGACATTGTGCTCGCGAAGGGTTCGCAAGGCATGCGGATGGAACGCGTCGTCAAGGCGCTGATGGCAGAGCCCGAGCGTGCGAAAGAGCTCGTCTGCCGCCAGGACGCTGAGTGGCTTGTGCGGTAGCGGCTTCGTAGCCATTAACAAACAGACACTCACATTCCTCGGCTTTTCTTCAAGTCCTATGGCAACAGCTCCCAGTTTGTGCTATAAAAAAACTGCGGCCCTATCGTCTAGCGGCTAGGACGTGGCCTTCTCAAGGCTAAAACCAGGGTTCGATTCCCTGTAGGGTCATGGATTCACTAAACCAGAGCATCTCTGGTTTTTAGTACCCACTGGCACTATGCAGGGAATCGAACGACGGAACGACAGAGTAGATGCTTGTACTAGAGAAAAAGTCCTGCCACGACATCGCGGACATCGGCACCATCTGCTTTTCCGCCCAGCTCCTTCATGATAAGGCCCATAAACTTACCCATTTCTTTTTTATCAGTGAGGCCGAGCTCGAGCTTCTTTGCCAGTGCAAACTTGAGTATCTCGGCCTTCGGCATTGTTTCCGGAAGGTAGGCCTCTAGGATCACTCGTTCGGCGTCTTCCTTAGCGGCAAGTTCAGCTCGGTTACCGCCGCGAAACGCGTCAGCGGCCTCCTTGCGCTTTTTAACCTCGCGTTTAAGTACCGTGACAGCATCCTCGTCAGGTAGAGGATCAGTCGGCATGCGCTTTGTAGCGACGAGCTCATTTACGAACGCCGCCTTTAGGCCGCGAAAAACTTCTACGCGGAGCGCGTCTTTTGCTTTCATTGCGGCGACAAGGTCGGCGCCTATTTGATCCTGCAACATGCAGCAAGTGTAGCATGATGCTACAATCGCATCTATGGATATCGCTCTTTTAGTGCTCCTCATCACTAAGCCGGCGGTGAAGGACTCCAGCTCATGAGCGAGCGAATAGCAGAGCTACAGCGCGCATGACGGACTCGACATGCGCGTCCGTCCTAATTGTAGCTGTCACGCACTTGTTTCCATCTGCGTGCGCCGTTAGATGCGAACCGCATTATAAGCCCACCGATGAGAATGCCTAAAACAGATGCACCACCAGCTATATACTCTAGGTCGATAGGACTCGTTTTGAGACCAAGAGCTACAGTGAAATCAATCAAATCCGTCGCTTCAAAAATTTCGGAGAGTGCACCGATACCGGTAAGCACGGAGACTGCAATGACTGTGAGCCCACTTCGTTTCAAAAAGTCAGCATTTGTAATGCGCTCAGTAGCGTTCTTTTTTGCTTCGGGATTTGTATACATGCAAACATTATAATTTACAATTAGTAATTTGTCAATACTCCACACTGCTACGTTATAATTGCACTATGGAACTATTTCTCGTACTGCTCCTCATCATACTCATTGGCCTCGTCGGGTTTGTCGCGTACGTAATTGTCAACCAAAAGCCCCAAGCCGGCGGTGAGGGACTCCATCTCATGAGCGAGCGAATAGCAGAGCTACAGCGCGCGGTGGGCGAGTCTACTAATCGCGTGCAAGACACGGTTCAGCGGCAACTTTCTGACACGCTCCGCGTGGTGCGCGACGTGACGGAAGGCCTCACGAAGCTCGATGAGACCAACAGGCAAGTGGTGTCGTTTGCCGACCAGCTTCAGAACCTGCAAGACATTCTGAAAAACCCTAAGCAGCGAGGCATTTTAGGCGAGTATTACCTGGAGACTGTGCTTCAAAATGTGATGCCACCGGGCTCCTTTGAGATGCAGTACGGTTTTCCGAATGGAGAAATCGTCGACGCCGTTGTCTTTGTGAAAGACAAGATCATTCCCATCGATAGTAAGTTTAGTCTTGAAAACTACAACCGCATTCTTGAAAGTCGCGAGCCCACTGAGCGCGCGCAGCTTGAGCAAGCGTTTAAGCGAGACCTAAAGAACCGGATCGACGAGACCAGTAAGTATGTGCGTCCGGCGGAGGGGACGGTGGATTTTGCCTTTATGTTTATCCCGTCTGAAGGTATTTACTACGACCTCCTCATTAACCAAGTGGGCACGGTAAAGACGAATACGCGAGACCTTATTGAGTATGCGTTCAGTAAAAAGGTGATTATTGTCTCACCCACATCGTTCCTTGCGTACCTCCAGACCGTGCTCCAGGGACTCAAGTCTTTGCAAATAGAGGAAAAGATACAAGACGTAGTAAAGAACGTGGGTGAGCTTTCAAAGCATCTTGGGGCATACCGCGAGTACCAGACAAAGCTCGGCAATGCGCTTGGCACGGTGGTGAACCACTTTAATGCGACCGAAAAAGAGTTCAAAAAGATAGATAAGGACGTCCTGAAGATCGCGGGCGCCTCTATGGGGGTAGAAACGGCGCTGGTAGACGCTCCTACTCGAGAGTAAAAGCTGATTCAGTACATACTTGACAAATCTCCTTGAGCAAGTACAATTGCTCGCTATATGAGCGCAATCACCGCAGAAGGCCCTGCCGAAGGGGGCGCAATAGCACCCATTGCACTGTTTGCAGGCACTTTTACTCTGGTCCTTCTAGCGTACGCATACAATGCAGGCATCATAGACGATATCCTGCAAATGTCAGGTACGAGTGATGACATAGCTGGAGGCCGTAACAATCTGCCGCAGACCGCTGACTGCAACATTAATCCAGGTGACCCCAACGTACAAGAAATCCTTTGGGGAAGAGCTGAAATTGGCAGAGTTCAAGCTCGAATTGACGATCTTGAGAAAGGTATACGAATTGCTAACGAAGGGAGAATAGGGAATTACGGCGACGAAAATGAAGCATGGTGGGAACAAAAATACAACGAGCTTGTGAAACAAAGAAATGCAGAGTATAAAAAGCTAGCCAGCTTGAAGCAAAAATACGGACATCCCTGCCAATAGAAGGGCTTGAATAATTGATAAAGACGCGGTAGAGTAGGGCCATGGCATTTGCAGTAATCAAAACCGGGGGGAAACAGTACCTCGTAGAGCAGGGCAGATTTTTAGAGGTAGAGAAAATCCCTGGTGCGGAGGTAGGTGCGAAAGTCACCTTTGACCAAGTCCTTTTTAAAGACACTGGCTCATCCGTTCAGGTGGGTATGCCGACTACCGGAACACCGGTTACGGGCACTGTGCTCGAAGCAGGTAAGGACGACAAGAAAGTGGTGATCCGCTACAAGCAGAAGAGCCGCTACTTCAAGAAAAAGGGTCATCGCCAACCCTACATGAAGGTGATGATCGACTCGATCTAATCCTACTCACGAACAGTAAAAAACTGCCGCTCACGCGGCAGTTTTTAGTAAACCTTTATGCGTCGTCCTTCAGGTGCGTATCAAGTTGAGAGTACGCGTATGATTTGAACAGCAGTCCGCTGATAATCGCAAGTACGCCGAGCCCAGCACTCACAACCGCTGAAACGCTGAGCGTAGTGAGAGAGACTGCCGTCCACACCGAGCCTGCCGCAATAAGTGCCCACGCAAGGGCGCGGCGTACCCGATACTTGGAATACGACTCTTTGATGCAATTTGGATCTGGCGCATCGTCACACTCCATACCTGAAAGTATACAGGACTTAAGTACCTCGCGGCCTAACCGCGGTTTTTGAGTGCGCTCCGGAGTGTTTCCGGGTCGGCATATTCAAGCTCCGCTCCTACGGAGAGGCCGCGTCCAAGGACTGACACCGCGACCCCGGGGCGCGCGGCGCGAATCTGGGTCATGAGCTCCTTGGCTGTGTAGTCACCCTCTGGTGTAGCGGCGAGCGCACATATCACCTCACGCACCTCTGGTGTAATGCGCTCTAATAGCTCTCGGGTGCGGAGTATTTTATCTTTGCGCTGTTTGACTAGGTTAAGGAGTCCTCCGAGCACAAAGTAGTAGCCGCGATAGGTGAGAGCTGCCTCGATGGCGTCTATGTCGACATCGTGCTCAACCACCATAAGGAGCGACGCGTCTCGCGAGCCGTCCGCGCATGTGCGGCAGAGGCCCGATGCGCTGGGTGCATCAAACCTGAAGCAACGCGTACACTCGGAAACCTCGAGCCGTGCGCCCGCAATCAGCGCCGCGAGGCGTTCACGGTACGCAGAGTCTTTCCGTAACAGGTACTCAACTACGCGGCGTGCTTGGCGAGGGCCAAGACCGGGCAGGGAGGTGAGTACATCAGTGAGCTCAGAAAGAGACATGCCGTTTAAAAATCGTCCTGCACCGCCGGCGCAGCCGCTGAAATGCCCGCGCCGAAGTCGGAGCTCTCGATCGGCAGGAAGGTGGTACGCTTTTCATCAAAGTAGAGATCGACCTTGCCCACCGGGCCGTTACGGTGCTTTTCAATCAAGATTTCCGCAATGTTGTTCCGCTCTGCTGACTCGCTCATTCTGTCCTCACGGTGAATGAACATAACAACATCAGCGTCTTGCTCAATTGATCCTGAGTCGCGGAGGTCTGAAAGGCGCGGTCGGCCGCGGCGCTGCTCGACCGCGCGAGAGAGCTGTGAGAGCGCAAGTACGGGGACATCTATTTCTCGCGCGAGCTGTTTTAGCGAGCGGGATATTTCAGTAACCTGCTGCACAAGCGAGTCAGACGAGCGCGCGGTGGTAGGAGCCATAAGCTGGAGGTAGTCCACGATAATGAGCCCGATGCCATTCTCGCGTTTTAGTCGGCGGGCAACAGAGCGCATGATGAGCGCGTTGTTAGCCGGCTGGTCGTCAATGTAGATCGGTGCCTTTGATAGCCGCTCCATAGCGTCTCTGATCTGTTCAAACTCTTCGTCAGTATCAATTTTTCCAGTGCGCAACTTCCATGCGTTCACGCGCGCCTCGGCGGCGAGCATGCGGTCCACAAGCTGCTGTGCTGACATTTCAAGAGAGAAAATGCCGACCGGCGTGCCAAACTTGACCGCGGACTGGCGCGCGATGTCGAGCGCGAGCGATGTCTTACCCATCGATGGGCGGGCGGCAAGAATGATAAGGTCCGAGCGCTGAAAGCCCGCGAGCATGCTGTCGAGTCCCGCAAAGCCGGTTGGTATCCCGCGCGTCCCCTGGTCGCCCTTTGAGAGCAGGTCAAAGCGCTCCCACGCACCCTTGAGCTCTTCACCAATCGCGACAAACTTGCGCATTGTCGGGTTTGAGGTTGCCTCACCCAGACGCTTTTCAGCTTGGTCAACTACCGTTTCAACATCTTGGCTTTCGTCATAACCCATTGAGGCAATGTCCGAGGCCGCCTCGATAAGACCGCGCATCACCGACTTCTTTTGGACGATTTGCGCGTAGTGCTTGAGATTTGCAGTAGTAGGGACGGCATTTACGAGGTCTGCGAGGTAGGCGTTACCGCCTGCACGCTCGAGCTCGCCCTGCTCGGTGAGGTAGTTAGAGATTGACAGGAGGTCAATGGGCGAGCCTGCGGCAACAAGCGCGACCATCGCGCGGTAGATGGCGCGGTGTTTTTCAGCATAGAACGAGTCCGAGGATATGAGGTCCGTGACCTCGTGGATACCCTCGGGCTTCAGCATAATCGCGCCAAGGAGCGCGCGCTCTGCATCTAAGGACTGAGGTGGCACTCGGCCGCTTGCGGACATGTACCTATTGTACCGCCTCAGCGCGCACTCGAAAAAACGAGCCATGCATAAGGCGTTTCTTCCGTTTTCTACAGGTTATACACGAGCTGGTCAGAACCAGCGCTTGATCCAGAAGTAGCACGCGCACACGACGCCAACCGCGGCAAGAATCAGAAGAATGATCCAAAAATCGTTTGGCGAGCCGACAATCGGGTTATCGACCGTGTTCATGCCGAACAGTGACGATACGAGGGAGAGCGGCAGCATGATGGACGCCATGACGGTGAGATTCTTCATGATTTCATTTTGGCGCGTGGAGAGTAGTGCGTTGTTTGTGTCTGCGAGTGCACGCAAGACATCAAGGAGGAGCTGTGCTCGCGTCGACACACGGAACTGAAGCGCTGACATGGACGCAACAAATGCTTTGTACTCGGAGCCAAACAGCGCTGTAGCGGCGATTTCAAGCTCGCGCAGGACGTCGTCTTGTCCGGCGATAGTCCGCTTGTGGTTCAAAACCTCGCGCGTGAGCTCAGATATTGGGCGGACGAGCTCGCGCTCACGGCGACTAAAAATGTCCGACTCAATTTTATTGACTGCATCTTCACTCGCATCAAGCTCGTCCTCAACCGCGCGGTACAGGCGACTCGAAAGCTCAAACACAATGTGGCCGGAATGGAGCTCTTTCACGGCACGCTTCATGAGTAGTGAGGACTCGAATGATCGTGCAAAGTCGTGGATGGCGGGTACGGACTCGTAGTGCACGGTAATGACGGCGCTCTTCAGGATTATGAGATCTACTTCGCGACTCTGGAGTGTGCCGCGCGTGTCCCGTGATGCTGGGAAGTGGAGTACTGTGTAAATAAAGTTTGGGAAGAGGTCGATACGCGGCTTTGGAGAAGGTGAGAGCAATTCGCGTTCAACAAATGCCCCTAGCTGAAACTCTTCTACAAGGGATTCGATCTCCTCAACGGTAGGACGCTCGCAGTCAATCCAGACCGTTCCTTTGTGTTCATACCGAGTAAGCATAGTGCTATTATACCTCTATGCGCGAACAACTTATGTTAAAACTCACGCGACACTGGTCGCACTCTGCCGTTACACTCACGGTCCCACAGCTTTTTGCTGCAGCTCTTGTACTTGCGGGAGTGGCGTTTTTTGCCGGAGGGGCGTTCGATAGGCATCCCATTTTCGCCGCTTCAGCACCGGTATATGATCCGCGAGCACCTCTAGACGCTGACCTCGCGCCGCTCTTTAAAACATGGACTCTGCTTGAAGAACACTTTGTGCCAGAAAAAGAAGCAACCACGACTTCGGAAGAGCGCGTGTGGGGCGCTGCGGTTGGACTTGCCGCTTCATACGGAGATGACTACACGCTCTTCATGCCACCGGCAGAGGCAGAAATCTTCAACACGCAAGTAGCTGGAGACTTTACAGGAGTCGGTATGGAGGTCGGGCGGCGCGACGGTATTCTGAAAGTGATTGCGCCGATTAAGGATACACCTGCGTACCGTGCCGGTGTGCGAGCGGGTGACATCATTGTAAAAATTGACGGAGAGTCGACGAACGCTATGACAGTCGAGGCCGCGGTTAAAAAGATCCGCGGCCCAAAGGGCACCAGCATTACACTGACGCTTGCGCGCCCAGATGAGGATGGAGCACAGCCATTTGACCTCACCATTCAGCGCGACACCATTGAGCTCCCGACAGTCGACTACACTATTAAAGATGGCGCATTTGTCATACACGTCTATATGTTTAACAAGCAGGCACCAGACAAGTTTGCGGAAGCGCTCCAGGCATTCCGCCGGTCTCAAACGAGTAAGCTAGTCGTGGACCTCCGCAACAACCCCGGCGGATATATGGAGGCCGCAACTGACATGGCAAGTCACTTTCTGAAGTCTGGACTCGTAGTGGTAACGCAGGCGTCCAAACGGCAGTCTGAAGATTTGGTGTTCCGATCATCGGGGACCGGTGATGGGTTCCCGGGCGCTCGCATAGTAGTACTCCTGAATGGCGGCTCGGCTTCTGCATCTGAAATATTTGCGGGAGCGCTCCGTGACCACGGCAGAGCAACTATCATAGGCCAGCAGTCTTTCGGCAAAGGGTCTGTACAGCAAGTATTCGATGTGACTGACAAAACGCAGGTCAAGATCACCATCGCCCGCTGGCTCACGCCGAAAGGAGTATCGATCTCGCACCAGGGTCTTACGCCGGACATCGAGGTCAAAGTTCCAGAAGATCTGAAAGAAGGGCAAGACCCCACGCTTGACCGCGCACTGACGTTCCTCAATACTGGTTCGTAATGAAGGTCATACTTATAGCAGACGTTAAAAAAGTGGGGCAGCGGGGGAGCGTGCTTACCGTTGCGGATGGGTACGCCCTCAATGTCCTCATCCCGCAAAAGAAAGCAATCCTCGCGACGCCAGAAAATCTTAAGAAACACGAGCGCAGCCGTGCGGCGACCGAGCGTCGCTCAGACGCGTCTCGCGCGGAGGCGGAAGCTCTCCTCGCTGCACTAGATCAGAGAACGATCACAATTCCGGTAAAGTCTGGGCCGACAGGGACTCTCTTTAAGGCGCTGACCGCGCGCGACATAGTGGCAGCGATCAAGACAGAATTAGGCGTCGAATTAGCGGAAACAGCGCTTGTACTACCGAGCCCAATAAAACACACCGGCACCCATGAAGTGCCGGTGGTAGCGGGCGATAAGCGCGCGCGTCTTGTGCTAGAAATCGGTTAAAGAACGTCTACCTTCTGGCGCCGAACAGTTGAGCCGTCGAACTTGGTCTTGCGGACCGATCGGTAGGCTACCGTACCGTCTTTCATCGCGAAAATTGTGTGGTCCTTAGCGACAGCAGTGTTTTTACCTGCCATGTAACGCGTACCGCGCTGGCGGACGATGATATTGCCGATTTTTGCCTCCTCGCCCGCATAGAGCTTGATACCCAGGTATTGCGGGTTGTTATACGAAATATTTTTCGCGGAGCCGGCGGCCTTTTTTGTTGCCATACCTTGCTATACTACCCTGTATGGGGGACAAAATCAAGGCATTCTTCGTGATGCACTCTGTCGATATCGGAACGGTAGTGCTTGTCTCGGCAGCCCTTTTTGCGGCCTACTTTATGGGCCAGCTATCGGCTACAGATGCCTGCGGGACCGGCTTTTCATTTACACGCTATGATCGCCCTTGACGTAGAAACGACGGGAACTGACTTTGAGAAGCACTCCATACTCTCAATCGGAGCTGTGTCGCTGTTTTCACCAACCGAGCAGTTTTATGGCGAGTGCCGGGCGTTTCCCGGGGCTCATATTGAGGACCGCGCGCTTGAAGTTAACGGTTTTAGTCGAGAGTCTGTACTCGACGAGTCTCGTCAAAGCGAAGCCGAGCTCGTCCGCGCGTTTCTTGCATGGACGCATGACCAACGAGACCTCACAACGGTTGGGCAAAACCCTTCGTTTGATGTGCGCTTCATTGAGGCGGCGTGCCGACGGGGCCACCTCGACTTCCCCCTACCGCACCGTTCGATAGACATTCACTCGCTCGCGTTTATGCATATGACGGAGCGGGGGATACCACCGCCATTTGACACGGCCCGCAGGCGCTCTGCGCTCAACATGGACGGCGCACTGCGCTACTGCGGCATCCCCGAGGAGCCCGCGCCGCACAACGCGCTCACCGGCGCACTCTGTCATGCTGAGGTGGCACATCGACTACTCTACGGACGGGGACTGCTTGACGACTTCACAGTTTTTCCCGTTCCGTGGACTGTGCACAAGATTCAGTAGGGTACAATTGACCTGTGGTAGCAGATCCCAATAGGAGCATACTCACCCCTCGCGTCCACCGTATGGAGGGCGAGCTTAAGGTGTGCGACCCTCTAAAGGTTGATCATACGCGCCCTATGGAGAGCTGGCGCATTTTAAAGATTATGGACGAGCTAGTCCGCGGCTTTGAGATCCTCAAAAAGTATAAGCTCGCAGCATCGTTCTTCGGCTCGGCACGGTCAACCCTGAGAGATCCTCGCATGTACGAAGATGCCGAAGAGCTGGCTCGGCGCCTCGCCATTTCTAACTTTGCCATCATTACGGGCGGGGCACACGGCATTATGGGGGCGGCATCTAAGGGGGCGTTTACCGCGGGAGGGGAGTCGGTAGGACTTAACATCAAGCTACCGTTCGAGCAGTTGAGTAACCCCTACCTCACGGAAGAAATGATGTTCAACTACTTCTTCACTCGACGGGTCATGCTGACCTTCGCTTCGGAGGTGTATATCTTCTTTCCAGGAGGGTTCGGTACCTTGGATGAGTTCTTTGAAATCATTACGCTGGTGCAAACCAAGAAGATAAAGCGTATCCCCATAGTGCTCTACGGGCGCGATTTCTGGGCCCCGCTTCTTTCTCTGGTTGAAGATATGCTCTATAAAGTCCAGCGGGCGATAGATGAGAGCGATCTAGACCTGGTGGTCATCGTCGACTCGGTGGACGAAGCATACGAGGAAATACTGAAACGCGTAAAATGCTAATTTATGGCTCTGTAGAGCCGTACAAAGGGTATAAAAGCATTGTGCGGGCTTGACAGGGGGTCCGTCAAGTGCTAACATCTACATCAAGTCGCCGTTTGTGGCGGCTTTTTTTATTGCCTATGCTACCAGTCATCATTCTACTAGCGAGCGCTGCCATGACCGCCCCGGTCGCGCTTACTTCTACGAGCGAGTTTGAACTCTCTCGCAATCCGGAGACTATGGGTGCGTACGTGCGCGAGTACTTCGCGGACCAGCCCATCATGGCCGAGATTGCCAAGTGTGAGTCAAGGTTTCGCCACCTTGCACCTAATGGCGACATTATTCGCGGAAAGGTGAATAAGAGCGACATCGGCGTGATGCAGATTAATACGTACTACCACGAGGAAGCTGCCGACGAGCTCGGTATCGACTTGTACTCGCTTGACGGTAACCTCGAGTACGCGCGCTACCTGCACGAGAGGGAGGGAACCAAGCCCTGGAACTCAAGTCGCCCGTGCTGGGGTAAGTACGCGACCGCCAAGTAATCCAAAGAGATTCGCAACTCGTGCAGATATTGACAAGCTTTCTTTTTTAGCGTAGAGTGTAAGTATTAGTTAAAAGTAATTCCTAAAAATATGAGCTTGAGCGGGTCGTATCGGGAGGATGCACGTTCGTATAGAGCCGAGGCATCAGCACATGAAGGTAATGCTTCATCTGCGAGATCAATGGCTGGAGTTTTCGGCTATGCTGGCTTGATCGCAGCAGTGTACGGCCTCTACAATGTTGCCGAACTGAGCTTAAGAGATGGCACCTTAAATTTGGAAGACCTTCACAATTTTCTTACCCTTGACGGGGCATTCTTTGTGGGAGGGGTTGCGGCTTTAGTACTCGCTCAAATGACGAGCTCTGCGGCGCGAATTCACTCAGGCGAAGCGAGCGTGAATCGTCAGCGAGCAAACACATCTCGGCAACGTGCTAGAGAAGCCCGAGACTTGGGCGCGTAGCAGAGTTCCAGCGTACTATGTCGTCAAATAATGAAGTGCCGGAAATATTAAGTGGTCGTGGTGATATAAGCCCCGGAGGGCTATCTGGGCGTAGGCTTTCCGTAGTAGGCGATCTACTAACCTTGGGTGTGGGGTGCCTCGGAGCGGCAGTTCTGATCTCATTGCTTACCGAGTAACATATGGCGGGGTTTTTTACGTATGTAACCAAGTGTCTTGACAAAGAGTATTTATATGATAGTATTTATATATACAGCCGCACTTTAGCCGGTTGTCTTATAAAAAAAAGTTTATATGGCAGACAATAAAGTTTTCGAAGCACGTGACAATCGAACCGAGCAATTCGGTAAGCTCGGGCTTATGGGGGTACTTGGTGGTGTTGTGTACGTATTCGTTTGGCCCAAATTTACTGATGCGCAAGAGGTTGCAGAAGGCGCTAAAATCGCATTAGTAGCAGGGCAGGCAGATCCTAACCTTTCTCATACAGCACTTGAGGCACTGCAGCACACATACGATGATGCTAACGGCGTAGTAATAGCATACGAACTCGTAGCAGTACTCACAGTGTTACTTGCGTTATTTGCTCGTCCACGCCCAGTTCGCGACTATTACTACGGCGAGTGGTGATAAGCAAGGAAACCCCGCTTCGGCGGGGTTTTTCTTTGTCGTGCAGATCGAGGGGGGGGTAGTATACGCATACTTCGCACAATATATCTTTTGCGAAGTAACTGTACTTAGAGTCTCAAGGTACTACTAGTAGTAGCGTGTCCGCCAGTTGAGCGCCCTATATGTCTAAAGAATCACCAGTGCATTCTGTAGCTGAGAGTCTCGAGGAACATGAAACCGGGATTCATGCATCTGTTGCAAGTATGGCTGTGCGCGCCTTGAGGCGCACTGAGGATTCATCGCTAGCGGATCTCGGCACTGGTCTGACTCCCCTTTTTAAACTTCTCGCTGAGTCGATCTTTCTGTAACATATGACGTGACAGCAAAAACCCCGCATAGCGCGGGGTTTTTGAATCAGGCTTCGTGCGGCTTTACACGGAGCACGTCTTGCACTCATTCCAGTGCGAGAACGCAAGGTACACAGCAGAAAGGGCTACCAAGAGGTACACCGCTTGCTCAAGGGCTGGTAGAGTTCCAAAGAGGATATTGACCAGATTCAACTGGAACGCGAACAGGCCCCAATTAAGACCTCCTACAATGACGAGGATAAGCGCTGCGTAGTGTAAATATTTCATGCGTGAGTCGTTTAAAGATGCGTCTAATGTTCGACCTTTATCACTAAGTATAGTCTAGAGATACGTCATCGGGTCGAGATATGCACCAGTCGGCGCTACAGGAACGGTAGCATTAGCGCACTTGGTGCGTTCTTTTATTTCGCCCATTCTGACGACTCGCACGCCGTCTGAAGCGAACACGGTGAAATGTAGGTGCGGTCCCGTCGCGTATCCGGTTTTTCCGGTGTATCCAATGAACTGGCTATTTGAGACGACATCGCCTGCGCGTACTCCAATGTGTGAGAGGTGTGCGTACAGTGTCGTAAGTCCGATCTGGTGCCGTATCAAAATCCACTTTCCGTAGCTGTAACAACCACGGAAGGCGTCTGTGTCACCGACGGCCACAACTTCGCCCGCTGCCGCGGCAAGCACCTTAGTGCCTGTTGGTGTACCAAAGTCTATGCCATTGTGCGGGGCTCCGCGGTACGCACCGCTTCTTGCAAACTCAGTATTACCGAAGTACTGCGTCAAACAATAGCGATTCTTAAGCGATGCAAACCGTGAGGCACAGCGTTCAAGAAACGCGGGGTCGAGGGGCCATGACAAAACTCCGCGTCCGACGGGTGGCAGGAGGCTGAGATTTCCCTGGTAGCTCAGCTGTGCCTCAAATGACTCGAGCTCTCGCTCAAAGGCGAGTCGCGCCTCCTGTTTTTCCTTTAGCAATCGCTCAAAAGCGGCTTCGCTTTGCCGCGTTGAGGCAAGGAGAGCGGCCCGCTCACTGCGCGTACCATCAAGAACTTGTTTTTGACCTGAAAGCTCCTCAGCGAGAGACGAGAGGCGCGCTTTTCGAGCAGATTCACCGCTTCTCGCTTCAGCGAGGGCTTCCTGCTCTTTTTTGAGAGTCGTCGCGGCATCCCGAATGCCGCGCTGGAGCGCGTCTATGGAGTCTACTGTCTCCCAGAATGCGCTGAGACCGCCCGAAGACGCATAGAGTTCAACGAGCGTGGCGTCTTGCGCATAGGCAAGCTCGCGGAGGGTCGATTCAATACCTTGCCGTCCAAGCGCAATTCGCGTGGTACGATCACCGATCTCCGAAGTCAGACGATCAATTTCGAGTGATGTCTCCGATATGGTTTCACGCGTTCGCGCAATGTCCGCGGCTATCTTCCGTCGCGAGGTATCGATTCTCGTAACCTCGCTCGAAAGCGTCGCCTTGCTTTTGCCTATTTCAGCGAGCGCCGCTTCGTACTGTGCTATTTCACGCTCGAGAGCTTGGATCTTTTTTTGTTGCTCATCGATGCGTGAGCGAATATCCTCGTTCGCGTACGCGCTAGTGCTTACCGCGCACAAGCTCAAGAGCACCAGTAATGCGGCGAAGCGTCTCATCTCTACCTATAATACCTGCGATAGTGAAGGGGTCAGGGGACTTATCCTTGCCAGAGAGCGCGTAGCGAAGTGGCCACAGCACTTGTCCCCTGCCGTGTTCATCTGCGTAGTCCCAGAGAATCGCTTTAATCGCGTCGTGTGTCCAATCCCCGATATGCGCCTCAAGAAGCGCGAGCACAGCCATAAGGTGAGCGGCACAGCCTGCCGGGTCGGCGCCTTTCCAAGGAAGGAGTGCAGGGTCAAGTACTGGAGCAGTATAGAAGTATCGGTACTCCCCTGCCGCGTCGGCTGCGCGAATTTCACCGAAGGTTGATGCGCGTTCACGCATAAGCGGTACGACATCGCGCCACATATTTGTAGTGTCGAGCATTGCAACTGTTTCCTCTGACAGGTACTCCTCTGCGTGCTCCCAGAACGCCTCAGGAGACATTTGCCGCATGTACTCGCGGTTAAACCAGAGGAGCTTTGTCTCATCAAACACGGCTCCACTGGTATGCAACTTCTCGAGTGAGAAGGATTCAATCAGCTCAGGAAGAGAAAAGAATTCCTGCGGTGTCCCCGGGTTCCAGCCGAGTAGTGCAAGGTAGTTGAGTAACGCGCCGGGCAAAAATCCACGCTCTCGGAAAGACTTTACAGCCGTCTCATGCTTACGCTTCGACATCTTGGTGCGATCAGGCATCAGAATGAGCGGTAGGTGCGCGTACGCCGGTGTCGTAAACCCGAGGCTGCGCTGAATCAGAACGTGTCGTGGAGTGTTTGAAATATGGTCGTCGCCTCGAATAATATGCGTCACCCCTTCGTCAAAATCATCGACAACAACAGCGAGATGGTACAGAGGGTCCGTCACTGAGCGTGCGATGACAAAATCACCGAGCTCAGTCGTATCAAAGGTAATTTCACCCCGAATGAGGTCTATGAATGTTACGGTTTCGCCTGGATTTTTCAGTCTAATAACCCGAACTGTGCGGCTCGGATCGTCTTTTGCAGGCTCCTCACTTTCGTAAGCACGACCCGAGGCGAGTAGCGCTTTCAGGCATTCGGTGTGTCGCTCCCGGTTCTCGGACTGAACAAAGCGCTCGTCGGGCACAAGACCGAGCCAGGTGAGCTGCGCCTCAATGTCCTCGCGGTATTCAGACTTACTTCGGTCGACGTCGGTGTCTTCAATTCTCAGAATGTAGCGCCCGCCGTGCTTGCGGGCAAACAGGTAAGAAAAAAGAGCCGTTCGCGCAAGACCAAAGTGGAGAAACCCTGTAGGGCTCGGTGCTATACGCGTAACGACGGGGGTCATAGGTCCACTATAGCAAGGGAGAAAAGGAGCAACAATCGGCTATGCGGCGTGCTCGAGCGCAACATCAAGGACTGCTTCCGCGATCGCTCGAGAGGCGTCTGGGCGCGCAAAGCGACTCGCAGCCTCACCCATATCAGACCGCGCCTTAGGGTTCGTAAATAGCCGCTCTATTTCCGCTACAAGAATGTGCGGCGTCAGATTTGCCTGCTCAAGTACGGTACAAGCTCCAGCTCGAGCGTACGCGTATGCGTTTGCGCGCTGGTGGTCCTGCGCGGAGCCCGGTAGAGGAACTAGAATAGATGCGGCCTTCCATGAAGCGATTTCAAAAATACTTCCGGACCCCGCGCGACTGATGACCAGATCAGCAGCACCCGCAGCCATCTTAAGCGCAAGCGGCGAAAGAAATGGAAACGCCTTGTAGCGGTATCGGCGCTCGTTTTTATCGAGCACTACCTGCGCTGTTTGTAAGACTGAAGCATGGTTCCCCTCCCCGGTTTGATGCACGACATTGTAGTGCTGGACTAATTCCGGCAGTGCCTCGAGGATTGCGTTATTGAGAGCTTGCGCTCCCTGCGAACCTCCAAGAATGAGAAGCGTCGGCACGTGATCAGTAAGCTCAAGAAACTCCTTTGCTCCTTCGCGAGCCGGTGTGCGTAGTTCGCGTCGGATAGGGTTACCGGTCACCGCAACCTTTCCGCGAAGAGGGACAGGAAGCTGTTCCGCCGCGCCGTCAAAGCTGAGCGCAATGCGCCTCGCGAACGGAGCGGCAAACAGAGTCGCGCGTCCGGGAACCGCGTCAGAGTCGTGTATGACCACCGGTATACCGAGGATCCGCGCCGCGATCAGTGTGGGGCCGGCACCATATCCTCCCTTTGAAAAAACTACGTCCGGGTAGAGTTGATACAGGCGAATGAGGGTGGAAACAATACCCACGCCGGTCTGAAGTGCGTCAGTTACATTGAGTATCGACGCGTATCGGCGTACCTTTCCAGCGGGAGTGTTGACGAAGGAAATGTCGAGATCAAACAGCGCACGCTCATCAAGAACATTTGGACCGAAGAAATAGAGCTCCGGCTCGAGGAGCTTACGCTCTGCAACAAGGTCGCGGATTGCCTCGGCGACTGCGAGCATGGGATAGAAGTGTCCTCCTGTACCACCCCCGGTTAAGACAATCTTCATACCCGTAGTATAGCAAAAAGCTTATCGCCGCACGGTTTTGGATACAGCGAGAAGAATGCCTGAGAGCGCGAGAGTCATAAACAAGGCAGAACCGCCCTGCGAGACAAACGGAAGCGGAAATCCTCCTACCGGCACGAGACCTATCATTGCTGCTATGTTGAGGAGCATTTGACTCCCGAGGAGCGTGACAATGCCAAGCGCCGTGAGAGCGCCAAACAGTTCTTGCGCTCGCGCCGCAAGCCATAACCCGCGGAGTATAAATCCGCTCATGAGCGCGACAAGGAGAATCGAGCCAATAAAACCGAACTCTTCTGCGTAGACCGCGAAGATAGCATCGGAACTTGCCTCGGGAAGGTGTGTAAACTTTTGTACGCTTAAGCCGTATCCTCGCCCAAACGCTTCACCTGCCCCGACAGCGAGCGTGGACTGGATAACGTGGTACCCGGCGCCCTGGGGGTCATTAGATGGATTCCAGTAGGTGGTAAATCGATCGAGCAAGTATGGGCGTTGAGAGGCGAGGATCGCCACTCCAAGGACCACGATCGCAATGCCGATCCCTATGTCGCGATATGATAGTCCAGACGCGAAGAGCATCGCCCCGCTCGCCGCAAGCATGAGAACAAGGGTGTCAGTGTCCGGCTGGAGGAGTAAGAGGACTGCAACAAGTATAGATACTGCGGCAACCGGTATAACACCCCGCCTATAATCTGCTCCGAGTTCTTTCCCGCGAGCGAGGATCGCGGCGACAAGTAGAATGTAGCCAATTTTTAAAAACTCGGATGGCTGAAATGTGGTGAACCCGAGATCAATCCAGCGCGATGCCCCGTTCGCGGATACGCCAATGTACGGGGCAAATACCAATGCGGTTAGAACAATTCCTGCTACAAAAATGTGCGGGGCGTAGGTACGGTACACGCTCAGAGGAACTCGAACAAGCATATATGCGGCAACGCTTCCGCCGACCAGTCCGAGGCCAAGCTGTGAAATGAGCGCAGAGGTGAACGCTCGCGGACCTTCAACAAGAAGCGGGAGCGCAGCGGAAAAAAAGACGATGACACCCAGAGTGGCTATAACTGCAATGAGCGCGACAAGTGTTCTGTCTATCGAGGCGCGCATGTTAACCGAGGAGCGCGAGTGTGACGCCGGAAATGCACAAAATGAGAGAAAGGATCCAGTACCGCATCGTCACCTTTGGCTGCGACCAGCCGATTGCCTCGAAGTGGTGGTGGAGAGGTGCGATGCGAAAGAGCTTTCGCTTAAAGAAACGTTTCCATCCGATCTGGAGCACATTTGACGCCACTGTCGCTACCAGGAGAAATCCAATGACCGGGAGTACCGCGATCCCGTTCCCCTCACCCTTCAGATCAGTAAGAAACGCGATCGCGGCAAGAGTCAGTGTGAGAGACATCGTGCCAGTTTCAGTCATCCAGTACCGAGCGGGAGGCACGTTAAACCATAGAAACGCGAGTAGTGCACCAACAAGTGCGGCGCAGAATGCCGCGAGATCGTACTGGCCATTTGCAAACGCAATGAATGCATATCCGCTAAATATCGAGGCAAAGACACCGCCTGACAGCCCGTCAATGCCATCAATGACGCCAGAAGCGTATACAAAGAGTGTGGTGCCGATGAAGAGCGGTACTATGAATACTCCGAGGTGGAGTGGCTCTAAAAACGGAATACCAATCGAGGTGATGCCAAGCTTAGTGTAAAACCACCAGCCGATACCAAGAGAGAGCAGTGTGATAATCGCGAGTCGTACCGAGAGCGGCAGGCCAAGCGGCTGAGGTTTGTCTACAACATCAAGTATGTCATTTACGAGACCAACAAAGGCACCTACCAAAAGTGTCATGAGTGGAATCCAAGTCTGATTCCTATTGATGAAGTTGAGACTTTCGGTTGTTGTACTGGGTGCAAGCATAGACACGAGCCAAAACGCCGCCGCTGTCAGCGCAAGCGAGCCCCAGATAACAATCCCACCCATTCGGGGTGTTTTGGTCTCAGTAGCTTTATGCAGTCGCGCAAATTCGGTTGCCTCTGTCCCATCGAGTGCACGTTTTCCGCCATGCTTTTTCCATGCCTTGTACTTGTAGAGGTAGTGCGTCACCACGGGTGAGAGCGCAATGCCCACGATGAACGCGACAACCGCAGGGAGTAAGATGCGTATTACGTCAATCATAGTGTGCAGGCGGCTCTCCGCTTAAGTTCTAATGTAGCGTACTCGATCAGTGCCTGTGCATCAGTCTCGCGACCTGCTCGCGTAGAGCCGAGGACCGCAAGTGCCACCGGGCGACCTGGTAAAACCTCTACCACAAGCGCAAGATTGCCCCCTGCGAGGTCCGTATAGCCTGTTTTAGAAGCGATAGCGCCGGAAAGTTGGCTTGGGAGCGGCGTGGTATTGCGTGCAGCATACACGCGACCGCTTGCACTGGTCACGTCCCAGACACGAGTGGTAGACCGTTGAGTCACGTCGGGCGCGAGCCGCACTGCCGCAGCGATCAGGTGTGCCATGTCACGCGCGGAACCATACGCCCCTGCCATACTTTTCGACATGTCGAGGCCGGTTTCATTGAGCACAAATGTCTGCGGAAGTTCGAGCGCCTGCGCGCGCCGGTTCATCGCAGCGATAAACGCTCCCTTACCGTTTCCATTCTGTTCCGCCGCAAACGCGAGCGCGGCTGCGCCGTCGTTTGATGATTCAATGAGTACAAAACGCGCCAGGTCTACTGCGACCCATTGGTCCCCTGCCCGCAGCCCGTCCTCACCGTCCTCAGCAAGGGCTCGCGCATCAATAGGTACTGACTGCGGCACCAATGGTAGCGCAGTGAGAACCGTGAGGAGTTTAGTGAGCGATGCGATAGGAAGCTGGGTTTCATCATTCAGCTTGTACAGTACCGCGCCCGTGGTTAAATCCTCAACATACGCGGCTCGAGCACGAAGTTCCGGCGATTGCAGAGCTTCCGCACACTGAGGCGAACGTGTCATAGCGTACGTGCTCGGTTCTGGCAGCGTAAGCAGAAGACCTGCTGTTCCGATTACGGCACCAACAATCAATGCACCGGCGTTCTTCGATATCATGAGGCAGATTCTTGTGGCATAAGAGCGCGAAGTGAGTCCTGCGTCTTCGCAAATTCGGGAATGTCGCTGAGTGAGCGCGCGCCCAGATACGCGAGAGCATCAGGCGTTATACGGTACCGAGTTTTGCCGCCGGATTCATTGCGCTCTATAAGCCCGCGCATAAGAAGTGTCCGCACAGTAGATGACGACTGAACACCGCGAATATACTCTATGTCCGACCGCGAGACCGGTCCAAGGTACAGTACGATAGCAAGAGTCTCGAGACCGGCTTTTCCGAGGGGTCCCTCAAGGTCTGCCGTTCGTAGCGCGTCGATAGCTTCCTGAGCCTCTGGAGCAGTTCCGAGAAGTACTCGTGGTCCTTCCCTGATGAGCGCACTGCCGCGACCGGTGAGAGATACGCCTAGTTCAGTAAGATGCGCTTCAATGTCCTCAGGGGTGAGGTCAAGCGCGTTCGCGAGTTCCTTGATATCCATTACCCCACCTCGGAAGAGAAGGATCGCTTCGAGAGCTACTGAAACGGGTACATTAGTCATAGCGTGGAGCGTTGAGGTCACCCGCATATTCTATCGTAATTTCATCAAAATGCGCACCTTGTTCAGCACGAGCCCTCCCCTGCTTAACAAGCTCTAGGAGCGCGAGAAAGCTCACTACCACCTCCTTCGCTGACTGCGCTCCTCTTGTTACATCAGAAAATGAGAGCCTGATCGCGCGCTCAATCCGCGCCGAAATCGACTGAATCATCTCATCGAGGGACATCACGGGAGTAACGGCGACCAGTGGCCGCGAGGCAGGTTTCGGAAACGCGGCAACTACTGCATCGGCGTGCGCTACGAGCGCAGCCACGCTGAGGTCCGCAGAGGGAATAAACAAGGGTGATCGTATAACAAGTCCTGGAGCCACATAAGAGCGCGCCCTCGAGCTCAGCCCTCGCGCAGCGTCACGAATGCCCGCGAGAATCGCAAGCCGCCGCTCGAGGTCTTTAATGTCTCCCTGCTCCTCGTCAGTGAGCTCGAGTACAGGGAGGAGCGCTTTCGACTTAATAAGTAAGAGTGTCGCGGCAACAACTAAAAAATGTGCCGCCGCTTCCGCCGGGTATGCATCTTGCCTCGAGATAAATGCTATAAAGTCGTCCGCAACCTCGCGGAGTGATACATCAGAAATGAGCATTTTGCGCTCCTCGACGAGTGAAAGAAGTAGGTCGAGTGGTCCCTCAAATGAGCCAGTTTTTGCGAGAAACCCTTGGTTCATGGGCGAAGTATACCGTATGCTTACTGGTATATGCCTTTACACTCTGTTCGACTTACAAATACCTGTATTCCTGAACGGTACGAGCTCACGCTCGAGCCGGACCTTCGCTCGTATACCTTTCGCGGCTCAGTGCGCATTGCGTACCGACTTACTAAAGCATCTAAAACACTCGTCCTGCATGCCTCGGGACTCACTATTGACCGTGTGAGCGTTCGCAGTGCCGTGGGTGAGCTTGCGGGTACGCATCGCTTCTCCCCTAAGTCAGAAACGGTGACACTCACCTTCCCACGGGCACTGCCGAAGGGGTCTGGCACTCTTCAGATAGTCTTTTCCGGGCCAATTCAGGAAAAGATGCGCGGACTGTACCGCAGTACCTACCGCGTAGATGGCGTCGAGAAGGTACTCGCGGTCACTCAGTTTGAGTCAACATTCGCGCGCCAGGTGTTTCCCTGCTTTGACGAGCCGGACAAGAAAGCAGTGTTCGAGATAACGCTCGTCGTCGATGCATCCCTTTCCGCGATTTCTAACACGCAAGAAGTGTCGTCAACTGTGTCGGAGGGTACGCGTACTGTAACGTTCGCGCCGACTCCACGGATGTCTACGTACCTCGTCGCTTGTGTTGTGGGAGAACTTGAGTATCTTGAAGGGCGTTCAAAGCGCGGCGTAGTCACTCGCGTGTACACCCCCATAGGCAAGAAGCAGCAAGCCGCGTTCGCGCTCGACACCGCGGTGCGTTGCCTTGATTTTTATGAGGAGTATTTTCGCATCCCCTATCCGCTCACAAAGGTTGACCATATAGCGATCCCGGACTTTGCCGCAGGAGCAATGGAAAACTGGGGTGCAATCACCTATAGAGAGACAGCGCTTCTCTATGACCCGCAGCATTCATCGCTCCAGAATAAGCAGCGCGTCGCGCTCGTGATTGCGCACGAGTTAGCGCACCAATGGTTTGGAAATCTAGTGACTATGGAGTGGTGGACTGACCTGTGGCTGAATGAGGGATTTGCAAACTATATCGAGTACGTCGCACTTAACCACCTATTCCCTGAGTGGGAGATGTGGACGCAGTTTGTGGAAGTCGATGCCGGAGAAGCGCTCCGTCTTGATGCACTTCAGTCCACCCATCCAATCCAGGTAGAGGTAGCGCACCCGTCTGAAATTAATGAAATCTTCGATGCCGTAAGTTATGCAAAAGGCGCGTCGGTCATACGCATGCTCACTGCGTATCTCGGTGAGCGCGACTTCCGCAGGGGGCTGACCGCGTACCTCAAAGCACATGCGTACGGAAATGCGAAAACTAAAGATTTGTGGGCCGCCCTAAGCGCCTCGAGTGGTAAGCCCGTTGCGACGCTTATGCGCCACTTCACGCTGCGCGGAGGGTATCCGGTCATAACTGCAGAGCGCCATCGTGGCGACCTCCGTCTCTCCCAGGAGCGTTTCCTCGCATCAGGCGAGCGAGTGAACGAGCGACCGTGGGTCGTACCGCTCACGACGCGAGGTACGAACGCTCGCGAGCACCTTATGAGCGCACGTACGGACACGCTCTCCCTCAAGAAAGGCGTGATAAATCTAAACGCAGATGCCTCGGGATTCTTTCGAGTAGCTTACGACGAGGGGTTGATGAGCGAACTTTCTGCTGCAGCAGGAGCGGGCACTCTGACTCCCGCCGAGCGCGTGCGTCTTGTAGATGATGCATTTGCTCTTGCGGCTTCTGGTCGCGTCCCTATAGCTCACGCACTCCAACTGTCATCGTTTATCCGTGCTGACACAGACTTTTCTGTGCTCCGGACGTTCGTCGTTGCGGTGAGAAAACTCAAGCCATTTGTAGAAGCTGAACGCGAAGAGGGCCTCATCGACGCATTCATGCGAGACACGCTCGGCCCACAACTGGCACGGGTCGGGCTTCACGCACGGAAGGGTGAATCGTATACAGATGTACTGACACGAGGATTGGTCGCGTTCGCGCTACAGGACGCCCGAGACGCGACAGTCACGAGTGACCTCCAGTCTCTCTATCCACATGTCGAAACCGTGCCACCTGATCTTCGACTTGCAGTGTACGCGGCGGTTGGTCGCGAACCCGGCGGTCTTGAAACGCTGATGGCGCGCCACAAGGAAGTAGAGCTTCATGAGGAAAAAAATCGCATTCTCGCGGCGCTGAGTAGCTTGCCGCATGGCACAGCTCGCGTACTTGAGTTTGCGCTCAGTACGGCCGTCCGCGTACAGGATACACGCGTCGCTTTTGCCGGAGCATCACGGACCCTGCATGCGGCGCGCGAGGCGCTCGGTGTGTTAGAGAAGCATTGGCCCACCATTATTGACCGATACGGGACAAGCGGGCATGACCTGCCGCGCTTTATTCATACGCTTGATGTGCTTAACACGACTGAAGACGCTCGAAAAGTGAAAGAGTTCCTATCTGCCCACAAAGCTCCTGGCGCAAAAATGGCTGCAGCACAATGCCTCGAGACCGTGCGTATGCACGTTGCCTGGAGAAAAAATCATGGCCCGGAGCTGGTCAGTTTTCTCAAGGAGTACGCCGCATGAGCGCAGAACGCAAGAGCGCAGAAGTAGCGTGCTAGTCCAGAGCACTTAACGGGTGGTCTATTCGGTGCATGTCGCGGGGGAACATAGCTGCCTCGCGAATGTTCTTAAGTCCGAGTATCTGCATGGTCATGCGCTCTGCACCGAACGCAAACCCGCCTTCAGGTGGCACACCGTAGCGGAACGCCTCGAGGAACATTTCTATCTTCTTTGGATCCATCTGCCACTCGTTCACATGCTTCATAAGCTGCTCGTAGTCATTTATACGTCGGCCACCTGAGAGCCACTCGACGCCGCGACACAACAGGTCAACACCTTCGTTCACTTCTGGATTTTCTGGGTGTGGATACACGTAGAATGGCTTCTTTTTCGTTGGATAGCCCCAAACGAATACGAAGTCAGAGCCAGTCTCCTTCTTTACCACTTCGCACAAGGCACGCTCTTGCTCAGGGTTAAGATCCTTATCTTCAGGTATGCCCAATTTTTCGAACGCTTCCTTAAGCGAGTACGTCGGTGTTTTATCGATCATTGTCGGTAGCGTAGCCCCGAGAAACTCGAGTTCAGCACTGCATTTTGTGCCAACTTGAGTAAGGATGTAGCGCACTGTAGCTTCAGCCATGTCGCGAACATCGGTCCACGAGTCAATAAAGCCCATCTCAGCATCGAGCATGACTATTTCAGTGAGGTGACGAGTCGTAGCTGATGGCTCTGCACGAAAGACCTTGTTTACAGAGAATGCGCGCTCAAACGCCGTCATTACAATTTGCTTGTAGAGCTGCGGCGACTGCGATAGATACGCTTTTTTATCAAAATATTGAACTTGGAAGACTTCCGCTCCACCTTCAGCGGTCGCGGGGGCTATCGATGGAGCCTGGAACTCAAAAAAGTCCTGCGACTTCATAAACTCGCGGAAGCTGTCAATAATGACCGCGCTGACTTTAAATATGGCCTGAAGACGCGGATGACGAAGAGTGAGCGCACGATGATCGAGCTCGGTCGTGAGGTCAAGATTAAATCCATCTGCTGACATGTCGAACGGAAGCGGCTCGGCTTTTCCAAGCACAGTCACTTCGGCGACTTCAAGCTCAATATCTCCATTAAGAACTTTTGCATTTACGTTTTTTTCTGGTCGTGCATTTACCTTGCCTTTGACTTCAACTGCATACTCGAGTCCTGCGTCTTTTGCAACGTCCAGAGCAGGACTCTTGGGGAGCACAACGGCTTGTACCTTCCCCGAGCGATCGCGAATGTCGAAAAAGATTAGTTTGCCCTGATCGCGCCGAACATCGACCCAGCCTTTGATCGTTACCTCTTTGCCTACCGCGCTTTTGAGATCCCGTATGAGTGTTCGTGCCATCTTTTTACTATAGCGCAACGCCGATTTTTTGGCGAACGTCAGCCATCTTAGCGCTCGCAATCGCTCGCGCTTTTTCTGCACCCTCGACTAGTACGCGCTTCACATCGTCGTCTGAGATCGACGCACGCTTCTCGCGCATAGGTGCTACATGCGCTTCTATATCTTCTATCAGCGCCTCCTTTAGTGCCTTGTACTTACCCTTGTTGGATTCATAGAGCGGCGCAAGCTCTGCTTCAGTCTTGTAGAGTTTGTGTATGGCGTATACGTTAGCGGGGACGTCTCCAGCTGAATCTGTCACGATGCTCATTACTGCCTGCGCGGTCTCATCCCTGTTGCCGAAAAGTGGGATAGTATTACCGTAGCTTTTACTCATCTTTAGACCGTCTGTACCCGGGACGACTCCTACATTCGCAGAAATTTGCTCCTTTGGTTCAAGAAACGTCTGCCCGAAAGCCAAATTAAACTTTGCTGCTGCTTCTCGCGCATACTCGACGTGTTGACGCTGATCTTCGCCTACGGGTACCAGTTCTGTGTCATACAGGAGAATGTCGGCGGCCATGAGCATTGGATATGTAAAAAGTCCTGCATTTGCCTCAAGTCCTTTCGCGAGTTTATCTTTGTACGCGTGCCCTTGCATAAGAAACGGGACCGTGACAAGGCAGTCAAGGATCCACGCAAGCTCTGTGTGCTCAAGCACATCTGACTGCTTAAAGAGGACGAGCGAGCTAGGATCTATGCCTACTGCTAGATAGTCGCGGACTGCCGAGAGGATGTGTGCCCTGAGCTGTGGGCCGTCTTTAAGTGACGTAAGCGCGTGATAGTCCACGACCATCAAAATACTGTCGTAGTTTCGGTACTCATCGACAAATGGCTTCAGTGCTCCAAAGTAGTTACCAATGTGGAGATTCCCGGAGGGTTGAAGTCCAGTGAGGCGACGCTTTTTTGACATAGCGCTATGGTAGCACAGGGGGCTAGTAGAACCATTTACGCACCGCGTAGCCGATGCCCACGCCGATTAGAATCCACAAAAGGATCCAGCCAATCATATCTCTAAAGAATCCAAACGTCAGTAACAAATACGCCAATCGCAGTTCCGAGAGCAAGGCCTCCGAGTGCTGTGAGCGTGATCATGCGGGAACTATACCACAACTACCTACCGGCAAGCGGTATCGTGAGGACAAATGTGGATCCCTCCCCTACCCCTCGCGAGCGACCAACAAGCGTCCCGCGATGCGCCTCTGCATGCGCGCGCGACACAAAGAGTCCGACGCCGGTTGATGCCGGGTTGATAGTTTTAGCGTTTTCCCCTGGCGTAAAGAGTTTGAATAGATGCTTCTGCGTGTGTGGTGTCATACCCACGCCAGTGTCCTGCACTGAAAGCACCGCAGATCCGCCATGGACTGCTAGCGAAACCGTGATTGATCCTCGCGGGGTGTAGCGAATAGCGTTGTCGATCAGATTCGTGACAATTTCAGTAATTTTAGGCGCATCGACGCGTGCGCGAATCGCGTCTGCATGTAGCGCGGTCTGGTACTCGAGCTCGAGGCCTTTTCGCTCCGCGTGCGGCCGCATGTCAGCTACCGCTCGAGTAACGAGGTCAGATAAATCGGCAGGAGCGAAGGCGTAAGTAATTTTCCCCTGCTCTATGCGAGATACGTTTAAGTACGTATCGACCGCGCGCGTCATATCGGTCACGCGCTCAAATACCTGCCGTCCAGCTTCCTCCGCGGCTGGTGGTATCTTGCCGTACGATCCCTCGAGCATAATAGACATAAAGTTTCGCACGATGGTAAGAGGGGCACGGAGCTCATGGCTCGCTATCGACAGAAATTGCGATTTCAGCCGATCCAACTCAGTGAGTCTCTCATTGGTGCGCTCAAGCTTCTCGTACAGTCGCTCTATTTCTTCACGTTGACCTACTTCCCGACTTACACTTTTCACGAGCAGGTACCCAATTATCATTGCTGCGACGAAAATAAGGGACGCTAGAACTCGGTCTTCAAAGCTAGGGGTCGCAAATATTTGTGAGAATAGAACGAGACAAAGAGCGCAAACGATAATTTCCGTTCCGATGATTTTTACACTAAATAAGTGATGCTTGAGGATCGCATACATTATGGACGTGATCATCGCGAGTGTTCCAACTTGACCTACCCAATTCAGTGTATAGTTTCCGGCAAAAGGCAAGAGTAGATTTGTACCGACAGCAGTACCTGTTGTTATGAGAGTTCCGACGAGAATATAGGCGATCTGAGCCCGCAGCACCCCCCGTGACGTTCCGTATTTGTAGAACAGTACGACAAATACTGCTAGGAAGTAAGAAACAATGTAGCCTACGTACCCCGCATGCAATACAAAGTTGAAGTGAATAACGGGCTCAACGCCGTGCACAATAGTAACCCCTTGAATCAAACCATCGGCCCATAGAGAAATAAAAAATGCTGCCAGAAAAGGCAACGCAATACATCCCCCCAAGAGAAGTCGGATATGTCGCCTCTCTGAAGGAAACATGTACGCGAAGTAAAGCGACGCGAGCGGTATCATTGCGGCACTGGCATACAGCGCCCTGGCGCTCCAAGTAGCGATGATCGGGTCAGTAAATGCCCGGAGCGAGACCATACTGACGCCCCACAGTGATACGCAGATGGTTAGTATAAAAAAGGATCGACTCGTACCATCAAGACTATTGCGTGCATACACGACAAGTCCATACAAAATGTTCAGAACCGCTACAGCAACTACAAGCACGCTAATGCTATCTATCTCCATAGTCGTTTTGAATATCCTTATTGTACTCCACAACGCTGGAGGTGCTCTCGTTCCAGCATCGCTTTTCGATTTTGAAACTTTGCAATCTTAAAACCCAATGCATCACCCCATGCAGCTATTTCATCGACATGCGCGAGTGATGGTCGGTTGATGACGTAGTGCGTTGAATACGATCGGGATGCGAGAATCAAAAGTTCAGCCAAGCAACAGAAATTGTCATATCGATTCTTGAGCCCCATGTCGAAATTTACACTAATTCCGGGCGTATGTACGACACCCGCCTCAATAGCGAGCACGTCACTTCGCTCTAGCACATCGTCTGCAACATCTGACGGCTGAGCATCATCTACAACAACAGCTCCTGGCGAGAGATCATCTGCATGAATCAGAGCTTCTGGGGCATTTGTAGCTGCTATGATATAGTGCGCTTTTTTCAAGTCTGAAAGATGGTGAGTTGTCTCAATGCAGAGAAGCGGCTGCAGACGCATAAGTTCAGGAATTAATGCTTCTACTAACTCTTTTTTTCGCTCAAGATCTATAAGAATTAGCCGTTGTACCCCTGCACGAGCTAAGATTTGAGCAGATATTGAGCCTATAGACCCTGCAGCCCCTACAATCGCGATTGTCTGCTGATCGACTGCCTGCTGTCGCCTTTTGATTATCTCAAAAACGTTACGAGTGACATTCACCCCGGTATACGCGTGACCCGTCGTAAGAACAATTTCTGGTATATCTAGTAGGTCCATACCTCCTTTGGTAACCGATGATGTGAGTCCGCCAAGCCCGAACATTTTGACCCCTCGAGCCTTGCCGAGATCTATAGCCGCGCGTACTGCTGCTACCGCGGCAGAGCGGTGTTCCAGCATCTGGCGAGCAGTAAGCGGTATAGATATCACAAATCCACATACCTCTTCTCCAGCTATTGATTTCAGTCCGCTTATGCGACTCACTGTAACAGGCCAGAGCCTGCGCATGATTGAGTCAATAATCCAATTCGGAAAATACCTAAGGAAAGGATACTTTTTAAGTATGTCAGATTGTGAGCGCGGATGCACGATAAAAGCAAATCCTGTGAGAGGTTCTGCCCGCGGGGAGAACCGAATCAAAAGATCGCCAAACAGGGCCATTAAAAGACCGACTGTCTTCATACTGCAGGCGCAGGAACGTGTGCAAATGCAGTCAGTTCAGTGGTCGCGGGCCGGTATACCTCGTCAAGTACACCTTGTGCTGCGCGCCGGTAGTCTTCAGGGGTGCCTGCTGGGACGACCAATGAGCGAGGCGGAAGAAATTCAACTGAGACAGAGTGCGCACGCAAAAAAAAGCGGACGAGCGATAGATGCGCTGTGCCATGAATCCGCACAGGAACAACGGCAGCCGGCGAGCGCACTGCTAGGTACGCCATGCCGCCATGAGCTCGACCCGGGGTGCCAGTCTTAGACATTCGACCCTCAGGAAAGATACAAACCGCGCCTCCGCGTCTGAGAAGGTCAACATGCGAACTAAGAGCAGTTTCATAGTCCTGTAATCCCGACCGTACTGCAAATGCACCGAGCATCCTAAAGATCCATGATTGATATAAGTGACGCCTCCAGCCAAAAGTAGAAGTGTTGTAAAACCGCCGTTCTTTCACAACAAAATAAACTGGTGAAAATTTAGAAATTTTGGGAAGCGCTAGTGGGAGAAGAAGTGCATCCACTTCTGACATGTGATTAGGAGCAAACACCACCGGACCTGAGACATCGGCAAGATGTTCTATGCCTGTGACTCTTAGCCTCACAAAAAAATTAAAAAAAATGCGCATACTCATGCGCCAAAAAAGAAACTGAAAGACGAACGGGAGGATCGAGTAGTACTTTATCCGCATGAGAACGCAAGGACTGTTCTACGACAGGCCGGAAGATGTTGTGAACTGCTATGCATAGACTTTATCTACTGAAAGCAAGGGCGCCGGCAAGCGGTGCGAGGAGCCACCAAAACAGCAGTTCTTCACTGAAAAGCGCGAGCGTTGCTGGACTCCATGAGTACAAGCCAGGAAAGAGGTGGATTGCAATTGCTACAAAAAAGAGCGCTAGCACTCCAGAAAAAAGCGCGGTCTTCACAAAGCTGCCCGCTGAGCTTGGTAGCCAGCTTGAGAGTCCCGAGTACGCCGCCGTACCAATACAGACAATACCCATATACGCGCCGGCCTCCATGTAGGCTGACCCTCCGAACATACTCTCGTACGGGAAGTACGCCATGACGACGAGACCCGTGTAGAGTGCTGCCGCAAGTGGAACCAAGCGGTCACGCCCGTAGGTCATCGCATATAGAAGCACGAGGACGCACAGCGTCCCGAAAACAAACAAATCGGAGCCGAAGGCAAGGAAAAAGTCGGCTGTTAGGTTGAGAGCGGCACTGACGTTTGGTGAAACTGCAGTGTCCATGTGGACTATGCGGAGTATACCCTACATTCCCTCATCACGCAATTTTTTCAACAGTTCCATAGCGCCCTTGGAACGCTTCTCGGGTAGTACTACTCGAACACGCACGACTAAGTCGCCACGACGTCCGGCACCATGCGGGACCCCTTTTCCTTTGATACGCACGAGTTCATCTGTCGATTTCATCGGCTCGATGTCAATAGTTGTGGGACCGTCTAGCGTTGCAACCGTGTGCGTCCCCCCAAGAAGCGCGTCAGTAATTTTAATGGGGAGCTCTGTTATGAGATGGTATCCCTCGCGGCGAAACGCAGGATCCGCGACTACATGTACTGTTACATACAGGTCGCCCGGTGCACCACCGAGGAGCGCTTCTCCGTACTTACTCATCCGAATGGTCTGACCGTCTTCAATGCCGGCAGGAATCCTGACATGCACATCCCCCTTTCCTCGAGTTACCCCTCTGCCGGCACAGGCAGTACACGGCTTCTCAGGAATAGTGCCGCGACCTGAGCAACTCCCGCACGCACGAGACAGGGAGAATACGCCGAACGGCGAGCGCTGGCTCTCAATGACTGTACCTTTCCCCGAGCACGTCGCGCAGGTGACGAGCTTTGACCCCGGCTCTGCTCCATTGCCTGAGCAGCGCGCGCATGCCGTATCTCGCGTCAGAGTGACGGTGCGCTCTGCACCAAACACGGACTCGCGAAATGAAAGCTGAAGGTCGATCGAGATGTCTCGACCACGTCGTTCCCTCCCCTTTCCGCCAAACATATCAGAAAATCCACCAAACAGATCGTCGATGTTGACGTTGAACCCGTGTGCGCCCTGGAATCCGGAAAATTGAGAGAAGTCGAACCCATCAAATCCGCCACCCCCGTGCGCACTACCGTACGCGTCATACGCGGCACGCTTCTTGTCGTCGGACAGCACCGCGTATGCCTCACTAACCTCCTTGAATTTTTTCTCGTCTCCGCCTGGTTTATCTGGGTGGTACTTATGCGCCAGCGTTCTAAACGCCTTCTTTATGTCGTCCTTCGACGCGGAGCGCTCAACGCCGAGTACTTGGTAATAGTCGAGTGCCATTACTTCTCTGGCGTACTTGCTGCGTCACTTCCCGGTGGGGTTTCTCGCCTAGGGATCTTTTGCATCTCCGCGTTCAGGGCGTTGGTCGCCGAGCGTATTGCTTCGCTATCCGTGCCGCCATGCGCGGTGCGCAGCGTGCTCATCGCGCTCTCGACTGATTGCCGAATGTCGGCCGGTACCGCGTCTGCAGAATCAGTAAGAGACTTCTGCGCCGCGTAGAGGAGTGCATCTGCCGCGTTTCGCGCTTCGGCTAAGTCTCGAGCCGCTCGGTCCGCGTCAGCATGCGCTTCTGCATCAGCGCGCATCTTTTCAATATCCGCATCAGAGAGTCCTGACCGTGCCTCAATGCGTATCGATTGTTCTTTATTGGTTGCCTTGTCTTTCGCCTTGACGCTCAGTATTCCGTTGGCGTCGACGTCAAAGGATACCTCTATTTGCGGAAGGCCGCGCGGCGCGGGTGCTATGCCATCAAGGTGGAAGCGGCCGAGCGACTTGTTGTCGTTCGCCATCGCGCGCTCACCCTGAATGACATGTATCTCAACAGAAGTCTGGTTATCTGCCGCAGTTGAAAAGGCCTGCGAGCGTGAGGTCGGTATGGTGGTGTTGCGTTCAATCAGCTTCGTGGCCACACCGCCCATCGTCTCAATTCCCAGGGAGAGCGGAATGACATCAAGAAGAAGTACATCTTTAACATCGCCCTGCAGGATCCCGCCCTGGATCGCGGCTCCGATTGCGACTACCTCATCTGGGTTTACACCCATGTGCGGCTTCTTTCCGAAAAATTGCTCCACTGCCTGCTGCAAGGCCGGCATACGCGTCTGGCCTCCGACGAGCACAACCTCGTCAATGTCTCCTACTTTAAACGGCGACGCCTCCATCGCGCGTTTAGTGATCAGCATCGCGCGGTCAATGTACTCGCGAGCAAGTTCCTCAAGTTTCGCTCGCGAGAGCTTAATGAGGAGATGTTTTGGACCGGATGCATCTGAGGTTATGAACGGAATGTTGACTTCTGTGTCAACAGCAGTTGAAAGTTCAATCTTTGCTTTTTCTGCCGCTTCGTCAAGACGCTGCCGAGCGAGTGGATCCGTCAAAATGTCTATACCGGACTCCTTTTTAAATTCCGACGCGAGCCACTCCATTATCTTTTGATCGAGATCCTTGCCGCCCAGGTGCGCATCGCCATCAACAGCTTTAACTTCAATGACATCCGCTCCCACTTCCAAAATAGATATATCAAAGGTTCCGCCTCCGAAGTCGAACACGGCAATTTTTTCATCTTTCTTTTTGTCGAATCCGTATGCGAGAGCAGCCGCAGTTGGTTCTGGAATTATGCGCTTTACGTCGAGACCAGCAATCCGGCCTGCGTCTTTGGTCGCCTGCCGCTGCGCGTCATTAAAGTACGCAGGTACCGTGATAACCGCCTCGGTAATTGGCTCACCAAGCTTCGCTTCAGCGTCGCGCTTGAGTTTTGACAAGATCATCGCGGATGCCTCCTCAGGCGTGTACCACTTTTCACCCATAAGAACCTCAATACCGCCTGTAGCACTTTTCCGCAGTTCGAACGGTACCGATTTTCGATCCTTCTCGACACCGGGCTCGTCAAATGTGTGTCCAATGAATCGCTTGATTTGGTAAATGGTGTTTTTCGGATTTGTTACGGCTTGTCTGCGCGCAATAAGTCCTGCTAGTCGCTCGCCGGTTTTTGATAGCGCGATAACCGACGGTGTCGTGCGGTTACCTTCCGCATTTTCAACAATGCGCGGCTCACCGGCCTCAACAATAGCCATCGCGGAGTTAGTCGTACCAAGGTCAATGCCAAGAATTTTTCCCATAGTTATGCCTGATGATAGACGCTTACGCGTGCTGCTCTGATAAGATGATCCTCCAATCGATATCCCGACTGAAGGACCGAGTGAATTGTATTATCCTTTGAAACGTCGTCCGTTGCAATAGCTTGCACTGCTTCATGATGCGCGGGGTCAAAGCGCTCGCCCGACTCAGGGCGCACGCGGTAGACTCCGAGTCGCTCAAGTGTTTGCTCAAGTTGCTTCAGTATTGCCGCGTGCCCGCTCGCCTCTATAGAATCAAAGACTGGCGCGAGCTCCGCAACTACGGCCGCCATGTGCTGCACAGAGCGCCCAGACTCCTCGTCGCGCACTCTACGGCTCAGGTTTAAGTAGTCAGCCTTTGACCGTTGCCAGCCGGCAAGGTTCTCAGCCGCATCTGCTTTACTTTTGCGCAGAGCTTCACGGAGCGCTTTAATTTTTTGCTCGGGGGTGCCAGTCGACCCCTCTCCATCCTCAGTCTCGAGTGTTATGTCGATGTCATCCATGCGCGTAGTATAAATCGCCGCGGAAAAAAATAAAACTATCTAGCCGTACGAGACCGCTCGCGGATTGCCCATATGAGAAATATGAGACCAAGAACCGCACTGCCCGCGCTGAAAACAAAAAACTCTTCTCTGAAAGTCTCGACGTTATCACTACAGAGCTTTCCAGCTCCTGCAATCAAAAAGCATGCTACCGCAGCCTGCGAAAGCGCCATGACCGTCCTCCCCGAAAGTCGCCGATTCGAGCGCGCGGCCTGCTCTAGCCAGTGAGGAATCAAAATGCTCATACACCCTAGGATTTCTCTAAAAGCTCGTCTCGCCACCCACGCAGAATGCGGAAATCGCGAAATGCGACACAACCGAGTACTAACCCTATCAACACACCTGACCAGCCGAAGATGTGCCACCGCTCGTCCGGCAAAAACAACAGCACGGAGAGCGAACTGAACGCTGCTGTCGCAAGCCACGCGGTATTGCGCATGCGCCCGCTGGTCTTGCACATGTCGAGCCCTGTGTCGTAGGAAGTCCAATCTTCCCTGCCGCTCATGCGCTTAGCGCTTCGACCACTGCGGTGACTTGCGTGCCTTCTTAAGACCTGGCTTTCTACGCTCTTTTGCTCGCGGATCGCGCTTCAGGTATCCCGCTTTCTTAAGATCCGCGCGCGCGCCGCCGTGTAGGGACTCTACCGCACGCGCTATACCGTGACGCACTGCCTCAGCCTGTGCAGCGATACCGCCGCCTCGAACAATCGCAGTGACTGCGTAGGTCTCCGTAGCTACTGAGAGTGGTGCCCGTAGGAGTGCCTGATGCTCGGGGATCGGAAAGTATACATCCGCATTCTTGCCATTGACCGTAACAGACGGCGCGCCGGCCGGGACAAGGCGTACGCGTGCTGATGCGGTTTTTCGTCGTCCAACTGCTTCTGTATATCGTGCGGTAGCCATACTAGTCCGTAATTGTTACTCGTTTTAATAGTTGCGGACGAAGCTTATTGTTCGGAAGCATGCCGCGGATCGCATAACGGAGACCTTCTCGGTATCCTTTTCGAGCCGCAAGGTGCGCAAGGTTCTCGATTTTGAGCTTTGTGCCCTGGTAACCAGAAAACCGCTTGTAGACAGTCTCAGTCTTTTTCGCCTCCGTGAGCGAGAGCTTTGCCGCGTTCTCAATTTTTACCGTAACCTGCGGCGCGAGGTGCGGGGTATACTGCGCCGAATTCTTTCCACGGAGGAGCGTTGCCGCCTGCGCTGCCACGCGTCCGAGCTTCTTTCCTGTTGCGTCAATGGTGTAGGTCGTCATAGAACTGCGTTAGACAAACTCAATAAGCGCGAGCTTACGTGCATCCGCGGTGCGCTTAAACACCTTCGTAATGCGCGTGTACCCGCCGGCGCGGTCTTTGTACCTTGGTGCGAGTACATCCATCACTTTCTTTGCGACACGTTCGCGGCCCTGCAGTCGCGAAATGATTTGGCGTCGAGCAGCAAGCGTTTCTTTCTTACCAGCAGTAATAAGCGGCTCAACTACGGTACGAAGCTCTTTTGCTTTTGCCTCTGTCGTGACAATGCGCTCCTTAAGAATAAGAGCTTCAGCAAGCGACGAGAGGAGCGCCGCTCGAACACCGCGCTTTCTTCCGAAGGTACGTCCTGTAGCGTGGTGCCTCATACTTATTCGTCTTTTTTAAGAGTCAGACCGAGCGTGCGAAGAGCGGCACGAATTTCATCTACTGCCTTCTCTCCTATTCCCTCAATAGACATCAGGTCGGTACCGCTTTTCCGTACTAGCCCGCCTACGGTGCGAATAGATGCTCCCGTGAGGGCATTTGCAGTTCGGGTCGAGATTCCAAGATCCTCAACCCGAGTCTTCATATTGTCCTCATGCATTTCATGCTCCGGCTCTGCTGACGTTGCAGCGACCTCCTCCTCCTTAAAGCCAACGATCGCTTTAAGCTGCTGAATCATAAGCGTTATTGAACGCTCGAGTGCTTCGCGCGCTGTGAGTGTACCGTCAGTCTCAATCGTGATGCGGAGTCGATTGAAGTTCGTTTTGTCGCCGACTCGCATGTTCTCAACCTCGTAGTGTGCACGGCGAATGGGCGTGAAGATAGCATCGAGCACAATTGCTCCGATCTCCGCGCGCTCGCGCTGAATTATTTCCTTAGGAACGTATCCGAGTCCAGTGTCGACGGTAAGCTCCATTTCGACCACGCCACTTTTTTCAGTAATTTCACAGATGTGCTGGCCCGGATTTAGAATCTCAACCTGACCAGGTACCTCGATGTCGCCGGCAGTCACAGGACCGACACCTTTCTTCTTGAGCGTCAGCGTGTGCGACTCGCCGTCGATGCTGCGAATGCGCACCTTCTTAAGGTTGAGGAGTATCGCGATAACGTCCTCTTTGACGCCTGGGATAGTAGAAAATTCGTGCGGTACACCATCGATCTTTACGGCTGTAATAGCCGCTCCCGGGATCGATGAAAGGATGATGCGGCGTAGAGAATTGCCGATCGTGTGGCCAAAGCCCGGGTAAAACCCATCAATCTCGAATACGCCGGACGCACCGTCTTCAGAGACGACACGTGGCTTTGAGGGAAGTACTATTGAGTAGTCCATAACGCAATCAGATTTACTTTGTTATTAATTTTTTAGCGCGTGTAGAATTCAAACACTGCGCCAAAATCAACGATGGAGTCCTGCTCGCCCCAGGCAGGGCGCGCTGAAAGTGTCGCGGAACGCTCATCTGCATTGACTTGTACCCATGATGGAACACTTTTTTCCTTCATAGTTTCAGCAAGCTTTTCAAACAGAGGACCGGATTGTGAGCCTGCGCGTAGCGCGACTACATCCCCAACGGAAACACGGTACGACGGCACAGTGACGCGGCGACCATTAACCGTGGCGTGGCCGTGGGAGGCCATCTGGCGAGCAGCGCGGCGAGTTTGCGCAAAACCTGCTCGGTACAGGAACGAGTCGAGCCGAGTCTCTAGACGCGCGAAGAGGTGCTGTGACGGATTCTCTCCTGAATCGAGTGCCTCCTTAACATAGCCAGAAAACTGCTTCTCGGTGAGTGAATAGATGAGGCGGAGCTTCTGCTTTTCAATAAGCTGGCGCTTGAAGTCACTGCCCGCGCGCTTGCCTCCCTTCTTTGTATCCCCAGCTTGCGCACGGAGAGCGAACGTCTTAGTCTGGCACTTTTCAAAAATGCTTGAACCGAGACGCTTACAAATTTTATATTTTGGTCCTATGCGCATAGAAGTAGATAAGAATGGTTAGACTCGGCGAGGCTTAGGCGGTCTCGGACCATTGTGCGGGACTGGTGTGACATCGTGAATTGCTGAAACCTGAATACCCTTACCTGCAAACGCTCGGAGTGCTGACTCACGCCCTGCCCCAACGCCCTTAATGAAAACCTTTGCCTCCTTTACACCGACAACGCTTGCCTTCTCACCAACAACTTCACCAACCTTGGCAGCTGCAAACGGCGTTGCTTTGCGGTTGCCAGTAAAGCCAAGCGCTCCTGCAGAGGACCACATGACCGTTGCACCCGTCTCATCGGTGAGAGTGAGCTTGGTGTTGTTGAATGTCGACTCAATGTACAAGACAGCAGACTCAAGTTTGCGCTTTGCAATCTTAGACAATGCGCGGTCGCGCTTTCCGGAGTCAACCCCGCTCCCCTGCATTCGATTTACTCGCTTTTTACCCATAGTGTGTTTAGGTCTTTTCTAGCTTACGACGACCGGAGCCCATGGTCTTACGAACGTTACCTCGGACTGTTCGAGAGTTAGTCTTGGTGCGCTGACCTCGCGTTGGCAGACCCTTCATGTGGCGGATACCGCGGTACGCCTTAATGTCCTTCAATCGCTTGACATTGCTCGCAACCTCGCGGCGCAGATCTCCTTCAATTGTAAACTTTTCGACAAGCGAACGGATCTTAGTTTCCTCGTCTGCAGTAATTTCCTTAGTCTTCTTCGTCGCAGGAATGCCAGCCTCGGCGAGAATTGCGAGCGCACGCGGTCTGCCGACGCCATACACCGCTGTAAGCGCGTACGCAATCTGCTTTGAATCGGGTAGTGTTATTCCTGCAATACGCATAGTTATCCTTGGCGTGCCTTCCGGCGGGGGTTCTTTTTATTGATACGATAGATGCGTCCGCGGCGGCGAACAATGATGTCCCCCGCTTGCTGCTTTTTGACTGATGCGCGAACTTTCATGGATAGTGCCCTAGTGTCTACGCACGATACGTGCGCGGCCTCCGTATGGATCGAGCACTAGCGTCACCTTGTCTCCGACAAGCACTCGGATTCGATGCAAGCGCATCTTACCGGCGAGGTATGAGAGTACCTCTGCTCCATCGTCAAGCTGTACGCGAAAGAGTGCATTAGGAAGCGCCTCGATGACTGCACCGGCTACTTCCTTGCTTTCTCCGTTCGTGCTTCCCATGCGGTGTGACCGTTGAGGGCCTATCGATAATAGCGTATGAGTGCGCTATCGGTCAAGGGGTGGGACGGTCTCCACCGTTATACGCTCCGGATTGGCAGGAAGGGATGACCGCCAGAATGGTCGTACTGTAATGGTAACAGGGCCGGTAATCGCTCGGTACGAGGCCTGTACTTGCGCAGCTTCATCGCGCCCCTTGCCTGCAAGGTCAAGTGCAAAGGCCTTTGGGTCAAACGCAGCCTCGAGCTCTGCAGTACCCGAGAGGGAGAACTTAATCGACCTTCCCTCCTTGAGGCCTGCGATATCGATAGCTGCAAACTCGAGAGACTCCGGATTCCCTAATACAAGCGGAATATCGGAGGGTGCATTTGCACTGGCCGCAAGGGTCCGTACGAGAGTCTCTGCTGTCAGAGCGGGAGCAATTGCCGAACCAGTAACCGTAATCGTCGCCTTATCGTCAGCTGCGCTAAGCGGCCCTTCAGTATACGTGAACTCGATAGAGCCAGGAATGACAACTGACTCCGGTTGGAGCGCAGCAATGAGCTTTTCGCGCAGCACGCGATCGAGCTCAGCTGTTAAATCGGCAACTGTTTGGTCGCGCAATGACTTCTCAACAGATGGGCGCATGCCCAAAAATCCGCCGGCTAGCGGAGTCTTCGTCGTCGCGGTAATCGTATCGTATTGCGCTGATCCCTTGAGGCCAGGGAGTTTAAGAGTCGCGCTCTCGCGGTTGTATGCCTCACCTGGCTCGTCTGCATACACCATTGCCTCCGCGGTGCCAGGAATACGCTCTCCGTTTCTCGTTGTATAGCCAGGGACAGTGACTGGCGCATGGATTCGATAGACTTTCCCATCATCGGTCGCAAAGCGTGTGTTGGTAATCAGACGCTGTGGCCGAGCACTGTGCGTGTTCGAGATTACGATAGTTCCGCTCGCTCGGTCTTTTGCCTCTACGCTACCAGTTGCAGGAACAGTTCGAGATGCCTCGGCAGAAACAGTGATGGGTGCATATGCGATAAGCTTCTCAGCTCCTGCCTCATAGGTCTGACTCGCGTCAATGCTCCGCTCGAAGAGCTGTACGCGGATGAGCGCCGTATGAAATACCGTGCTCATGATAAAAACAACAATACCTACAACAACGACTGCTGCAGTCGCGATTGCAGTGAATGGCAGGCCGGAGCGTGGTTCCATGGGTATGTGTGATTCAGGTGGTAAGCGCGGCGGATTCGAGACTGGCCGTATGGGCTTTGTACGAGCCGGTGGCACAATGTCTTGAATACTGCGACCGTTCATAGAGTGGAGTATAGCACGCGCTCGATCCAACTTTTTTTTCTGGACTTATGCTTCGTGGTGTGGAAAAAAAGCGACGCGGTTACGAGTGATGCATCAAACACACCTGACGCCCCGAACGTTGCAAGACCTCGCAGGAGTTCGTGGTCGACGAGCGTACTCTGAAGCGGACGGCCACCAAACTGCACTAAATCGACAACCTGCGGCAGCCATACGAGCGCGTCAGAGTCACCGATAAGCAGTACTTGGTGTGTGAACGGAGCGGAATTTCCCGCATCTTTAAGTGCAGTGATAAGCGGATCGGCGAACGCGTGTGCGGCGCGAGAGAGTTGGCTTTGGAGCGCATCGGCTTCAGGGGCGCGGAGTTCGGCTCGGGCAAGCATGGACAGCCGGGACAGCGTGTCTGCGAGGGGGCGGTCCGGGGCGATAGTGCGAGCGATGGTTCTATAGCCAGCTGGAACAGATCTGAGCGCACGGATCACTCCTTGAGACATGAGTACCAGATCAGTCACTTCACTGCCCACATCAATGATGGTGTATGCATCAGACCGAACAGCGCGAAGCGCTCCCGCGTACACAGTAGGTGTAGTGTGCCAAAAAACCGGAGCATGCGGCCGTGCCGCATGAATTACATCCTGCACGCGCGTAATGAACGATGCATCAGCCACGCTTCGGTACAAAAGGACAGATAGCTGGCCTCCATGAACAGGATTGGTAAGTGTAGTTACATGCCCGTTAACGCGCGTTTCGACTGACAGTTCTTCAAGCGATGCAAGGTGAGGCGCTGTCGGGTACTGAGCTCTTGCTTCTTCTATGAGCCGCCTGCGCTCCAACTCAGAAATAGTGCCCGACTGTCGCCCTTCGAGCGCGATAAGAGATGCATCAAACCACGGCGACGCCACCACAACATCTACCGGCGCATCCGCCGGTACGTCTTTGAGAGAATCGAGCGCGGTGCGGAGCGCCGCGAGGAGTGCGACTTCAAGCGCGCCCGGGTCTCCCGGCTGTGCCGTGAATGGCAAACGGAGTACACCACTGATATGTGGCGTATCTTCGAGTGCAAGAGAGCACACGCCAACAGAGCCGGAATCAAGATCAACTACGCAACGGGTAGACACGCGTGTATTGTACCGCGTCAGGAGAGCACAGCGCGCACGCGACGCACACCTGCCGACGACGCTTCCTCTTTTTCTATGCGAAATGTGCCGCGTATCGCGGTCGTCGTTTCCACATGCGGTCCGCCGCAGAGTTCGCGGCTGTACACTGTTCCGTCATCAGCGCGAATTTCATAGACATTCACGACATCAGGATACTTTTCCCAAAAACTTCCTTCGACTCCAGACGCCTTGGCCTCCTCTTTCGGCATTTGCGTAATGCGGACTGCCGCCCCTTTACGAATTGCCTCATTGACGTAGGCCTCGACCTTGTCGAGGATATCGCGCGGCACCTTCTCCGTATGCGTAAAGTCAAACCGTGATCGCTCTGCGGTGATATTGGATCCGGCCTGGTGCACATGGTCACCCAGGTACGTGCGCAGCCCCGCGAGCATCAGGTGTGTCGCCGTATGAAGCATAGTGGTAACCTCTCCACTGTCGGCAAGGCCGCCTTTAAACTTCTGTTCCGCACCCCTGCGTGAGAGCGACTGATGCTCCGCCATTTTCTGCTTGAACGCTTCTTTGTCTATGGAACGCCCGCGCTCGAGCGCAAGCTCCTCAGTCATCTCTATAGGAAACCCGTACGTCGTAAATAAGATGAATGGATCCGTCCCCTTCTCAAATTCTTTCATACCGTCTTTGAGTGTTCTACGAAAGCGAGTTTCCTCTTCCTTAACCGTCGTACATATCTGGTCACGCTTCTCGGCAATGCGCGGGTAGACATCAGCGTACGGCTCTATAACGGTATCAACAAGATCAATGAGCGAGACTGTTTGCGCAGAAATGCGGTCAACATGCTCTATTGCGCGACGAATAAGGCGCCGTAGAATATACCCTTGCTCGGTATTCGACGGCATCACACCATCCCCGATCATAAATACTGCGCCGCGGATATGGTCTGCAACGATACGGAATGAACGGGTCAAAAGTGCGTTGTCATACGCTGCACCAGTTCGCGCCTGAAGTGCCGCAACCGTGCGCCAGAGGGTATCAATTCGAAAGACATCTGGCGTATGCAGGGTCGCCGCCGCGAGGCGCTCAAGCCCACCACCGAAATCTACGTTTCTGGATGGCAGTCTCGCGAACGTGCCATCCGCCTGTTTCTGAAATTCCATAAACACGGAATTTCCTATCTCCATAAAGCGACCGCAGTCGCAGTTCGGGTGGCACTCGGGACCGAATGCCGAATCATGCTCGCTCTCAAAGTCATAGAAGACTTCTGTATCAGTGCCTCCAGGCTCTCCCGCGGGCATAAGATCAGGCGTACCGGAGCGCGACCACCAGTTTTTCTTAGCGGGGTAGAATGTTATGTGTGCCTCGCGGATCCCTAAGGATTTCCAAATTTCAGCGGATTCGGTGTCGCGCGCAAGACCAAGTGACGCATCTCCCTCAAAGCAAGAGACCCACAAACGATCGGAGGGGATCTTGAGCTCTGCGGTAAGAAACTCGTGTAGCCAGGTGATTTGCTCGCGCTTAAAGTAGTCGCCGAACGACCAATTACCAAGCATCTCGAACGTTGTGGTATGCCGGTTGTCACCAATCTCCTCTATATCGCCCGCGCGGAATGATAGTTGAGAATTTACAACACGCGTCCCCTTAGGATGTGGCGCTCCAAGGAAGTACGGGAGGAGTGGCTGCATACCAGATGAGACAAACAGAGTCGTCGGATCATTTTCTGGAACAAGCGGAACACCGGGAATAACGGCATGGCCACGCGCTTTGAAAAAATCAATATATTTTTGACGAATTTCACTCACTGTCATAGAAATACTGTACCATTTTTCTCTTGAATGTGAATGCGCTACACTGCCCCTATGAAGCACCGATCGTGGGGGTTTGACCTCAAAGCTATGAACCGGGGAGTACGGCCGCAGGACGACTTTTATCGGTACGCTGTAGGGTCATGGGTCGATAGCGCGAAAATCCCCCACACTGAGGCTCGCTGGGGGTCCTTTAACATTCTGCGTCGCCGGACTGATGATGAGCTTCGGGCGATAGTTGAAGCATGTGCTCGCTCTAGGCCTAAAAAGGGGTCTGACGAGGCGCTCGTCGCGGCGATGTATCGCTCCGGTATGGATGAGTCAAAACGGCGTGCGCTCGGCATTAGACCACTTGCCCCGTATCTCGCGAAGATTGACGCAATACACGATGTCGCTTCACTCGCTCGAACGCTTGGTGACTTAGAACGCTTTGGGATCGGCGTACCATGGGCGTTTGCGATAGATCAGGACGCGCGGAATAGTGAACGGTATGCGCTCCACTTCTTTCAGTCAGGTCTCGGTATGCCAGATCGTGAGTACTACTTGGAGTCAGGTGCTGAGTTTGAACGCGTTCGGTCTGCGTATCGAAACTTCGTTGTAACAATGCATCAGCTTCTGGGGCTCTCCCGGGCTGACGCAGAGCGCGCGAGAGACACGGTTCTTAAAGTGGAAACGGCTCTTGCAAGCGCAAGTATGCGCAAAGAAGATGCGCGCGATGCTGACAAAACATATCACAAGCTCACGCTGAAAAAGCTTATTGCGCTCTGCAAACCATTCCCTATCGAGTCGTACCTGCGTAACGCCGGCGTCACAACACTCGACTACGCGATTGTCGCGCAACCCGACTTTATTGAAGCAGCGGCTCGCCTCATTACGGATGTACCGGTAGATGACATAAAGACCTATGTTCGCTTCCACCTGTTCCTCGAAGCGGCGCCATATCTTACGCCACGAATTGCTCGTGCTAGCTTTGCCTTCTATGGCAAAACTCTGTACGGACTCAAGTCAATGAAGCCGCTGTGGCGTCGCTCACTCGCGTCGGTGAACGGAACCGTAGGATTTGCGCTCGGGCGCCTCTACGTACGCACGCACTTTACAAAGCGCGCCGCCTCGCGCATGCATGAGCTCGTAGACGATTTGTTTCAGGCTTACGAGCGCCGGATGCGAACGCTTGACTGGATGAGTCCAAAGACAAAAAAATTCGCTGTACGCAAACTGCGCGCAGTGCAGCGAAAAATCGGTAGTCCAGAACGAGGACGCACGTACCGAGGACTTGAGCTCTCGCCTAACGATTACTTTGGCAATATCGTACGCTCCTCAGAATATGAGCATCGCCGCGAGCTTAAAAAGCTCGGTAAAAAAGTTGACCGGACCGAGTGGTTTATGACGCCGCAGACTGTCAATGCATACTGCAGCTTTTCCCTGAATGAAATTGTATTTCCTGCAGCAATTCTCCAGCCACCGTTTTTTGATCCCGAGGGCGATATGGGTGTGAACTTTGGAGCCATCGGCTCAGTGATCGGGCACGAGCTTACCCACGCGTTTGATGACCAAGGCTCAAAATTTGATGAGCGAGGAAACATGAAGAGCTGGTGGACTCCTGAGGACCGTGCCAGATTTGAAGCGAAGGCTGCCCTCCTTGTCGAGCAGTACGGTGGTTTCTCGATCGATGGCGTACCGGTGAACGGCCAACTGACGCTTGGAGAAAATATTGCGGACCTCGGCGGCGCAGTCATCGCGTTTGATGCATACCAACGGTGGCTCGACAAGCACGGGCGCACGACCGTAGGCGGCTTCACGCCGGAAGAGCGTTTCTTTCTTGGCTTCGCTCAGCAGGAAAAAGAAGTGTCACGGCTTGAGTTCGCGAAAACGGCTATCCTCACGGACCCACACTCGCCCGCGGAGTTTAGGATCAATGGACCGCTCGCGCATGTGCCGGGCTTTTACGACACGTACAACGTGACTGAAGGCGATGCTCTCTATCGCCCCCCGGAAAAACGTGCGCACATCTGGTAGCTCAGACACCTCTCGGCCGAGTACCGCACCACTGACGCTTGGGCCGGAGTGGACGAGCCTCCTCAGCTCGGAATTTGAAAAGCCATACTTCTTGGCACTTCAAGAGAAAGTTGAGCGCGCGTACCGCGCCGGTACCGCACTACCCAATAGGGCAGATCTCGCGCGAGCGTTCATGATTGCACCTGCCGATGTGCGCGTAGTGATCCTTGGTCAGGATCCGTACCACACCCCGGGCGTCGCCGACGGACTCGCATTTTCGGCGCGCGCAGGCGCGCGCGTCCCGCCCTCCCTCGCAAATATTTTTAAGGAGCTCCGTCGAGAAGGCTTCGCTACCGCCAATGACCCGGATCTTACTCGCTTCGCAGAACAGGGTGTATTACTTCTCAATGCATCACTCTCGGTCGAAAGCGGTTTAGCAAACTCGCATGCAGAATACGGCTGGCATCAGTTTACGGATGCCGTGATCAAAGGAGTTTCCGACGCAGCGGAGCATGTCGTTTTTTTGCTCTGGGGGTCGTACGCGCGTAAAAAAGCTCACCTCATCGATAGCACTAAACACCTCATACTTGAATCAGCGCACCCGTCACCACTCTCCGCGCATCGAGGCTTTTTCGGTAACAATCACTTTGCGCGAGCTAATGAATACTTAGTAGCGCACGGCCGTGGCGCCATCGACTGGCGGTAGAAGGACTCATGCTCCTTGCAGTTTCTACGTCTCTAGAACAATGATCCGGTCCCGAGAGCCGGCTTTCGCGGTTTTTCTTCCTCTTTCTTCTTACTCTCACGTACCGTGCCATGCTGCGCAAGAAGTGCTTTGCCAGCTGCCTCGCGATAGGTACAAAAGTCGCATGGACCCCCACCGAATGCTGTGCCCATTTTCGGAATCTCTTCACTCATGAGCATTTCCTTCAGCCGCATGAGCGCATCATCGACCCATGAGTCGTTACCTGTATAGGCGATCAAGTTCACATCAAATTCGAGCTTGGCGTCGAACGCCACAGCATCGGATCGTCCGTTAACATACACAAAGTAGGCAGTCGGAGATACGGAAAATCCGTTTTGCCGAAATAGCCACTGATAAATCTCAATCTGCTTTTTATATGAGTCGTACAGATCGCCCGCAGTTTTTGGCGCTTCTTTTTTAGATGTGGCCTTATAGTCTACGATGATGAGCTCCCCTGCGTCCGTTTGCCACACATCATCCACACCGCCGCGCAGAATAAGGTTGGATGGCTTATGATGCGTAGCGATCCCTCGCCTCAGGGCATCGCGCCACTCTTCCATACGCGGATCATCGAACGGGCGCGCATTGACGCCATAAGCTGCAGCAAGCGGATGCACGGTCCCTCGCACGCGATGCGCGTCGAATTCACGCTTTAGAAGCTCGTCAACCGCGTTATTGAGCGTGAAAGATGGTCCGGAGACGCGCTTCACACCGAGACGCAAATCAAGGTACGCGCAGCGTGGGCAGTCGGTAAAAAGGTCCAGTTTTGACCGGCTTAACTTGAACGGCTCCGACGCACCCGGATCAAATGTTTTGCTTGCCCACGCCATACGTTAGATGCTGCAAATGCGCGTACTCTCCGCAATGACTCCGGCAATCTTTTTCTCAGGTATTCCGGCGCGGCGGAGCGCCTCTGGATCGACCACGGTGTGGCACAGCGGCATGTTCGCGGCGAGGAGGCGAGTCTTTTCAGCGCTTGTCAGCGACGTCAGTACCGTGACGGGGTAAAGTCTTGTTTCTTTCACAATGTCGTCAAGATTTCCTCGCTCTGGGTAGTCCCAGCCAAGGAGATGGATGCCGGCGCACTTGGCGTAGGCAATAGCATTGTCAGTAAACTTGGTGTTTGTTATGAGCCACCCCTCGTGGATGTGCGACTCACCGCTCGACTCACCTCGCGCTTCAATATCTGAAAAACGCGCACGCACGTACAGCGCTACCTTGATGTCGGTTTTGTACCCTGGCTCGTTATGAAACTTAAGCTCCGCACCGATGACACGATTGTCCTTGCGCATGACGATATCCACTTCGTGATCAGCGCACTTACCCGGGACCATAACGCGCGTTTGCACGGCATACCCTCGCGCGCGCATAAGCTCAGATACGTAATCCTCAAACGGGAAACCGGACGGTCCGAGATCGAGTATTGCTCGACGCATCGAGTAGCGGGCCGCTACCGTGCGTTCTTCCTTGTGGAGCAGGCGGTACGCGTCGCGGTAAATCTCCTGCGTCGTCATCCCGTCAATGACCGTCGAGCCGATGTTCTCGGCAACGCGGATGGCGAGGTCGCGCGGAGCACCTGATCGAATGAGCGAGTCAGCGAGCTTGTTGATGTTAAAAAGCTCGCGAGAACCGTCGCCTTTAACTATCTCTGGCATACTGCCATCATATCACTAGCGAGGCGATTCGCCGTTGCGGTTTAGAAACAAGAGCGCACCCGCTATGACTGCAAGCGTTAAAAAACAGAAAGGACTTTCCGTGAAGGCGCTCGGCGCTTCGGTCTGATTACTCAGCAGCATGTGACCACTTGTTAAGGTTAAGAGTCGATAGTAGCACCCTGAGCCGGAGCGTCAAGCAACAATACCGCCTCCGTAGCAGACCACTCCCTGCTGATCGTAAAAGACGACTGACTGCCCTTTTGCTACTAGAACCGGTTTTTCAAATGTCACGATCGACTGATCTACAGTCGCCCGCACCTGCGGCCCATGATACCGGTACTCGGCGCGAACAATGCCCTGCGGAGGCTGTCCTGAAACATAGCTCTCGCTGAGAAGCGTGCACGTGGTCGCTTGCGTGAGCGGAGCGGGCGTCTCGCTCACGATCAGCTCATTGCCGCGCTTATCTACCACATACAGGCGCTCTTTTGATGAGGCAGCAACGTGCTGGCCGAGAGTGTAAAACCAAGAGCCGTCATGTGTGCCAATAGTCGCTCCGTTGTAGAGTATCGGTCCCGGCTCACTCGGCAAGTACCGCTTGAGAAACCGGTGCATGTCGACATCTCCGAGAAAACAAAGACCTTGCGAGTCTTTACGCGCGGCGTTCGGCAGGCGCACGCGTCGAGCGAGCGCGCGTACTTCGGTCTTCAACATCTTCCCGAGCGGAAAACGCGTGTGCTCAAGGTCCGCTCGAGTGAGTGTCCAAAGAAAGTACGTTTGATTTTTTGTTGCATCGCGCGCTGCGCGCAACACAGCACCGTTCGTGTCAGCGTAATGACCTGTCGCGAAATACTCTGCTCCGTCCGCGCGCGCACGCTCCCATGCACTGCCGAATTTTATGAACCGATTACACAAGACATCTGGATTCGGCGTCCTTCCTGCGCGATACTCAGCGACAAACGCATCGACTACTGACGCTTTGTACTCCTCTGATAGGTCATAGGTTCGAAATGGTATACCTAGGTGCGCGGCTACCTGCATGGCGCTCAAGCGATCCGCAGCCCCACTGCACGCCAGAAAATCCGGCTCCCACCCGCGTATAAACACACCAGTAACGTCATGTCCTTCCTCGATAAGAAGGTGTGCGGCGACGGCGCTATCAACGCCACCGGATAGGCCTACAAATACCCGTGCCATGCCTGCATCCTACGCTCCACGGGAAAAAATACAACGACTAGCGTAAGTACTTACGGTTTGCGACATGTTCTGTAAACGTTCGCGCATAGTGCATGGTCCCGTCCGCACCGGTCAAGTAGTAGAGGTATGGTGACGGCTCAGGCTCCAGTGCAGCACGGATAGTATCGATACCGGGATTATTAATAGGACCAGGTGGTAGTCCGGCATTTTTGTAGGTATTGTATGGCGAGTCAATTTCAAGGTCTGCAAAGGACGGGCTGTAAGTATCAATGCCGCGGATGTATCCGAAGACTGCATCAACTTGAAGTGGCATACCCATATCAAGACGTTTCCAAAGGATACCTGCAACAATGCGTCGCGTCTCCGGCAGCCGGGCTTCTTTTTCCAAAATCGATGCCATAGTCAGAATTTCCTGTTCCGTACGCCCGCTCGCGAGTATTTCAGGACGGAGCGGAGCAACTGCTTCTTCATAGCGCGCGCGCAGGTGCGAGACTATTTCCCCGACTGGCGTTCCGGGAATGATGACATACGTATCTGGAAACAGGTATCCTTCAAGATTTGAATCGATGGGACCACCCACGAGTTCTGATATCTCACGGGCAGTGTAGCCTTCAGGAATCGTGATCCTGAGTGCTGCGAGTCGTGTATCTCCCCGCGCTAGGCGATACGCGAGCATGCACGCATCCTCTGGCGCATGAAGCGCGTACCACCCCGCACGTGATGGGCCAAAAAATCGCGCACATACTGAAAACACATAGGGAGTCCGAATCGCTCTCAGATCCATAAGTTCGCGCTCAATTGACGCAATAGTCTGGCCGCGCTCGACCTTGAGAACCTCCCCGACCGGATACGGCAGCGGGGCGCTCACCACAAAAAGATACCCGAAGGCGACAACTCCTATTACTACTGTTCCAATAATCGCGCGCATACTAGAGCGGCAGATTGTCAGGAGGCGTAAGGAGAGAGCCGCCCGCTCGTGACAGAGAACTTGTTTTCCCAGCACGCGGCAGATGGAAGAGAGTCGCTAATTCTTCAGTATTAAAGATGCTCGGCGCACCATAATACGGCGGGGCGAAAAACGCACGACGACGATACAGTGACAAAAAGTACTCCATATCTAGGATCGGTACAGCGCGAAATACATCAGAAAGTGGCCACGGGACCCGCTCGCGCGGATCGTAGGGTGCAATACCGTTCAATACCGGATCGTCAAACGTATCAAAGAGGGTATCAAGTGTACTTGCTCGCCGGTCATCGAACGCATTGCGTCGTGCGATGTACATTGCACGAATGCCGGTATCAAACGATGGCTTAGAAAGTGCATGTTCAATGCGCTCAATGAGCTCTTGCTGTGAATGCGGAAGCTTGCGCATATCGCCGGAGGGACCGATGATCGCAGCGATCGCCCGAGATGCATCCTCGTGAAGCGTATCCCGCGGAACCTCAAGAAAGCCCCAAAAGCCCGGGGACCAGTCTCTTTGGTGCGGCCGAATAAGGTACGAGATCCATATGTGTTCCTCAGGACCGAGGCCCGACAGCTCTTCAACGAGCTCAAGGAATGTGTCTCTACGAGTTTTTCCATGCTCATCGGCAACATATGTGCGGATCGGATACGCGTCGCTTTTTTCAAGAGCGTACTCACGCATCACGAGTCGCCATTCAAACGGACTAAATGGTATTTCGCGTGCATAGTCAGTCACTTCGTCAATATCTATGTCGCGATACTCTGCGCGGATACGGCCCTCAACAGCGGGTCGATGCTTCTCCGGCACATGTACAAAAAAACGAACTGAGCCGTTCGTTGCGACCACATCAAACGACCATGGCACGCGGACAACGCCGCGCCAAAGTGCGCTCGCCCGCGACACATCTGTCCGGAAGTAGAGCGAGTACAGAATGAGCTCCATCGGATGCGCAGATCGCGGTGTCTGCGCACCGGGCTTAAGCTCGAGCGTCACATATCGTATACGCGAAACGTAGAGGGATCGCACTGTGCGCAACCACAGCGGCCAGAGCACTACCAAAAGGAGCACTGGGAGCCAGAGCGGAGCGAGAGCGGCGAGTACCGTGTAGAGAAATGCCGCTACGTATGGCGCGAAGTAAATGAGAAGAAGTGTGACGGTAGGTATTCCCAACGCCAGAGCGCGGAGTAGTGCTCGGTATCGCATATGCGCATGATACCAAAGCGCAAGGGGAGTCGGCTTAGCGTTTTGTAGCGAGCGCGTACGTTCCGTCTTTCTGCTTGAGTATCTCTTTACTATTCAAAAGGTTTACAAGTATGGTGTTACGCTTTACATGTCGCTCCTTGCCTACCGCCTTGATGATTGCCTCTTGTGTCATTGGACCATGTTCCGCGAGATTTGCCTTGATGATGTCGATGACGTGTCCTGAGCGATACCCCCACTCCTTCAAGGCGTACAGCCCGCGCCCGACAAGAACAAAGCGCTCCGCATCCTTAATGAGTTCGTTGTGCGTCGTAGCTTGATGAGCCTTTTTCCCAAAGGTCTTTTCAATTGCCTTCGCGACTTCACGGAAGTGCATAGGGGAGCCGTGGCGCTTCAAGACTACGTACGCATGGTCACGGATATTCTTGAGCTTGATGCCAGGCGCAGTAGTGCGACCCCACTCGCCGAGAGGATTACGCATAAGGCATGAGGAGAGCTCCAGCCAGCGCTTCGCTGTCTCCGCATTTTTATACTTCATATTTACGCGCTCCATGCACGAGAGCACATGGTCGACCAGCATATCCTCGGTCACGACATCAGTTGACTTAACCTTGCCATGGACGGTCTTCAGCGCATCCTCGACGGCTTTTGCTACTGACTCGTCGACGTACCAGCGTCGCTTGAAGTGATCGTCCTCCTTGCGATGAGCGAACGGCTTGCCGACAACCAGAAGGAAATAGAGGTGATTTTGGGTTTCAGGGTCTGTTGCGAACTCAGAGAGGATAGTGTGTTCTGGTAGCACGGCACCCAGTTCGCGAATCGCTGCCTCAAGTTGAGTCAGAGAGTCAGTTTCTTTGACTAGGACAGGGGAGTCTTGAATCTGTTTGAGGGCGTGATTCTCGATCTGTCGCACGCGCTCGCGTGTAATACCATAGCGTTTGCCAATAGCGTCGAGAGTTTCAGACTGCTTTTTACCCAATAGGCCATAGCGGGAAGTGATGACGTCTTTAGAGCGCTCCGGGAGAATGTCGACGAGCCGCTTTGAGACGTCTTTTGGCTTGAATGTAAGCTTGGCCATGAGTAGTTAGTGTAGTAACGATGAAACTATACCATATATTTATAGCACAAATCAACTCCCCCGTCAAAACCCTGAAAGTTATCCACAGCCCCGAGCAACTATGGGATGAGGTTGATGATTCGGTCTTTGACAAAGACTACTTTTGTAGGTTTTTCTGGAGCGTGAACCATGAGCTTCGGGTCGCTGAAGATTGCTGAAAGCACCTCCTCCTCCCCTGCTCCACGGCTGAGAGCCACCGTTCCGCGTGTCTTACCTGCCACCTGGACTGCAATAGTCACCGTATTTGAGACCAGCTTTGCCTCATCGTACTCAGGCCAAGGCTCGAGATGTATCGAACTTGTGTGTCCGAGCTCGTGCCAGAGCTCCTCAGTAACATGCGGTGCAAATGGTGCTACTAGCTTCAAATATGTTGCGTACTGATCCTTTCCAATTTTCTTAATCGTATCGATTTCGTTTTGCAAAATCATCATCTGCGACACCGCTGTGTTGAATTTAAAATCGGCAATGTCATCACCCACCTTCTTGATAGTGGCGTTCAGCGCGACATCAAGCTGAGGCACATGCTCGGACACGACGTATTCCTGAGCGCGGTACAGACGCTCGATGAACCTGCGCGTACCAACGAGCCCATTGGTCGACCAAGCGATCGTATTTTCAAACGGACCCATAAACATCTCATAGGTTCTAAACGCATCCGCACCGAACGTGTCTATCACATCGTTCGGATTTATAACGTTAGCCCAACGCTTGCTCATTTTGCGCCCATCCTCTGCGAGAATAAAGCCGAGGAACTCGAGTCGTGCAAACGGCTCTATGGTGTGCACTACGCCAATGTCGAATAAGAACTTGTGCCAAAATCGTGCGTAAATAAGGTGTCGTACTGCGTGGTCACCACCGACATACAGGTCGACTGGTCCCCAGCGCTTTTCATTTTCTGGTGCAACCAGCGCGCTGTTGTTTGCCGGGTCCATGAACCTGAGCCAGTACCAGCTCGAGCCTGCCCACTGCGGCATCGTGTTTGTTTCGCGCTTTGCAGGTGCACCACAGACTGGGCACTTGGTGTTAACCCAAGTCTCAATGTTCGCAAGTGGTGACTCACCGGTACCGGTAGGCTCGTAGTGCTCGACGTCTGGAAGTGTTACGGGAAGCTCGGCTTCAGGTACAGGAACTACCCCGTCTTTTTCACAATGCACTACCGGTATCGGCTCGCCCCAGTAGCGCTGTCGACTGAAAACCCAATCTTGAATACGATACTGGACTTTTCGTACACCATCGGACACCTTGAGCGCTTCGTCTGCTGACATGAGCTTTGTCTCCGCTACCCTCGCACCCACCGTACGAGCAAACTCGCCATCGCGCTCATCGAGATCAGGAACCGCCATGATTGCGGCGGTGCCATATGTCGCGAGTACGTAATCTGCCACATAGATCGGTAGCTTTTCTTGTGTCACGGGATGGAGAGCGCGGACACTCGGGAGTAGTACGCCTGTTTTTGCTTTTTGCCCAGTACGTTCGATCTCTGACTTACCGAGAGCTCGTCGTACATACGTGCTCACGGTACTGTCTGTAGATGTACGTGCGAGCGCATGCTCTGGCGCAACGACCAAAAACGTAACTCCCATAAGTGTGTCTGGGCGTGTCGTAAAAACAACGACAGGGTCAGCACCTTCGACCGCGAATGTAATCTCTGCCCCCTCACTTCGCCCGATCCAGTTGCGCTGCTGCTCCTTGATGTGTTCAGGCCAATCCAACGTGTCGAGGTCATGCAATAGTCTGTCTGCGTACTCCTTAATACGTAATACCCACTGACGCATGGGGCGCTTCTCGACGACAGAATCACATCGCTCGCACGTGCCGTCAGCATTCAGATCTTCGTTTGCAAGTCCTGTCTGGCAGGATGGGCACCAGTTAATCGGCTCGAACGACTCGTACGCTAAACCTTTTTTCAGAAGCTGTATGAAGATCCACTGTGTCCATTTGTAGTACGCAGGGTCGGTCGTATTGATCTCATGTGCCCAGTCATAGTCGAGCCCGATGAGTGAGAGCTGGTGCTTAAAATTTGAAATATTTTTATCTACGGCGACGCGAGGGTGCACTTTGTTCTTGATCGCAAAGTTCTCTGCCGGAAGCCCGAACGCGTCCCACCCCATCGGGTGTAGCACGGTATACCCTTGCATGCGCTTCATGCGCGAGTAGACATCAGTCGCGATATATCCTTTCGGATGACCTACATGGAGTCCCTCCCCCGACGGGTACGGGAACATGTCCAAAATGTATTGCTTTGGTTTACTCGAGTCTGTACCAGTTTTATAGATACCGCTCCTCGCCCACTCGTCTTGCCACTTTTTTTCTATCGCTGTGTGGTCGTATTCGCTCATGGATCGATCGTACCGTACCGCTAGCGATTTGGCACGGGTACCTTAGCGGTATCTATGACTGGGTAGAGGTCATGGTCTATCGTACGCGCAAAACACTCGAGCCCTTCTCCATGCTCCCAAAAGTCGTTTGCGCCGCGCACTGGCATTGACGCACTGGTTCGAGACGCCTTGTTGAACATCGCACACAGCTCAAACGAGTCAGCATCTCCGATTCTATACTCGTACAGTGTTCCGTCTGCTGAGATCGGTACCGAGTATCCTGACAGCGGACTCGAGAGCTCAGCAAGCGCCTCAGGAAGCACACCTGTAGACTGGTAGTGGTACAGAATCTGACCCTGAATACTTTGCAAGTCGTAGACTTTTTGCTCATCCATCTTGTACAAACGCGCATCCATTGGAGAGCCAATGATGAGAAATCCTGAAACGACGGTTCCAACAATAAGTACTGCGACCGCCCATCCCACGTACATCGCTCGCGCTGGATATTCTACCCAGTAGCCCCAGATATCCGAAAGGAAGTGCATAAGGCCAGCACTAGCTACCAAGAGCACAACGAGCACCTTCAGAACAAAGCGGGTGGTGATTTCGCCATCGAGGAAGTAGTACACGAGCGTCACCAGGTCAATAGCAATAGTCGCACCTGCGATGAAGATGGTCAGATAGAGCGCCCACCGACGTACCCAAAGGTCAGACTTTTCCGGCGTACGTGCAATATCCATCCGAATGAGTCTCATAAGGACGAGGAAGAGTGGGAACGCAACAATGAGCGTTGCTATCGCGAATTTGATTGCACCGGAGTATGGGTCGTATGAGTATGACAGTGCGTCCGGAAATGCAGTATTGACGTACTCAAACGCGAGCGTGAGAAACGCAAAGACAGAGGTGTACAGAGCGACGATAGCACCAAGCCAAAGGAAGAAGTCCTTCGGCCCTACCTTAGGTTTGAGTGATGTATCCATATGCGTAAAGTATACCACTTCCCCACTCACACTCACCACTTGTCCTGTATGATATATCATACAGGTAGTATGAAGAGAAAAATTAGTGATCTAACTGACACCGAGCGGATAGAAACGCTCGACGCGCTCTACACCGCAGCAAGTACACTCAAAGGCCGCGACGCTACCAAACGCTTTTTAAAAGACTTACTTACCACAAGTGAGCGTGTCATGCTCGGTCGGCGCATCCTCATCGCTCGCGATCTATTGGCTGGTGTGTCACGCAACGAGATCATGGCCCGTATGAGAGTTGGTCCAGACACAGTGTATCGAGTGCAGCAGTGGCTCGATGACACCATGCCAGGATACGAAGATGTAGTCGAAGAAATGAACAAAGCTCATGAGGCAAGACGGAAACCAAAACACCCCGAGTGGGGTACCTTTGCGTATCTCAAAAAGAAGTATCCGCTTCACTTCCTCCTCTGGCCCTCTAAGTAACAATCAGTTTATCTGTATGATATATCATACAGTTTATTGATTGTAATCTGGATGTGAGGAGTCGGGGGGGGCGAATTAAGTTGGACTACACCTTGAACTCGATGACGTCACCATCCTGCACGATGTACTCCTTGCCTTCCGTACGGACCTTACCGGCCTCACGAGCTTTGACGAAGCCACCGAGAGAGACGAGATCGTCATACGCTACAACCTCGGCTCGAATAAACTTTTCTTTAAAGTCTGTGTGTATGGCCTGCCCTGCTTCTGGTGCTGTTGCTCCTACCTTTGTCGTCCACGCGCGAGTTTCATCCGCTCCTGTCGTAAAGTAGCTCTGCAGTCCGAGGAGCTTGTAGGCAGTGCGTATCATGTCGTCAATACCGTCTGAAAGAACACCGTACTCCTGACGAAAGGTATGCTTTTCGTCGGATGAAACTTCATTAAGTTCATTCTCTATTGCCGCATCGACAACTACATAGGGTGCGCCGAGGCCTCTCACAAACTCCGTTAGGCGCGTGTAGCGATCGTCATTCATCTCATCCAAATTGTGACCGCCGGCCTTCTTGTTGAAGACGTACATAATGGGCTTGCGCGTGAGAAGCTGGAGCGACGCAATATCGCGAGACGCAAAGCGTCCACTTTCGAGGTCCTGCTGCACTATGGTCAGCGCCTCATGCTCTAGACGCGCAGTCTTATCTCCTCGCTTAACATCGCGCTCGACGCTTTGCAGGCGCTTTGAGACGCTCTGCAGGTCGGCAAGTATGAGCTCGAGGTTTATGACCTCAATATCTTTTATAGGATCAATGTCTCCGTGGACGTGCGTAATATCGCCGTCCTCAAAAATGCGTACCACCTCTGCGATCGCGTCGCACTCGCGAATATTTTGGAGAAACTGGTTCCCGAGACCCTCGCCCTCTGATGCCCCTTTGACGAGACCCGCAATGTCAACAAACTCTACAACGGCCGGCACGGTTTTTGCGGACTTTGAGATATCAGTGAGCACCGCGAGGCGCGGGTCGGGCACGGCAACAACGCCCACAGACGGGTCGATAGTGGCGAACGGGTAGTTCGCGATCAGTATGTCCTTGCGCGTAAGCGCCTTAAACAAGGTAGACTTGCCTACATTTGGAAGACCTACAATGCCGATTGAGAGCTTCATGCGGGCTTAGGATACACTAGAGAACGCGTTTTCCCCAATTCTTCACTGTTCTCAACCACCAGCCAATACGCTCCGGTGACGCCTTTTCAGATGGTGAAAAGACTTTGACCCGAACAGGGGCAATGCCGGCAAATCCAAGCGTTGCGCGAGCTAGCTCGTTCGTAAACTCCCCAAAAAAAAGCCAGGTAAGCAGCGGGTGCGCGTTTGAGAGCACCAGTATGCGCGCGCTTTTGCCCCGCAATCGCTTGTGCCAGCCAAGCCGGCCGTCTTTATAAAAGTTGTACGCAAAACCAGGAAGCCAAGCCCGGTCAAAAATACCCTTAAGCACAGCAGGCATTGCGGACCACCAGTTGGGGTACACAATGACGAAGTGGTCGCACCAAGAGACGTTCGCTTGAAATGTCTTTAGGTCGGGCTCGAGCTCTTGGATCTTCTGGTACCCGGAGCGGAGCACTGGGTCAAAGCGCATGTCACCCACGTTCATACGGCGCACCTCGTGCCCCGCTTCTAGCGCCCCTTCTTCATACGCGCTCGCGACTGACCCCGAGAGCGAGGCAGTAGTCGGGTGGCCGAGGAGAATAAAAATCTTTTTGTGCATCCTCGGTTACTGGTCGAGAAGCATTTTCTGAAGATCTGCGCGCTTGCTCATCAGTACCTGCTGAATGGCAGTTGCTTGAGGAACGCCTGACTTCACCTTCTTTGCTATTTCACCCATTAAGTCTTTAAAGAATTGCGGATTCTTCTCGAACGCGGCAAGAACTCGCTCTTGCACCGCCTTTGGCAGACTGCGGAGCTGACGCTTGAGCATCTGCTTCATTAAAAAATCACCAAACATGGTGTAAGTATACCTTGCTGAGCGCAGAGCCGCTAGCGGTTAGAGCAAAACAGTGACCTGGTTGTTAGAAACCTCAAGAACGCCTCCTTCGCACTCATACACTTCGCCATGTTCCGCAGTGCGGACGGTTATGATGCCCTTCGTGAGAGGCACCACGAGCGGCTCATGGGTAGAAAGAATGGTAAGTTCCCCATCAGCGCCAGGAGCAGTTATAGATACCGCCTGCCCACTAAAGAGGTTCTCATGTACGCGCGCGATTGTAATGTACATACTATGTTAGTTACATCGGACACCCCTGTCGGTGCCTTGAACATCTTGACCGGTGAGGCTCGGCCGGGTGTCGACAAGGAGTGCAAACACACATCTCTCTCTCAGAATTTTCAGCAACATTTATTGTGTCAATTCGATCAGTAGCATTGCTCACATTTACAACTGCATTCTCCTTCAGTGACTCTTCGGTCTTGTCATGTTCATGACTATCGGCGCTGCCAGCGCTCTTTTGGGTTGACTCTTCATCAATTTTTTTTTCTAAATCTAAATCATTTTTGGGTTCACCTTCTCGCATAATCGTAGCTAATGTTAATTATTTCAATACCTGCTCGATACCGCCCTTCATGTAGAATGCTGCCTCATCAATGTGGTCGTACTTGCCGTCAATGATCTCCTTAAAGCTCTTCACCGTCTCCTCGCGAGGCACAAACTCCCCGTCGATGCCTGAAAAGACCTTCGACACATGCATCGGCTGAGAAAGGAACTTCTGTACCTTGCGCGCGCGGTACACGAGCTTCTTATCATCCTCTGAAAGCTCTTCAATACCGAGAATGGCGATAATGTCCTGGAGATCCTTGTAGCGCTGTAGGATGCGCTTCACTTCCTGCGCGACTTGATAGTGCTCAACACCGACGATGTCTGGGTCAAGTGCCGTCGACGATGAGTCGAGCGGATCTACCGCAGGGAAGATGCCCAGGGACGCAAGCTGGCGCTGTAGCACGATCGTTGAGTCGAGGTGCGTGAAGGTAGTTGCCGGTGCCGGGTCTGTAAGGTCGTCTGCAGGAACGTAAATTGCTTGAATTGAGGTAATGGACCCCTTGGTAGTTGAGGCTATGCGCTCCTGGAGTGCTCCCATCTCTTCTGCCAATGTTGGCTGGTATCCCACGGCTGATGGCACGCGTCCAAGGAGTGATGAAAGCTCCGAACCTGCCTGCACAAAGCGGAAGACGTTGTCCATGAAGAACAACACGTCCTTGCCCATCTCGTCGCGGAAGTACTCAGCCATCGTGAGGCCCGTAAGCGCGATGCGCGCGCGCGCACCCGGCACCTCGTTCATCTGACCGAAAACCATCGCGAGCTTATCAATGACGCCTGACTCAGTCATTTCGTGCAAGAGATCGTTGCCCTCGCGTACGCGCTCACCAACTCCTGCAAACACTGAGTAGCCAGCGTGCGCTGTTGCTACGTTGTGAATTAGTTCCTGCATCAAGACAGTCTTACCGACGCCTGCGCCACCGAAGAGGCCCACCTTTCCACCCTTAATAAACGGGCACAAGAGGTCAATAACTTTGAGTCCTGTTTCAAATATTTCCGCCTTCGTCTTTTGGTCAGTGAACTTTGGTGCAGCGCGATGAATCGGCAAGGTCGGAGTGCCTTTTTCTACCGGCCCTTTGCCATCAATAGTATCGCCCACAACATTAAAGAGGCGTCCAAGTGCCGCGTCGCCCACGGGTACTGAAATGGGCGCTCCAGTATTTTTAACCTCCTCACCACGCTTCATACCAGAGGTGTCTTGCATCGCAATAGCACGTACACGGTTCATGCCTATGTGCGATGCGATCTCGAGCGTTACCTCGCGGCCACCACCCTTCCACACCAGCGCGCTACGGATTGCGGGAACTTCTTTTTCAAACTGGACATCAACTACGGGACCGATGATCTGGGTGATTGTGCCGTTCATACTTTTTAATTAGTGTATATCGTTATTAATTACCTGCCATTGCCTCAATACCGCCGACTATCTCCGACACCTCTCGCGTAATAACCGCCTGGCGCGTCTTGTTAAAGACACGCGTGAGCGCCTTCGAGAGATCACGGGACTTGTCAGACGCATTTTTCATTGCCACCATGCGTGCCGAGTGCTCGGACGCTTTGCTCTCGAGGAGCATGTGGTAAAGGAACACAGTGGTTAAGCGTGGGAGTAATGTGCCGAGCACTTCGCTCTCGCTCGGCTCAACTGTGTAGAAGCGAGGCGCCGGATTGGGGCGAGCTTCAGCATAGGCACCTTTCTGCGGAACGATGCCGGCTACGATGTCTCTAAACTGCTCTAGCGAGAACGGGAGCACGGTGTGGGAGAGCGCCTCCTGCTCGAAGGTCGACTTAAAGTTTGTGTATACCACGCGCACTGCATCTATCTCCCCCGCCTCAAAGGAACGGACCACGTCGCGAGAGATGCGCTCAAGATCGCTCGGTGATACATCGTCAGAAATATTCTCAAACTTGGACTTGAGCGTGTAGCCGCGGCGGCCAAAGTACTCAGCCGCTTTTCGCCCGAACACATACAAGTCAATGTTTTTGAGCTCGAGCCCGAGCGTCGCAATGACGCGTTCCGACTCTTTAAGGACCGCGGCGTTTAACACACCGCAGAGCCCCTTGTCACTAGTTACCACAATGAGCCCGGCGCGGCGCACCGGGCGCGCAGTCGTCAGTGGGTGCGCGAGCGTCACGAGAGACGGCGAGAGACGCTCGAGTATTGAGAGCGCTGCGCGCGCGTAGGGGCGTCCAGAGAGCGCGCGCTGCTGCGCCTTGCGCATCTTAACCGCAGAGACAGTCTCCATCGCCTTCGTCACCTTGCGGGTACGATCGACGGAGCGAATTTTAGTTTTAATGTCTCTGAGTGACATGTACTATTTGTTGGCGCTCACGAATGCCTCAATTGCTGACTTTAGCTTAGCTTCAACCTCTTCTTTGATATCGCGATCTTTCTTAATCGCAGCTAAGACATCCTTCCCCTCAAGGAGCATGAAGGCGGTGAAGCGCGATTCAATATCTTGAATGCGCTCAGGCGGGTAACTATCGAAGTGTCCTCTGGTCGCAGCGTACATCACCGAGACTTGCACCTCAAACGGGATAGGCGCGTACTTGTTCTGGTTCAAGGTCGCTACTAGGCGTCTGCCGGTGTCGATGCGCTTCTTAGTGTCTGCGTCTAGGTCCTGTGAGAACTGCATAAACGCTTCAAGCTCGCGGAACTGCGCTAGGTCGAGCTTTATGCGGCCGGCAACCTTTTTCATCGCCTTGGTTTGAGCCGCGCCTCCTACGCGCGAAACTGAAATACCAACATTAATGGCGGGGCGCGTGCCTTTGTTAAAGAGGTCTGCCTCCAGGAACATCTGCCCATCCGTGATTGAAATCACATTTGTCGGAATGTATGCGGAGATATCGCCGTCTTGCGTTTCAATGATAGGAAGCGCGGTTATTGAGCCGCCGCCCTTTTCCTTTGAGAGCTTCGCGGCGCGCTCGAGAAGTCGTGAGTGGAGATAAAAGATGTCTCCCGGATACGCTTCGCGTCCTGGCGGTCGGCGGAGGAGGAGTGAGAGTTGGCGGTACGCGACAGCCTGCTTTGAGAGGTCGTCGTAAATAATGAGCACATCGCGCCCCTTATCCATAAAGTATTCCGCCATCGCGACACCCGCGTACGGCGCAAGGAACTGATACGCCGCGGGCGCTGACGCAGGCGCTGTCACGATAGTGGTGTACTCCATCGCCCCACGCTCCGCGAGGAGGCCGGCAACGCGCGCGGTCTTACTTTCTTTCTGACCGATTGCGACATAGATGCACAGCGGCCGCTTGTCGACCGGTTCGTTCATTTGATTCAAAATTGCGTCAATCGCGACGGCGGTCTTTCCTGTTCCGCGGTCACCGATAATGAGCTCACGCTGACCGCGACCGATCGGAATAAGGACGTCGATTGCTTTAATGCCGGTGTGGAGCGGCTCATTGACGGACTGACGATCAATAACGCCATACGCTTCTCGCTCAACCGGATAGGAAGTATCCGCAGCGATAGGACCCTTGCCGTCAACCGGCTCGCCGAGCGTATTTACAATGCGGCCGATCACCGCGTCTCCAACGGGCACGGAGAGCAACTTACCTGTGCCGCGCACATGCATGCCCTCTTGCACGCGAGACGCCTCACCGAGAATGATTGCTTTTACGGTGTCCTCTTCAAGGTTCAAAATGACGCCATAGAGCGCGCCCTCGCGTCGGACCGCGTCCCCAACCGATAGCTGCGATGCCTCATCAAACACCACCATTTCAGCCATTGACGCACCCACGAGCCCATCGATCTCAACAATGCCGTCTCCGACCGCGCGGACTATCCCAATGTGTTCCGTCTTCGTATCTGCGCCGAGTGACTCAATCTCTTTCTTGAGCTTTTCTATAATTGGGCTATGCATACTACTTCGTGGTGTTGTGATAAAGCTGTACTAATGCTCGACGGTACGAGGCGTCTGTAACTTCGGTACCGGCGCGGGCGATGTAGCCTCCAACAATCTTCGGGTCTACCTCGATTGCGGCTGCTGGGAACTTGTGATGCATTTTTGCGCGGTCGTGCTCTCGCGCAACAACAACTACTTCGTGTGGCGACGATCTCCGCTCCATGTAGCGCACAATCTTTGGAAGGAGGGAGAGGTGCCGGCGATGCGTCAGGTACGCCACGAGCTGTGTCGTGTCAACAAGTGCTGCTACCTGTGCGTATCGCTCTACAAGTGTCATGAATTCCTAAGTATTTTTTCTGCGGCAAGCACTGCGGCGCGTGCCACCTCTGCTTCAGAGTCTTTGAGCGCCTTGCGCTTACCTTCTGCTGCGGCGAGGTCGGCATCGCGCACAATTTGCGCGGCGCGATCCTGCGCCTGCTTCACAATAGTCATGCGCTCATTCTTTCCCTCGTCTTGCGCGCGGGCAATGATTGTTTCAGCCTGGTGACGCGCTTCAGAAACAATACCTGATCGCTCTGAGGCGGCAGCTTCGCGCTCCTCTTTTGCCGCAGCCGCGTCCGCGATGCCCTCAGCTATCTTTTTTGCGCGCTCTGCGAGGAGCCGCATAACCGGGCCATAGACAAAGTACCCCAGTACCGCGACCAGCACCGCAAAGTTGACCGCTTGCGCGACCATTAGTCTCCAGTCGATGCCGAACACCTGCACGAGGTCCCCCATACTGCTACGCGAACTTGATGATAAAGCCGACGACAAGCGCGAAGATTGCCAAGGCCTCTGTGAAGACGATACCAATGAACATCGTCGTCGTGATCTTGCCTGAAGCCTCTGGGTTTCGCCCAATTGCTTCTAGAGCGCGGCTCACGAGCATACCGATACCGAGTGCCGGCGCAAAGACGCCGAGCGCTACTACGATTGCCATGGAGAGCGATTTTACTGCTTCGAGTTCCATATGTGCTTAACGATTGATTAGTGCGGCTCTGTGACCGCAATTTTAATAAAGAACAGTGTCAATAATGCGAACACTGCGCCCTGGATAATTCCTACCGCCACTTCATATACCAGTAACGGTACCGGTAAGAAGTACGGAAGGAAGTAGAGGGCGACAAGTATGAGCACCTTTCCGGCAAAGATATTGCCAAAGAGGCGGAACGAAAACGTGATCAAACGGGCAAGCTCGGAAATCAATTCAATGATGCCGATGCAAAATCCGACGACCGAGTGAAAATTAACAAATTTTGAGCCGTACTTCAACACACCGAGTGCCGCGATGCCCGCAAATTCGATCACGAGCACAGCAACTACCGCCATCGCCAGCGTCATGTTGAGGTCGGTATTTACGGGGTAGAAAAGCGGCGTATCGTGGAATGTGAGCGCGTGACCCGTAAACGGTAAAAGACCGAACAGGTTGGCCGCCGCAATAAATACAAAAATGGTCATGATGAACGGGAAGTAGCGCCGAGCGAGCTTCTCGTCCTCAAGCACTTCTTTTACGTAGTCATAGGCAAACCCGATAGTCGTTTCAACCAAAACCTGTCCTCGGCCGGGTGTCATTTTAAGGGATCGGGCAAAGAAAAATGCCCACACCACAAGGAGGCCGACAACGACCCAGGAGGTAACGAGCGTTGCGGTTATCGGAAAAGAGCCGACATTGCCGAGTACGTACGGCGCAAATGCAATATGAATGCCGCCAGCTTCAGCTGCCATTCCCCTACTCTATCACGCACTGCTAAACTGTGCCTATATGCAAAATTTCATTCAATTTGTTCGCCAGCAAGGGGTGGTTGGACTCGCGATCGGCTTTATTTTAGGAGGTGCAGTCGGTAAGGTCGTTGCCTCGTTAGTAAACGACATCATCATGCCCGCTCTAGCCCTCATCCTTGGCTCCACCGAGGGACTCAAGGGTCTCGCCTATCTGGGCATAAACTATGGTGCCTTTATTGCCACACTCGTCGATTTTCTTATTATTGCCGGCGTTATATACGTCGTATTCAAGCAGCTCGGGCTCGAAAAGCTTGATGCTCCTAAGTAGTAGCCCTCGGTAGACGGCGCAATCTCAATCGCAGCACAAGCTCGGTTCCTGATGCGCCCGCGACCCCCCACAAGAATCCCCATATGATTTCCTCATAAGGTACCCCTAGTACCCGCCCCCATGTGGCACCAAACCACCATGCGTCAACGATCCCCGGGTATGCTAGGAAAAACACCATTTCAAAAAAGAATAAAAACCCACCAAACATGAGTCCGGTCAGCAGTGCTCCCTTAAGATCCCAGGGCTTAATTATGAGCGGCACAAAAGCAAAAACGGCGAGTGTCACAAATGCGACTAATACTGATGACAAGTTAAGCAGATAAAAACCGCCGTATAGAATCACGATACCAATACCATATGCACAAGCAAGAAGCACCCCTATGCCGCTGCGCTCGAGGCGCTCGCGCACCGGAGACACTACGCTGTACATAGCAGCGGTTATGCCACCTATTGCAAACGCAATAAGCACGTCTTCAATACCGAGCGAGGCTAATTCCTCTGTAAATAAACTTTGGTGGACCCTAGGAGACTCGAACTCCTGACCTCTTCCATGCCATGGAAGCGCTCTACCAGCTAAGCTAAGGGCCCGAGTGAGGAGCGCCGCGAGTGCTTGCACTCATGGCGTCCGAGCGATGGACCCGCACTGTTTCAGTTTGGGCCCGAGTGAGGAGCGCCGCGAGTGCTTGCACTCATGGCGTCCGAGCGATGGACCCGCACTGTTTCAGTTTGGGCCCGAGTGAGGATGTCGCTATCGCCCGTCACTAGGATACCACTAGAGAAGTACTACGAGTGCAGTGCGAGGTGGCAACAAGCATAATCCTCCTACTGCACTTGCGCGCAGAAAAAACAGGCGTATAACAGAAGCATCATGAAATTTGAAACAATCACATTTCAAGACAGGCGCCCAAGTGACGACGACTGGGAAGACGGACCCAAGCGCGAAAATTGGAACACGCCTCTAACCGTTAAAAAAATGGCATTAGGAGTTGCTTTAATCGTTGCAGCAATACTTTTTGCTACCGGGCAGATTGCAAACTGAGCTTACTACTCGAGTAGCGAAGTTAAAAGAGTGCTCTCGGACGGAATCGAACCGTCATCTCCTCCTTCGGAGGGAGGTGTCCTATCCGTTGAACGACAAGAGCGAAGAGTGTAGCACCGCAGTACAACTGGTGGACCTAGCGAGAATCGAACTCGCGCCTCAGCAATGCGAATGCTGCATCGTACCACTAGACTATAGGCCCAGTACACTCATTTGTAGCATATTTGTCGGGCCGCCGGGAATCGAACCCGGTCTACATGCACCCCATGCATGCGTACTACCGGTATACTACGGCCCGAGTGTAGGGAGAGGATACCACGCTGGCGTGAATCCTTCCCGGAACGATGGGACGGAAGCCAGGCTTACGGCCCGAGTGTAGGGAGAGGATACCACGCTGGCGTGAATCCTTCCCGAAACGATGGGACGGACGCTTGTCTTCTAGCTAGAAAATAGCATTTTGGTGGGGCCGCTGGGAATCGAACCCAGTCTTTACTCGCACTGCGACCACGAGTGTCTACCAGACACTCGGAGCATTTCTTGGTCGGGCCGCTGGGAATCGAACCCAGTCTTTACTCGCACTGCGACCACGAGTGTCTACCAGACACTCGGAGCATTTCTTGGTCGGGCCGCTGGGAATCGAACCCAGTCTTTACGCACCCGAAGCGCACGTACTACCGGTATACTACGGCCCGACCAAGAAATTCTCCCCAAACCGCACGTACTACTGTACTACTTCCGAGCGAGCGAGGGAAATAGAAATTTTTTTATATTTCCGAGCGAGCGCTGGAAGAAAGCACGAAGTGCTTACGGCCCGACCAAGAAATTCTCCCCAAACCGCACGCAGTGCGTGCTGCTGCCCCAAGTATCAGGCGATACTTGGTGGGCAGCACAGGAAGTCGCCCGCGGCTCTCGTCCTCCCCTTCGGTCGGACTTGGCCTGGGCACCGCCTCGCGGTGTGATGAAACATCACACATCGCTCCGGCGTTCGATTCCTGCCGCACGCAGTGCGTGCTGCTGCCCCAAGTATCAGGCGATACTTGGTGGGCAGCACAGGAATCGAACCTGTGACCTCACGCGTGTGAAGCGTGCGCTCTAACCAGCTGAGCTAGCCGCCCGTGTGGCTATTCTAGCGCATGAGCGCTGTATTTTAAACTAGCGCGCTTCCAACGAGATACGCGAACATACACGCCAAACTCATGAGGATTACTCCGTGCGCAAACTCGGCGACTGCAACCCGCAATGGTACACCTCGCATGAGCGCATACCCTGCCCCGGCATGGATACCGTATACAACAACTCCATATAAGGCGCCCAGGACAAGCGCGTACCAAACGCTCCCTCCCGCGAGCGCAGGAAGCGTCGCATAAAATAAGAGTCCGGCTATTAGCGCGGCGTACGCACTCACGAGGCCTGGTAGTCCGACGCGATCTTTAAGCCCGCTGATCACGCCGTAAAAATGCTTCCGCGTAAGTGAATACCATGCATAATCAACCAATACTATAATCATGACACTCGTCAGAAAAGCGCTCAGAGCGAACATGTTTTGAAGTGTATCATGTGCCCATGGCACTACCTTTTGTAACGCGCCTGGCGCATGCAACTTCACTTTTCACACCGATTCGTTTTGCGCCTATTGTTGCAGCGTACGCGACGTACATCGCACTGAACGGCGATCCCGAAGCGGGGTTTCGAATACTCATCTCGCTCGCGGCCCTGGGTGTCGCAATTGCGTTCCTCAAAGTACTCACACGGCGCACACGACCGAACGGTGAAAGAGCTCACGGCCTCTCACTGGGAGCGTTTCCATCAGGACACAGCGCCTTTGCATGGTTTTTGGCTCCACTCGCCCTGTATACCGTCCCCAGTGAGTATGCACTTCCCGTAGCAGGAGGTGCCGCCGTACTCGCAGTCCTTGTAGGCGCTGCGCGAGTCCATATACGCTGTCATACGCGAATGCAGGTCCTTATTGGGGCGCTTATTGGTATTCTTGTCCCAGCACTCGTATTTGTGCTAGCATAAGCGAGCGAAGGCCCAAACTGAAACAGTGCGGGTCCATCGCTCGGACGCCATGAGTGCAAGCACTCGCGGCGCTCCTCACTCGGGCCCTTAGCTTAGTTGGTAGAGCGCCTCATTTGCAATGAGGAGGTCGCCGGTTCGAATCCGGCAGGGTCCACAACACATTTTGTCCAGTGTTTATAAGGGTTATTTTTTGCTACCATAGTTGATATTGGAACTTTATGAGTGTGAATTTGCATATCTTAAAAGCCAGTGATCGCCTAAATCCCTTTGAACAAGAAATAAGGGGTGCTTTTGAATTCGCGCTGGCTCAAATTGAGGAAAGACTAAAACTTCCCTCTGTGGATGTAATTGTTGTAGATAATCCCGATGCGGCAATTCCTGAAACGGGAGTAGGCGGATTTGCTCCCACTGCGCATTTGATCTATATGAGTGTTGACCCCAACCATTCTGACCTAAAAAATAACATTGCGACCGAGACAAAAAGTACTGTAGCTCACGAGCTACATCATTGTGCACGATGGCAGGCCGTTGGCTACGGGAAGACACTTCTTGAGGCAATCGTGTCGGAAGGTTTGGCTGACCATTTTGACCTGGAGATAAACGGAGGACAACCAAAGCCTTGGAGCATAGCTGTGCAAGGGGAAGTATTGGCGAAACTGAAGGAAAGAGCGAGAGCAGATTATCATAATCAGAATTACAATCACTGGGCCTGGTTTTTTGGCTCTGACGATATTCCTCGCTGGGCCGCTTATTCCTTGGGTTTCCAGATAGTAAAAGAGTATTTACAAAAAACAGGTAAGTCGGCAGCGAAACTTGTTGGTGAAGATGCAAAAGCATTTGTTTAGGTAAAAGAAGTCATTTCCGCTTGCAGTTCAGCCCACAGCTTGAGTTCTGCTACAAGAGAGTTCCAACTGAAACCAGCCCAGTCCACAATAAAAAAAATAATCCCGCACCACCGGGATGTTTTTTTGGCTTGCGGCAGCTACTGCCCCGTGCGCTACTAGTGCCACGTCTAGCCGGAATGGTTATGGGCGATATACTCACCCTGTGAGCAAGACTAAAGAATCGAGCACCGATGACATTCGAACACTGCGAATGCTCTATGGCGATGGCTGGCTTCTTGCAGTATTAAATGTGATTGCTCCTCTGGGAGGCTGGTATGTTGGTGGTATTCAAGGAGCATTTTTTGCTGAAACAGTCACTGGCTCGGTAACAGGTGTAATACTGATGCTTAAAAACTCAGCCACACGCGAAAAACGTGAGTATTGGGTACCGCTCGAGCGCGAAAAAGACTAGTGCGACGAAAGTGCGTCTATTTTTGCGGCTAGGATAAAGTCGTTCTCTGAGAGCCCTTTGATTGCGTGTGTTGATAGCGTAACCGTTACCCTGTTGTAGTTGTGCAGGTTTAGGTCCGGGTGGTGCCCTTCTTCTTCTGCGATATGAGCCACGTCAGTAATAAACACGACACCGCTCACAAAGTCAGTAAATAAAAAATCTTTTGAAATCGCAGTGCGATCAGCGTTCGCGCGCCAGCTTGGCTGAGCTATTAAATACTGGTCGAGCTCGGGGCCAGCAAGCGGCGTCACACCACCCTCGCAGGGAACGCAATGCTTTTGTGGTAAGTCCTTCATTTTTTCTCAAGCGCAAGCGAAATAACATGTGCCACAAGCTCATCCATTGACGATCCGACGGCTTCGAGCGACCTTGGTACGAGAGAGGTCTCCGTGAGCCCCGGAAGCGCGTTAACTTCAAGAAAGTAAGGACCGCGCGGTGTCATAATAAAGTCACTTCGCGAATAGTGGCGGAGTCCGAGCGTTGCGTGTACCGCGCGCGCGGCGGACTCGAGCGCTAGTACTTCCTGACGCGTAAATCCGCTAGGTACGCGAATAACGGCATTCCCACCATACTTTGCCTGCCAATCAAAAATCTCAGATGTGACGGGGAGGATAATCTCAACCGGCGGCAGTACGTATACCTGCTGCCCACGAAAGCGATCAATGACGCCTACGGTCGCTTCCCTACCGCGCACATATTCTTCAACAACAACATCCTTAGCGTATTGAAACGCATTTTTTAACGCGTCCAGAAACTGTTCAAACGTCTTCACAAGCGTCACACCTACTGACGAGCCTGATGCGAGCGGTTTCACTACGGAGGGCTGCGGGAACGAGCGCCAAATCTCGAGCGCTCTCCGTTCTAAATTCGGCGTGACTCCGACAAGTACATGCCGCGGAACGAGTACTCCCTGTGCCGCCATCAGTTGTTTTGAGACAACTTTGTTCATTGCGAGCGACGCCGGCATCGGCTCAGGCCCGGTATAGCGCACCCCGATGCGTTCAAGCTCGCGCTGAACGCCGCCGTCCTCACCATACGCTCCATGGAGCGCATTAAACGCAAGGTCAATGCCTGCGAGCGCGCGCTGTGGCGGCATAGGCACGCCACGGACATGCCAGACGCCGCGCCGATCTATAAACACGTCTACCGCTGCGTGGGTGTTTTCAAGCTTTCGTAGAACTGCGAGACCCGTTTTAAGGGACACATCGTGCTCTTCACCCACGCCGCCGCGCAGAACGCCAATGCGAGACATACATGTATTGTAGCTTATGCAGCGTGCCCGTGGCTCATTGCGCGGAGCATATCAACGGAGGCATTTCGGTGTATGACTTCATCAAGCGCAATCGACTCAAACAGCTCGAGCTCATCTTGTACGGTACGACCATAGAACCTGAGGTACGCACTCTCAACCGGACGACCACGTAGCGCGAGTGCGTGCTCGTCAATAAACGCACGATACTGCTCGTACGCGTGTGACTCAAACAAGAAATTGATTTCAAACGCGATATGCTTGTCGAAGATCGAGAGCACCCAGATAGCCCAGTAGTACGCAAACGAAAAAACAAGCGGTACTGCCGTGAAGCGAATGAACCCACGTGCCCCGTGCCTGCGAGCAAGCGCTGAGAGTACTACAACATGCATGGTCTCGTTGTCCTGAGCATGTCGCGCGAACGGAATAATGCGCGAGAGGCGAATGGCGCGGTGCTCGTCGGAGTAAAATACGGTGAGGAGCGTGTACGCGACCGCCTCCCATGACTGATACGGGATGCGAGCGATCACCTCAAGTGCTTTAAACTTGCCATACGACGGACGCGCTCCATATATGACATTCCCAGCATTGATAAGGAACCCTGCAAGAATACGCGATATACGATGAGGCCTATAGGAGTCACACGCAGCGCAAAACGCTGCAAGAGCCGTCGGGTCTCTCAGCTCGGCTACAAGCTGTTCATGCTTCTCGCGCTCCATACGCGCACTATATCAAGGATGATCCGCGTCGCGTAGCGCGGAGCGCGCGCCGGTGCCGCCCAATTGAAAAGCGGTGTGCCTCAGCATTAGCGAGAAGAATAGCTTTCTCATGGACGCGAGTGACGGAGCTCTTCCCTAGAATCTGGCGCGGACGATGCTTTTCGTCTTTAACTACTGCACATACTTCGGCATCAGTCACGCCCTTGAGGACAGTGCGTGCTACCTTTAGGTGAGTCGCCCCGCCGTCGATCACTATTAGTTGCGGATACGGCCACTCTGGGTGCGCGAAACGGCGCGTAAGCACCTCGCGCAACGCCTGAAAGTCATCTGCCCCCTTCGCGGTGCGGATAGTGAATACTCGATACTGCGCTTTGTCTGGCTCACTATTCTCAACCACAGTCATCACGGCACGCGGCGCCTCGCCGCGAAGGTGTGCCGTGTCAAAAGCCTCTATGCGGAAACCCGGACTCGGAGGTGCACGATACTCATCCTTAATGAGCGCTATGTCTTGAATGTGCGTGAGCGCAAACACTTGCTTTCGTAGGAGAGCTGCGGTCTCAAACCGCTCTGCGCGGGCAGCGGAGTGCATCTCGCGCTCGAGGGTGTGTATGAGCTGTCGCTTTTTTCCAGAAAATAAGAGCACAATGCTCCGTATTGTGCGACGATACGCATCTCGATCCTCTCCCGGATAGAGACCGAGCTCGCGATAAAACCGCCGTGTGTGCTCGCTCCGACTCGCCGCATCATAGAACGGAAAGATTTTCCTGATTATTTTAAGCGCATCCCGAAGAGCGGCTCCCTGCGTAAAGGGGCCAAACACGTGGGCGCGCGTCTCGCGCGGCGCCTTTGCATCCAGCTCTCGCCCGCGTAGGACTAGAACGCGCGGGTACTCCTCGCGAGTTATGACGACGTAGTTGAAGCTTTTATCGTCCTTCTGCTGACTATTGCCACTGGGAGAGTACTTTTTGATGTAGGACGCCTCGAGTATTAACGCTTCAAGTACTGAGTCAGTCTGCTCAACCGAGATCGATGTAGCATCGCGCACCGCGCGATCGACCAGAGCACCGCGTTTTGCGAGGAGCTCTCCATCAAAGTAGCTTCGGACGCGACTCCGTAGAGACGTTGCCTTACCGACATAGACAACCTCGGACCCGCGCTTAAAAAAGTACACGCCGGGAGCGTCAGGAATGTCGGAAAAATTGACATCTTGCCTATCCATGTGACGTAGTATACACTACACTTCTCATGCGCCCTAGTACACCTGAAGACGGCTCTCCCTTTGATGTGCCACACTTTTCTGACCCGAATAATTTGTATATCGGAAGGATAGTAGGGCTTACCCCTCGCGGCTGGTGTGCCGCAGCTATAGTGGCATGCGGGATTTTGTCTGGGGTTGTAGTTTTGAGTTCCTAGTAAACTCGCTACTCTCGAAACTTTGCAAGCACCTTATTCGCAAACCTAAGCTCTATATACTCGAGTGGCGCGTGTGCGTACGCACGAGACATCCGTACCGCGGACACGGCAGCATGAAGCGTTGCCGCGTCTGCGGTGAGTAAAAAGCGCACTTCTCCGTTCGGAGTGACTGTTGCGTATACATCAGTACCATCCACGCGCACCGCCTGCACCGTTGTGCTCGCAGCGCCCTCTATCGTCGTTACGAGGCGCTCAAGATCCAAAAAATTCTCAATAAATCGCTCACCGAGCACGGGCTCTCGGCCCGAGTACGTGCGACGCGTGACACCATCGTCAGGACGAAAGGCGTACCCGTGCGCATCTATGAGGACGCACTGCGCCTCGCACCAGCGCGCGCGCGGTTCTCGCTCGACCACCTGGACCACAACCTCCGAGCCACTCGAGCGCGAAACCGCAACGTCAGCAACTCCCGGCACTGCTGTCAGGACTGCGGCGCGCACATCGCCCTCTGGCAGCGTATAGGCAAAGCGCTTCGGAATAATAAACGCATACGACCCCTCAAGTGCAGTAGTGACCGCGCCACGGACTGACTCGGTAAGTTCCGGTGCGCCGCGCACGTCGACGCGCGATACCGTGACAGCCGGAAGACGCGTGATGTATGCGATGCCGCCAATACCAATAACAATAAGAGCGAGAACTGCGCCAGAGCGCAGGTAGAGCGTGTGCGTGCGGCGGTCCGTGAGCGGTTTCCTCTTTTTAGGCCGTGGTTCCGGCATGCGTCAAGCACCAATTACGTCCTTCCCAAGAAACGGACGAAGTGCGCGCGGGACGCGGACAGTGCCATCTGCTTGCTGGTAATTTTCAAGAATCGCAGCGAGCATGCGGCCCATCGCGACAAGCGTTGCATCGTTCATATGCAGAACTTCAGACTCTCCAGACGCGTGTTTGACTCGCGTGTTCAAGCGGCGTGACTGGTAGCCGCCCATATAGTCGGAGGTATGTGTTTCGCGGTACGCGTTCTGCCCAGGCATCCACGTCTCCATGTCGAGTGCACGATGATCTGGTGTCCCTTGATCGCCCGTACATTTGAGCACTACCTGGTACGGCAGTCCAAGGAGCTGAAGGAAGTGTTCCTGTATGGCAACGATAAAATCTTGCTCCGTGTACCCGTCTTGCGGTCGCACAAACGTCTCCATTTCAATCTTGTCGAAGTGGTGAAGGCGAATGAGGCCGCGGGTATCCTTGCCGTACGTACCCGCTTCACGGCGGAATGCCGGCGAGTATCCTACATACCGGATTGGTAACTCTGCTTCAGGAATACTTTCATCCATGTGCATGGGACCAAGCGTATGCTCTGCGGATCCCACGAGCACAATGTCGTCTTTCTCAAAGAAATACCGTTCATCGAGGGGCTGTAAGCGCGCCATGCGGTTCATCACCGCAGACTTCATCATGTAGGGAGGAATGACCGGTACAAAAGGTTTTGTTGAAACAGTGAGCCCAGCTCTACGTGCAATGTCCGCCAGTGTTTCTTCATTCGTGAGAATGGACATGGAGAGTGAAAGGAGCGCGAACTGCATGAGCGCTAAATCACCCTTAATGTATGTGAAACGAGCACCTGAGACCTCGCCAGCAGTCTCTTGATCAATGAGTCCAAGCGCTTCGCCAAGTTCCCAGTGCGGCTTAGGTGAAAAACCGAAGTGTGGCTTCTCGCCCACCTCTCGGAGTACCTTGTTGGCGTCGTCGCTCATTCCTACTGGCGTGTCAGGTGATGGAATGTTTGGCAATTTAAGCATGAGCGCGACATAGGACTTTTCAACCGCGGCATACTTTGCTTCGAGCGCGGCTGCCTCGTCCTTGAGGCGCTTCCCGGTTTCGATGTCGCGATTCTTCTGCGCGTCGTTCCGCGCGCGATTCAGGGCATCGAGCTCTTGACCCAGTGCTTTGCGCGAGTCCGCGAGTGCGATCAGCTCGGCAACGTCAACGGGTTCAGTCTTTTTATTCTGTATGGCGGCTTTGACAATGTCAGGATTGTCTCGAATGAATTGGATGTCTAACATAGCGGTACAATAATACTACCACTCCTCCTGTATGGAAACACTCACCCGCAGTGACTATTGGCCTCAACTCGCTGAAATACCTGAGCCACCAGAGTCTCTGTACCTGCGCGGCACCCTACCCTCTTTCGAGCGCAAGGTTATCACTATGGTCGGCTCACGCCGCATGAGTCAGTACGGAGCCGAGGTGGTTCAGCAACTCGTAGCAGGACTTGCGGACCAGCCAGTCGTCATAGTGTCCGGTATGGCGCTTGGCGTAGACGGCGCAGTGCATCGTGCCGCACTCAAGCACGGAATCCCGACCATCGCGTTTCCCGGATCGGGCCTTAACGACAACGCACTCTACCCTGCGACGCACGCACCACTCGCGCGCGACATCCTTGCAGCGGGCGGAGCTCTGGTATCAGAGTTTCCCCCGAGTGAAAAAGGCAAAGTGCACTTCTTCCCAAAACGTAACCGCCTCATGGTGGGTGTATCACATGCAGTTGTCGTCATTGAGGCAGGCCTCCGCTCCGGCACTCTCATTACTGCGCGCCTGGCGGCCGACTATAACCGCGAGCTGTTGTGTGTACCGCACTCAATATTTTCAGATGGTGGGGCGGGTGGACACTTGTTTATGAAACTTGGCGCCGCTCCCTGTAGAGGCGCAGAAGACATCCTGGACGCTGTCGGACTCGATACCCAATCCTCTCTAGCGCCAGTACACCTCTCGACTGAAGAATCCACAGTGCTTGAGTTACTTTTCGAGCCACTCACCCGAGATGAGCTTATACGCGCACTCGGTATACCGGTCGGTGACGCGCTCGTTCTTCTTACGCATATGGAATTAAAAGGTCTCATCGCGGAGTCTCTGGGCACCATTCGAGCGCTGCGATAGCGTCCGCTGCATCGACCTGCCCCCACACGCGGTTTGACGCAAATGCTCTACTAGCGTACTAATTAATAGAATGAAACTCGTTATTGTAGAGTCTCCGGCAAAGGCCAAGACTATTGAGAAGTACCTCGGTCGTGGCTACAAGGTGCTCGCCTCGGTTGGCCATGTGCGCGACCTGCCCAAGTCTTCAAAAGACGCTATTGATATAGCGCACGACTTTAGACCTAAATACGTGGTAACTCCGGGCAAGTCTGATGTTATTGACCGCATCAAGAAGGCGGCACTTGAAGCTGATGATGTACTGCTCGCAACCGACCCCGACCGCGAGGGCGAGGCTATCGCCTGGCATGTGGCTGAGGTCGCAAAACTCAAAAAAGCGAAGCGAATCGTCTTCAATGAGATCACCAAAGACGCAGTTACCTCGGCTGTAGAAAATCCTCGCCCAATTGACCAAAACCTGCGACGCGCACAAGAAGCGCGGCGCGTGCTTGATCGCCTGGTGGGCTACGACCTGTCCGGGCTCATCTGGAAAAAGGTTCGCTATGGACTGTCCGCGGGCCGTGTGCAAAGTCCGGCGCTCCGGATCCTTTGCGAGCGTGAGCGTGAAATTCGTGCATTTGTGCCAGAGGAGTTTTATACGATTACCGGCCTATTTCGCACCCCGGACGGAGTTGAAATCAGCGCAACCGCAAGTGTAGAGCCGAAAACGCGCGCGGAGGCGGATTCTATAGTTACGCTCGGCACGCGCGGCGCATGGACGCTCTCCGCTCATGAGCGGACGCCGGTTTCTCGCGCACCTCGACCACCCTTCACCACATCGACGCTCCAGCAAGCGGCGTCATCGAGGCTTGGTTTTTCTCCTAGCCGCACCATGCGCGTCGCGCAGAAACTGTATGAGCAGGGACTTATTACCTATATGCGCACAGATTCAACCAACTTGGCATCTGTTGCTGTTGCGGCACTCGCAAGCTTTGTAACGAAGACGTATGGCGCGGAGTATCACCGAGCCCGCACATACACCACAAAGAGCAAGAATGCGCAGGAGGCCCATGAGGCGGTCCGACCCACCGATGTGTTTCGAACTGCTGCAGGCAGTACTGAAGAGGAGGAGCGCCTCTACGCACTCATCCACGCGCGTACGGTCGCATCGCAAATGACCGATGCGGAACTCCTGCGCACGAAACTCGTTATTGAAACACCAGACGTCGTTCCATTTACTACCACCGGATCTGTTATTAAATTTGATGGCTGGCTCGCGGCTGACCCGCGCGCGCGCGGCGAGGACGTGGTTCTGCCCGAGATTACCGTAGGAGACGCGCTCACATTAGAATCTCTTGCCCATGAGCAAAAATTTACGCAACCACCGGCACGCTACACTGAAGCAGGTCTCGTGAAAGAGCTTGAGAAGCGCGGTATTGGCCGACCATCCACCTATGCTTCAATTATCAAGACACTCATTGATCGAGAATACGTGCTCAAGGACGGCCGCTCACTCACTCCAACCCCAACAGGGGACGTCGTGTCGTCGTTTTTAGAAGAGCATTTTGCGTCGTACATTTCCGACTCATTTACCGCTGAAATGGAAAACGAGCTCGACCAAATTGCAAATGGTGAACGCGACTATGCGGGAACACTGCGCGAGTTCTATCGCCCATTCCACGCTGAGGTTGAGTCTAAGGCGAATATTGAGAAACTGACTACCTTGGGCAACGCTCCTGCCGGCTTTCCCTGCCCCCTGTGTGGCTCGACTATGGTGATGAAGCTCGGTAAAAATGGCGTGTTTATGTCCTGCGCCCGTTTTCCTGAATGCACGGGCGCTCGCCGCGAGAACGGTGATGAGATCCGCGAAGCAGAGGCGCTCGGCACGCACCCCGATACCGGCCGCCCCATCTATGTACGAGACGGACGCTTTGGACCCTACGTTGAGATGGCGCTCGAAGACCAAGGAGCTCCGACGAAGCGAGGTGGGGTTAAAAAGCCCGCACTCCGCCGCGCGTCTATCACCGCACCGCTCACACCTGACACACTCACACTCGCAGATGCCGTCAAGCTCCTCTCCCTACCGCGCGATCTGGGAGCGCATCCGACTACGGGACTACCGATCACCGCAGGCATTGGTAAGTTCGGACCGTTTGTGGTGCACGATGGGGACTTTAGATCGCTCAAAGGAGCTGATGATCCGTACACGGTAACGCTCGACCGCGCGATGGAACTCTTTAAGGAGCCGAAGAAAACACGTGCCGGAGTCACACTGGTCCGTGAAATCGGACTTCACCCAAAAACCAAGCGTAAACTCTATCTGTACAAATCAAAAGCAGGATTTTTCCTAAAGAAAGGCTTCAAGCGAATTCCAGTTCCCGAAAGTGAAGCCGGAACCCTGACCCCGGAGGGAGCGGCGACGCTTCTGAGGTCATAATTCATGACACACCCATCAGACGAGATCGTGCAGGCAATGCGTCAGCCGACTGACGCAGATTGCGCTCGCATCCGGCAGGCATATGATGTTGCTGAGCGCATGCACGGAGGGGAGCGCCGGAAAAGTGGTGAGCCGTACATCGTGCACCCGGCTGCAATTGCAAAGACACTCGCGACTATCGGCGCTGACACAGACACGATCGTTGCTGGTATTCTGCATGACACGATAGAAGATACGCCATACACGGCAGAGGAAATTGAGCGTGACTTTGGCTCTACTGTTCGCTTTCTGGTTGAGTCTGTGACCAAGCTTTCTAAACTGCGCTACCAGGGACTTGAACGGCATGTGGAGTCACTACGCCGACTCCTCATCGCGACTGCTGCGGATATCAGGGTCATTGTAATTAAACTCGCAGACCGTCTTCACAATATGGAGACACTTGAGTTTGTTGAGGAGCGGAAGCAACTGCGGATTGCCCGCGAGACCCTTGAAATTTATGTTCCGATCGCGGAACGCCTCAATATGGGCTTTTTTAAAACACAGCTCCAAGACCTCTCATTTCGTATAGTTGACCCCACAGGATATGCGGATGCGGCGGCATATCTTGAGACCCGACGCAGTGAAATGGAGGCTAACCTGAATCGTGCACGTCTTGAGCTAGAGGAGGAACTCTTGCACCACGGCATTCGCGCGGAAACTGAGATGCGCGTTAAGGGGCTCGCAAGTTTTGCGCAAAAGCTCAAGCGAAAGCGAGGCCGCGCTGACGCGATATACGATGTCTTTGCTATTCGCATCATTGTTGAGTCGATTGATGACTGCTACCGCGCACTTGGCGTCATACATGCGCTCTGGCGACCTATTGAGGGCCGAATAAAAGACTATATCGCATATCCAAAGCCGAACGGGTATCGGTCTATCCACACAACGGTCACGGCATCAAACGCGCTTCCCGTCGAGCTACAAATCCGCACGCGGGAAATGCATGAAGCCGCATCGCTTGGCGCGGTGTCACACCTTGCGTACAAACATGGCTCTGTGCGTTGGCTCCGTGAACTCGGTGAGACCCTAGCAGACCTTGACCCTGAGCTCATCCCGCAAATACTGAAAGAAGATTATCTTGCTGAGCGCATCTTTGCCTTTACACCGAAGGACGATGCGATAGACCTCCCGAGCGGTGCGACGCCGATCGACTTCGCGTACGCCCTTCACTCGGAGCTTGGCGACCGCGCGACGCACGCGCTCGTGAATGGCAAACTGGTGCCGCTCGATACTCCGCTTAAAAACGGCGATCGCGTTGAAATAAAAGTCCGCAAGGATGGGAAACCAAATCGTAAATGGCTTGACTCAGTGCGTACCGCCTCTGCTCGCAAGCATATCCGGAGTTCCCTTGCGGCAAACCGTGCACGCGCGTAGTGTACAACGCACTAGAGAGAAAAAGTGGAGAGTGAAAACTCGTCTTCGTCTTTTTTAGGCACGTCGTCCTGCATGACATGCGGCTCCTCGGGCGCAACGGCGTTTTCAGCTTGCGTTACCGCTTTTCGCTCGCGCTCAATGTGAGCAAGAAGAGCCTGTAGGTCCTCTGGCGAAAAATAGCTTATGATAACTTTCCCGCCCTGCTCTTGCGGGCGAATTTCAACCTTCGTGCCGAGTGACTCAGCCATCTTTAGCTCTACATGCTCAATTTCCGGCGGTATGTCGCGACGGCGCGCTTTCTCTACCGCAATCTCCCTACTCATGCGCTCGACGTCACGCACCGAGAGCTTGCGTATCTGAATGTCTCTGAAGAGCGCATCTTGCTCCTCGGGTCTATCGATAAGCATGAGAAGTGCTCGGGCATGCCCCTCGGTAATCGCCCCTCCCATCACACCTTGCTGGATCTTGCTCGGTAGCATCAGGAGCCGTAGCGAGTTTGCGACATATTCGCGAGACTTTCCTACCTTCTTCGCGATTTCCGTATTGGTGAGAGAAAATTCTTTCTGTAAGCGTTCAAACGCGCGTGCGCGGTCGATTGCATTTAAATCCTCGCGCTGCACGTTTTCTATAATCGCAAGCTCAAGCTTCATGAGACGCGTATCCTCGCCCGATCGGATTGTGACCGGAACACGCGTCAGGCCAGCAAGTTTAGAGGCACGCAGTCGCCGCTCGCCGGCAATAAGTTCATAAAATGTTGTGATACCGCCGTCAGGTTTTTCTTCTTCCAGTCGCGTCACCGTAAGCGGCTGCAACACCCCGTACTGACGGATTGAGTCCGACAGCGCCTTAAGCGCGCCTTCATCAAACTCGGTGCGCGGCTGAAAGGGATTTGGCCGGATTTTGTCTACATCTACCCAAAAGATTGCGTCGCTTTCAAACGATGAGGCCATTGGCATAGAGCGATTGTACCACGAACGTTTTTTGCGCTATTCTGCAAAATAAGCCGGGATGGCGGAATGGTAGACGCGCACGACTCAAAATCGTGTCTCGCAAGGGGTGAGAGTTCGAGTCTCTCTCCCGGCACTATGACTATCAAATACCGAAGCACTGCTTCGGTTTTGCTTTGTCATTGCCGGAATGAGACGAGAAAAGCGGAGGGCGCTATGCCGCTCGTCTCGAGCGTGCCCGAGCTGGGGTCGCGACCGAATACGAACGAAGGTGAGTATTCGAGTTGTGACCGAGTCTCTCTCCCGGCACAAAAAACAAGGCCGCGGTAGCGGCCTTGTTCTGTTCCGGAAACGTGGATCTATATTTTCCCTACAAGCGAGAGGTCGCCGCCCTTGAGCGTGTCGTCGCCCGGGTTCCACTCGGCAGGACATACTTGCCCGCCATTTTTCCTGACAAACTGAGCAGCTTGCAGCTTGCGCAAGAGCTCCTTCGCAGAGCGACCGATGCCGTTGTCGTGAATCTCAGCAGTCTTCAATACGCCGTCAGGATCGATGATAAAGGTACCGCGAAGGGAAAGGCCCTCATCATCTACATGAGAAAGTGCGCCATTTTCGACCAGTGTGCCGAAGGCTCGTGCTAGACGCCCCGCAGGATCAGCTCCCATCGGGAATGTAATCTGCTTAATGGATGGCGAGGTGTCATGCCATGCCTTGTGCGTGAAAACGGTGTCGGAACTCATTGAGAGAATTTCAGCTCCGATTTTCGTGAACTCTGGGTAGAGTTTGGCGAGCTCCTCGAGCTCCGTTGGGCACACAAAGGTAAAGTCTGCGGGGTAAAAAAACAGTACAAGCCAAGATCCTTTGTATTCGGAAAGGCGTGCCTTGCGGACCTCGTCCTTCTGGTAGATTTCAAACTCGTAGTCTGGGACCGGATGTCCTACTTTTGTGTGGCACACGAATCCTCCTTGCGTATCGTTCTGTAGCATAGTGCTTCAATTTGTGGTAACACAGGCAGTGTACCATGAGACCGCAACGCGTAATCGCCATTGTGGGGCCAACCGCGGTCGGTAAGTCCGCGTTCGGCGTCCGCCTCGCACTCGCACAGAACGGTGAAATAGTGTCTGCCGATAGCCGCCAAGTGTATCGCGGACTCGATATAGGATCCGGGAAAATCACAGCTGATGAGATGCGCGGAGTTCCCCATCACCTCTTAGACATTGCAGATCCTACGGACATCTATACCGCCTACGACTGCGTACGTGACGGCCGAGCTGCTATCCTTGATATAGAATCTCGTGGACGCGTACCGATTGTTGTTGGTGGCTCAGGACTCTACATCGACGCACTCCTTGGACGGGTGCATCTCGACCATGGAGCTCCCGATCCAGAACTTCGTGCTCGCCTTGCACTACTGTCACTTCCAGAGCTTCTTGCAGAACTTGAAGAACGGGACCCGCGAGCTTTTCAGGCAGTAGACCACAAAAACCCGCGACGAGTTATGCGCGCACTAGAGCGAGTAGGCATGCACACACCTACAGAGCCACCACCCTATGAAGTTACATGGATCGGCCTTACACTGCCTCGCGAGGTACTTCTGGATCGCATACGAGTGCGCCTACAGGAACGGCTCGCACACGGCATGCTGGAAGAGGCACGCACACTTCATGAAAAAGGGTTGTCGTATGAGCGCATGGAATCACTCGGGCTAGAGTACCGTTTTTTAGCACGCTACCTCTCAGGTGCTCTCTCGTACGATGCGATGTCTCACGAACTCATGCGAGAAATCGGCAAGTTCGCGCGCCGCCAAATGACATGGTTTAAGCGAAATAAAGAAATCAGCTGGTTCGATGCACAAACGGTTACCCCCCAGGAGGTACTGGCGTCGGCTTCGTCTTCATCGGAGTCTCGCTAGAAAACTGTTTTAAGGTGCAGTTGGGTGCTCCGTAAATACAGCGTGCCACATCGACTGAAAGCGCGTTTCTTTCGGGAATAACACCGCAGAGTCTCCCCCCTGGGCATGTACGGGCATACCTGTCCTCAGCTGAAAACACAGTATCCTTGGGTAAACCATACCGATCGGCTAGTTCCGGCCATGTGAAGCGCTGACCGAGCGGTATATCGCTACCCTGAGGAATTGCGACCGTGACACCTTGTTTGGTTGCATCTGAACACTTCATTGAACCGTAAGACCTCCAAGGCGCAATTTGAGTAATTGCTGCTAGGCTACTGCTAGGGTTTCTCTGACAAAAAAGGTATTCTTGCGCCGTTATTATGCGCTTCCCAGACGCAGAGCCCATGCAGCCCTGCATGCACTCAGTCTCGACGCGTGGGTCAGCTTTTCGTGCCTCAGACGTACAGCTCGCTCCAGGGCCAGAGCTCATGTAATTTATAATTTTTTTGCACGCGACCGGGTTATAGTTTGTATTTGAGTCTACATTTGATAATCCTTTTCCAGTTGCACTAGCAGCGGTAGAACTTGCACTTCGAGCTCCACCGGCCGTAGCGCCGACAGATGGCATGGGAGGCACTCCTGTAAACATTGGCAAATCGGAATCCAACGTATAGCGCTGTACGCACTGAATGGCAGTATAGAATCGTAAGTCATTCCCAGTTAGGACTCGGATCAGAGTACTGATTCCGAGAAAGGCTACTAGAATGATAATGAGCCCAATAAGTGTATTTGAAAAAATACTTTTCGCGGAGTCTATGTTGCCCTGATTGGCTGCTGCTGTAACATACAGGAAACCTGCATACGCGAACATGAGCGTTGCAGCGACAACAGAGAGCGACACAAAGAGCTTAAGCAGATTGTCGGCAAGCTGGACGAGGTTACACAACTGACAGACGCGAATAGTGCCGGTAAACTCTAGGCACTCGGGTACAATAGGTCCAAAGAAACCCGTTTGCGCAAACGCGAGTGTTGGCGCTGTAAGCAGAGCAACGGCCCCCGCAATAAATAAGCGACGCATATATAAAAAGTGTACACCAGAAAAAAGAGCCGTCCGAGTTTCTCAACGTACTGCGGGCCCACCAGGACTCGCCCGCGCAGGTTCCCTCACCTTCGTTCGGGTACCTGCTGGGCACCGCTTCGCGGCTCGTCGCAGCGACTCGCACCGCTCAGCGTTCGAGTCCTCTCGATGCTTCGCATCTCGGAGCCCACGTAGTCCTCGCCCGCGCAGGTTCCCTCACCTTCGTTCGGGTACCTGCTGGGCACCGCTTCGCGGCTCGTCGCAGCGACTCGCACCGCTCAGCGTTCGAGTCCTCTCGATGCTTCGCATCTGCGGGCCCACCAGGACTCGAACCTGGATTAACGGTTTTGGAGACCGTCGTTCTACCATTGAACTATAGGCCCTAACGAGGAGCGCCGCGAGTGCTTGCACTCATGGTGTCCGAGTGACGGGCCTAGAAGCTTTGCTTATAGGCCCTAACGAGGAGCGCCGCGAGTGCTTGCACTTATGGCGTCCGAGTGCCGGGCCTAGAAGCTTTGCTTATAGGCCCTTCGGTAATCAAAATGACCCCGATGGGGTCATTATGCCTTACTTTTTGACCTCTTTAAAGACAGCACGTTTTCTCAACTTTTTATCAAACTTTTTGAGAGAGAGCTTGACGTTCGCAAGCTTTTTCTTGTTCTTGCGAGTATAAACCATCGTTCCCGACGGCGACTTGAGTCTCAGAAGATTATCTTGCGACATGAGAGTACTATACCAGACATTTTTCTATTCACAAACCGATCAGGGTAAAAGAAAAGGCCTCCGTAGGAGACCAAATCTCTCGTCCTGTGCGCCGGGTAAGGAAGCCTTGCCCGCGCGTCTCGTTCGGTCGTATACAAGCGAGTTGTCTACGACCCTCTCTCGGTGCGCCGGGTTGGATTCGAACCAACGAAGCCCGAAGGCGCTTGATTTACAGTCAAGTGCGATTGACCACTCCGCCACCGACGCATGCCGCACCAGTTGAGCATCGCTCTCCCGTTGCGTACCGGTCTACTATACCACTAGCGTTTCTCGCGCGCTACGCAACCTCTGCGTGCGCTTTCGCACGATGATTCTTTGTTGCGCGTGCGGTCTTTTTCACGTCAAAGGTGAATTCGTTATTCTTAAGGCCCACGATTATGGTGCCTCCTTCCATCACGCCCTGCCCTACCATAAATGAGGCTACGGGGGTGAGGATCTTTGATTGAATGAGGCGCTTGAGGGGGCGCGCGCCGTAGTGTGGGTTGTATCCCTCCTTCACAAGGTACTCATACACTTCTGGCTTTATTTCGAGCGTTATGTCTTTTGACTTTAGACGATCCTGTACAATCTTCACCTGCATCGAGACAATAGATTTGATGGCTTCTTGGGAGAGAATATTGAAGAGAATGATTTCGTCAAGACGGTTGAGGAACTCTGGGCGGAAGTAGTCCTTGAGCGCGTTCATTACTTTATCTTTTGTGTGCGCGTACTCAGCCGCCTCACCTGTGGCGTGCGTAAAACCGAACGACGACATCTTGTCGATGAACTCGCTCCCTATGTTAGAGGTGAGTATGATGATCGAGTTCTTGAAGTTGACCTTTCGACCCTTAGCGTCAGTAAGGTGGCCTGAATCAAGCACCTGAAGCAAGATGTTAAACACTTCAGGGTGCGCCTTTTCTATCTCGTCAAACAAAACGACCGCATACGGCCGGTGCCTTATTTTTTCCGTAAGCGCCCCACCTTCCTCGTGTCCCACATAGCCGGGCGGCGAGCCAATCATCTTTGACACACTGTGCTTCTCCATAAACTCGGACATGTCGACACGAATGATGGCGTTTTCGTCATCAAACATGAACCGAGCGACTGACTTTGAGAGCTCCGTCTTACCGACACCCGTTGGTCCGAGAAACAGGAATGATCCAATGGGGCGATTGGGGTCGGCAATTCCCACGCGCGATCGCTTAACCGCATCTGAAATAAGCTGCACTGCCTCATCCTGTCCGACAACCTGCTTCTTAAGCTCTTCTTCCATGCGCGCAAGCTTGTGCGCCTCGGCCTCGAGCATGCGCGATACAGGTACGCCGGTCCATCGGCTCACCACACTCGCGATCTCCGACTCGGTAACTTCCTCCTTGAGAACGCGGCGATTCTTTTGCAGCTTAGATAGCTTGGCGTTTTCTTTTGCGAGCTGCTCGGAGAGCGTGGGCAATCTGCCGTAGCGAATTTCAGCTGCACGTCCGAGATCAGCCCGCGCCTCGGCAGACTCCGCCTCGGCGCGCAACTCCTCCATCTCTTTCTTAAGCGTGCCAATAGCAGACAATGCCTCTTTCTCATTCTTCCACTTCACTTCAAGGTCAGCAGTTTCGGCTCGGAGCTCCGCTACCTCACGCTCAATTTCTTTCATGCGCGTACGCTCACCCTTCCCCTCATGCGCGGCCTCGTCTTTTTTCAAGGCCTCGAGCTCAATTTCGAGCCGTCGGATCTTGCGGTCAGTTTCTTCAAGCTGAGGTGGTTTGTTTTCAAGCGATATACGAAGAGCTGATGCCGCCTCATCAATGAGGTCCACCGCCTTGTCCGGGAGGAATCGGTCAGATATGTAGCGCGAGGACAGGTCAACTGCCGCAACAATCGCCGCGTCAGTAATCCGTACGCCGTGGTACAACTCATACTTCTCGCGCAACCCGCGAAGAATTGCTATTGCATCCTCTCGGTCGGGCTCCTGCACGTAGACCGGTTGGAAGCGGCGCGTAAGGGCCGGATCGCGCTCAATGTGCATTTGGTATTCTTTCAAGGTTGTCGCACCGATGATCCGCATATCGCCTCGAGCAAGCGCGGGCTTAAGCATATTTGACGCATCCATTGACCCTTCCGCCGCGCCGGCCCCTACAATGGTGTGTATCTCGTCGACGAACAAAATTACCTTGCCCTCTGCGCGCTCGACCTCTTTCATAATGTTTTTGAGGCGCTCTTCAAACTCTCCACGATACTTTGTCCCCGCTATGAGGAGTCCGAGGTCAAGCGTCAGAAGCTCTTTGTTGCGTAGTGACTCTGGTACATCGCCCACAGCCATTCGCTGCGCGAGCCCTTCCGCAATCGCTGTCTTTCCAACCCCAGCTTCACCAATCAGAATCGGGTTATTCTTCGTGCGGCGCGAAAGTATTTGGATCACGCGGTTTATCTCCACATCGCGCCCGATGACCGGGTCGAGCTTATTGTCAGAGGCGAGCTTAGTCAAGTTACGCGTGTATTTAGGAAGCGCGCGGAACTTTTTTTGCGGCTCCGCTTGAACCTCGCGCGACGACTTCAGCTCCTGCATAACGTTCATCACCGCATTTCGATCGATACGGAATCGATTAAAAACGTCTGTAGCGGGGCCCGGATGTTGCAAGACACCAAGGAACAAGTGTTCTACAGACACAAATGCCTCTCCAATCTGTGTTGCCACTTTTACTGATGTTTCAAGCGCCTGTACAAGGTCCGGCGTGAGGTAGAGCTGGTACGAAGGAGCAACGGTTTGGTTGCTCTGCGGTGATTCAAAAAGTTCAATGAGTGAATCGGTAAAGAGCACAATATCTACATCAAGCCGCTCAAGGATGGAAACAACGATAGACTCCTCCTGCACCATGAGCGCAACAGCCATGTGAAGCGACGACACCTGGTTCTGCCCGCGCTCAATAGCAAGCTCATGCGCCTTGCGTACTGCCTCCTTGGCTTTAGTCGTAAAATTGTTGAATGAGGGAAGAGGTTGCATGGCCTACAGTATACCAAAAATCGACGATGAACGCACCGTTACGGCAGAGCCGGGGTCGATGTTCCGCGCACGCCAAGAATCAACGGACTTGCATCTGAAAGTGAAATAAATGTCCCGACTCCTCCCTGCGGTCCTTGCGCAAGTGATGTAGAAATTCCGACCACATCGCCAAATGCGGTAATGAGCGGTGCGCCGCCAAGAATCCGGCCGCCGATGTTTGTGTCAATCGCGCGCACAGCAACTGCATCGGTCCCAATGCGCGCAAACGTGTACCGCGCCGTCATCGCCCCGATCCCGACGCGTGCCCCGCTCGCGCTCGGAAGCGCCACCACTGACTGCCCAAGTCGAAGATCGGCCGTGCTTCCCACGCGGAGCGCCGGTGGTCCCTTGCCGTCAGTTGGGACTAGAACCGCGAGTCCAAGCTCGTCAATAGTTCGATCAACAGCGTATACGTAGACGATGTCTCCCACCTCAACGGCATGCGTACCGGTTACGAGCGCCGCATCGGTAATCAATACGCCGCCAAGTGGGACGCCAAGTGCGATTGCGGGACTCGACGTTGCTCGGGTCTCATGAATAACGCCAATTCTTGAAAATGTCTGGGCAATAGCGTTCGAGAGAAGCTCATCTTCTTTCACCACTACGGTAGTCTCTTTGATGGTTGGTGCTGTGGCGGACGGGGTAACCGTTTCAACGGTGCGCTGAATGATGTGGTTTACCGTCTGTGTTACCGCGGGAGGTGTCTGCGCAAGGAGCGCCACGGTGACAATACCAGTCGCTATGGACGCGACAAAGGTGCACAGCAAGCACAAGAGCACTATCTGCGTCTTAGACAGATGCTCGATGTCCATGAGGACAGTGTACCACTTACTAATGCGCTAGCGCTATGCAGGAAGAGGGTCGCTGTGTCTTCGACCTAGCTGCGAAGAAAGTACATGTACAAGAACTAGAACCGCAATCACGACGAGAGCGCTTTCAACAAATTCTGAAATATTTTCGGCAGCACCACTTGCTGAGGCACCACCACCACTGCCTACAGAAGCGTCCGTGGGGTCATTATCATCATCATCGCTACGGTGAAACCGATGCGAGATATCATTAATGACCGTGCCGAGAATTGACTCCTTCTGAGTGACTACTGAGATACTTTTATCTACTGCTACTGCTGCTGCTAAGCCAATCTTTATACCTCTACCGATGCGCTGTCCTCGTGCTCTCTCAAAGCGATTGTCTGACATACAAAGTAACTATTACCCCTCCCCGATACTTTGCACTAGGACACTCCGTACACTGGAGTGATGAGAAAAGGAACCACCTATCAGCAGTTAACCTATGAGGAACGCGTCTCGATTGAGACGCTGAGGAGGCGTGGATTGAGTCTCAGGTCTATCGCTCTGTCACTGGGTCGTAGTGTGAATACGGTCTCCAAGGAGGTGCGGGAAAAGATGGTCTGTGGGGTGTATCGCTCACGGAAAGCACACCACAAGACCTATGTGAGGCGCTGGAGGTCCAAGCAGAACTGCATGAAGGTGGCACTGAGTCCCGAGCTGACGCAATTGGTCCGAGAGAAGTTGGTCTTGGGATGGTCACCTGAGCGTATTGCAGGATATGCGAGACGAACCGCCATGCCCATCACGCAGAAAGCGATATACCGGTATGTACGAAGTCGTGCATTAGAGCAGTACCTCTTCTGGGAGAGACACCACCAGAAGAGAGGACGAAAGCGAGGGACACGACTTCCCTCAGATACGGCCAAGAAGCTCATTGCTTCTCGACCTCATGTCCGTACCTCAGGACACTGGGAACTTGATTTCATTGTGTCGAGACAGTCACCGGTGGTCTTGTTGGTGCTTGTGGATCGGTGGACCAGGTATGCACTGGTACGGAAGCTGTATCGGAAGACCCACCATGCCGTACTCCGTGAGCTTGGTCGTATCAAACAGAAGCATCAGCTTCTGACCATCACCACAGACAACGACATCGTATTCCAGAAGTGGCAGCTTCTTGAGCTGTCTCTGTCAGTACCATTCTATTTCGCCTCTCCGTATTGTTCGTGGGAGAAGGGGTTGGTCGAGAACACGAATCGCTGGATACGTACCATCGTACCGAAACGATCAGATCTGAGATTGGTGACCACTGCACAACTTATAGAAATCGACCGACTTCTTAATAAAACACCCAGACAGTGTCTGGGGTTTCAAACGGCAGAGGAGGTATTATTAGCTAACCGAGTGTCCTAGTTGATGGTATCGGAGACCACCCCTTAATTAAAATACTTATACTACACATGTTTAAAAAAGCAAGTCTGCACTACGGAACGCGCACTCTCGTCGCAAGTGGCAGTACGGTAATGAGGGCGCGCACTGCCCTATCGAGCTCTGCCTTCGTACTACCCTGGTGCAAGGAAAATCGTATAGTGGAGCGCGCCAAGTCGTCATCGCCAGTAAGCTCTTCAGCGACATGAGACGCGGCACTCACGGACCCGAGGCATGCCGAGCGCGGGGTTACCGCAATACCATGCGTATCAAGTAGTACCGTAAGGTAGTCGGCGTCAACTCCAGGAATCGCTACTAACACATTATTCGCAACACGATGCTTCATAGAACCTATAATCCGGGCATTCGGCACTGCCGCGCGTAGTCGATCAGCAAGGTAGTCGCGCAGAATAATTGTTGTTCGTGCCCGATCAACGCGCCCCGCGACTGCCTCGGTAAACGCAACTCCCGCTGCCACGATCGCCGCAGTGTTTTCAGTGCCCGGTCGAATTCCGCGCTCCTGTGAACCGCCTCCAAAGACGGGCGAGAGCGGTGTGCCGCGCGGCGCGTATAAAATACCTGCGCCTTTTGGCCCGCCAACCTTTTGCGCATCGTAGGTGACCAGATCTGCGCGCAAGGTATGCGGGCCGGCATCTAGCCACAGGGGACTCTGTGACGCGTCCGTGTGAATGATGACTGACGGGTGCGTGCGACGTACCGCGTCTGCTATGTCCGCAATGCGCTGTACTACTCCGCACTCCCCATGCACATGATGAACGGAGACAAGTACTGTGTTCGGTCGCAAGGCCTGCACAATATCGTCAGCATTCACGCGTCCGGTAGCATCCGGACGAATAAACGTAGTCTTAGAACCGTGCGTGGCGCGGAGCCGAAATGCCTCACGAATGGTTGCATGCTCTATGGAAGTAGTGATTGCATGGCCTTTAGGTGTGCCGAGGACAGCTATAGTGTTCGACTCTGTTCCGCCGGAGGTAAAAATAAGGTCATCCGCCTTAACCCGAAACGCGAGCGCGATCGCCGCACGCGCGTCTTCTACGGCCGCGCGCGCCTCTCTCCCCTCAGCGTGTGGCGCGGACGGGTTGCCAAACAGTCGGAGTGCTTTTACAAACGCTCGCTCAGCCTTTGCGCTCATGGGCACCGCAGCGGCGGCATCAAGGTACACTCTCTTGCGCGTTCGCGTCTTCACACCGTGATACTATACGCTCGGTATGAATTTGCAAACGCTCGGGGCGCTTGCCTACGCGGAGCTTGTGTCCTCGCCCGTCCTTGTGGTGATGCTCGTAGTTCTCGGAATAGCGCTCATCCAGATCTTTTCACTCTCACGCAGAGTGACACGGCTCACGCGCGGCGTCTCAGGCGCCTCACTTGAGGGAACCATCGCGTCACTCACCGCAGCCGCTGAAAAACTTGAAGCGCACGCCACAACAACAGAGGTCGCGCTCAACAACCTTGACGCCCGCCTTACCTCGGCCCTTCGCGCAGTGACAGTGCGGCGCTTTGATCCCTTTGAAAACGCAGGCGGTCAGCAAAGCTTTGCTGCGGCTCTCGTCAGTGAGTCAGGCGACGGAATCGTACTTTCCGGCATTCACACGCGGGACTCCGCCCGCGTGTATGCCAAAGATGTTAAAAACTTTGCGTCAGAGCGAGAGCTTTCCGATGACGAGCGCGTCGCGCTAGAAGACGCGCGAAAACGACTTTCCTAACCGGCGTCTCGCATAATGTAGCTTTGCAGAAAGCCATTTTTTGTGGTTTCCTGTAGGTATGACAGCGCTTAAGCACCCCGTCGTCGCGGTTGTCGGACACATTGACCACGGAAAGACCTCACTCCTCGACTACATCAGACAGTCGTCCGTTGCTGCGCGCGAGGCAGGCGGCATCACCCAACGCGTCTCCGCCTACGAACTAGTACACACGAACGCTGAGGGAACAACACCCATCACCTTCATAGACACGCCGGGCCACGAGGCGTTCAGCGCAATGCGCCGGCGCTCAGCGAACGCAGCTGATATCGCCATACTGATTGTGGCAGCCGACGATGGCGTAAAGCCGCAAACCAAGGAAGCGCTCAAAGCTATTCAGGACGCTGAAATCCCGTTCATTGTCTGCTTCACCAAAATTGATAAAGACACCGCTAACCTCGACCGCGCTAAAGAGTCAGTGCTACGCGAGGGCGTGTACCTCGAAGGATTAGGCGGCGATGTACCTTGGGCGGCTGTCTCATCTAAGACAGGCGCAGGAGTTCGAGAGCTACTCGACCTGATAGCCCTCGTTGCTGATGTGCAGGGAATCACCGTTGACACACAGGCGCCGTTTTCCGCAATTGTGATTGAGTCGTCCCGCGACCCGCGTGCCGGCATTTCAGGCACGCTCATTATTAAGTCAGGAACACTTACAACCGGAACATTCTTGGTCGCCGGTAGTGCGTTTGCGACCGTACGTGCGATAGAAAACTTTGAGGGAAAGCGCGTACCAGAACTCACCGCAGGCAAACCAGCCCGCGTTGCCGGATTTACCGACGAGCCGAATGTCGGTGCCGTGGTGACGGCAGTCGCAACAAAAAAAGAAGCAGAAGCGCTCGCGGCATCAAAAACCGAGCGTACCGGCTCTGAAGCGGGATCGGTATCGGGCGAAAAGCCGGTACTGCGTCTCCTCATTAAAGCCGATACGGCAGGCTCTCTAGAAGCGCTTGAATACGAACTCTCTAAAGTCGCTCATGACAAGGTAGACCACTTTATCGTCGCGCGCTCAACCGGTCCCGTTACGGAAGCAGATGTAAAACTCCTTATCGGATTCCTGCCGGCCGCAATCGTGTCTTTCAATGCAAAGGTTGACGCTACCGCAAAAGACCTCGCGGAACGCCAGCACATTGGTATTGCGCAAAAACCCATTATTTATGAACTCTCTGAATGGCTCGCGGAAGAGACCAAAAAATACGTGCCGGACGAAACCGGCCTTGCCGTAACGGGAGTCGCAAAGATTTTGAAAACTTTTTCAGTCGCTGGCACAAAGCATGTGGTCGGCGGACGCATTGAAAGCGGCGTCTTAAAGCGCGGTGATACCGTCACTATCTACCGCCGCGGCATAGAGGTAGGAATTGGTAAGGTCACTAACCTCCAACAGCAGAAATCGGACGCAGCACAAGTATCTGAAGGCATGGAGTGCGGTATGCAGGTAGAGTCACGCGCGGATATTGTGTCGGGCGACTCACTAGAGGCAGGTGGCAAACGCCATGGATAGAGCAAAAGTACTTTCCGCGCTCGAGCACACTGCCGCGGAGTTCATAAACCGCGAGTCGAACCGCCAATCCCTCATCACGGTCACGCGAGCCGCACTCGATGACAGCGGTTCTGAAGCAACTATATTTATATCAATCTTTCCCGAGTCGCAGGCGCACGGTGCGCTCGACTTTTTAAATCGCAACATCGATGACTTCAAGCGCTTCGTGCGCTCACGCCTCAAGATGCACGGCATTCCTCGCTACCGCTTCATGCAAGACCCAAACATTGCCGGCCTCGAAGTTGGTAAAGACTCAGAGATAGCGTAGTATTGAATGACGGCCTGATGGTGAAGAGGTAACACGGCGGTCTGCAAAACCGCTATGCGAGGGTTCGAGTCCCTCTCAGGCCTCAAATGCAAACATCACAAAAACCCTCGCTCCGAGAGGCTCTCACAAGTCTTGCTCTACTGGGTGCCGCGCTTGGTCTTGCCTACGCGGTTAGTACGTACATTGGAATCGATGCGTTACGCGCGGCAGTCGCGAGCGCTGGATGGTACGCCGTAGTCCTTGTCGTCATCTTGAAAGCCACAACCATCGTAGTTGCTCCCTTGGGCGGAACCATCATCTACCCTATCGCAGGCGCGGCGTATGGCTTCTTCCCCGGCCTCGGGCTCACACTCCTCGGCGACGCGCTTGGCTCGACGATTGCCTTTTTCTTGAGCCGACGCTTTGGTCGTTCCATTCTTCGTTTTTTCACCTCCGCATCGCAGGCGCCGACAATTGATGCCGTACTCATCGAGCTATCGGACAAACGACGCTTTGCTCGAGCCCGTGTATACTTTGCAGGATTCATGGACCTTTTCGCGTACGCGGCGGGGCTGACGCGTATTCCGTACCTGTACTTTATTGCAGTCCATAGTGCGGTACACGCACCGATTGCAGCGCTCTATGTTTTGTTTGGAGAAGTTATTGTGAGTGGCGCGTGGTGGCTTACGCTCCCGCTCGGCATCGGAATGTCGCTCTTAGCGATTTACGGCGCGACTCGCCTGTCAATCGGCGTCAAAGGTGGGCAGTAAGTGACAGCGCACATGACCAACCCGACGCATGGTCGGGCCTCAATGTTCATAGTGCCGGGAGTGGGACTCGAACCCACACGGCCGATTAGAGCCTGGGGATTTTAAGTCCCCTATGTCTACCATTCCATCATCCCGGCGTACGTTAGTTTTACCACACTCTGCTTCGGCCTGCCTCCGCCTCGGACGCGTCGTCACAAATACCTCCTCACCTGCGTTCGTCGGTTTCGCGACCCCGGCTCGCGGTTTTGCGAGACGCAAAACAGCGCTCCGCCTCGGACTTGTATACAAAAACCCCAAGCAGATGGGGTTTTTGATCAAGTCCGCCCACTTGGATTCGAACCAAGGACCAATCGCTTAAGAGGCGAGTGCTCTACCAGCTGAGCTATGGGCGGTACGACCCGAGTATACCAGACTGAGCCATGTTATGAAACTGCGGAGCGCGATCCTGATATACTTTGCGTATGGCGCAAGCGAGCGACTCGATAGCGATCGGACTCACCATCGACATTGTTCAAGGCATTCTTACACTTTTGATAGTGGGCATAGTTTTAAATCCGATCATCTCATTTGTGGCCGGGCTCTGCATGTCACGGAGCAAGCATACAGCCCGAATACTCATCACCACATTTGGCGAAGTGATACCGCTTGTGAATGTGCTCCCCATGTGGACTATATCTGCAGTGGTCGGCAAATACCTGTCACAAAAAGAAGAGCGCGAGCTGCGCAAAAAAAAGCTCCAAGAAGCGAGTTTGGCAAACGCACCTCGCCCTGGTGGACGCCAGCAACTGATGAAAAAGGCACCAGAGCGGCCGCAGACTCCCCTACGCACTAAGGAGCGCGAGACAACGCGAGCTCCGTCGCAAACATCCGGCCTCACCGGGGTACGTAGTATATAAAAAATATCTATCGAACCTTGGCATCAAACGTAGGATTCGATTCGCGGTTCAAAACCGTGTCTGCCGGTACGCAGGAGTAAGTAATGACGGCTATAAATATTGAAACGAAAAATGCTGCTCTCAAGACCATAGTAAACCCGCCTCCTTCTGGATGACGCTCAGACATAAGAATATTATATCAGTTTATATGTATGAGTCAATATCTTTTTAAACTCATTTGGCGCAACCTTGCCGAATGGTAGCTACCATGGGACAGTGTATCTGTAGGGCAGGTGGCGAAATGGCAGACGCGCCAGGCTTAGGACCTGGTCCCGCAAGGGGTGGGAGTTCAAGTCTCCCCCTGCCCACTCGGAGTTAGCGCGGTAGCGAGACACCAAATGTGGCGGTAACTATCTGGAGTATGCCGATCACGGCAACCATGATCAGTATTCCAACAACACCCCAGAGGAGGGCCTGCGTGCCCTCCTTTCGCTTTTCCGCGTCGTTCGCGTTCCAGAGGTAGAGCGCAATGCTCCAGATAAAGAACGCTACTCCCGCGACTACCAGAAGTACGATGAGCGGTTGAATAATCAGATCGACAACATTACCTATGAATTGCGAAAGTCTATCCATATGTATTTAGCGAGTTACGGTCGGTATCGGAACGGATGATGCGGGCCCTCGCGAGCCAAACGCGAACACCGCGACAAGTGCGAGGATAGCAAAGAGGCCAGTAACAAGTGCCACTATAACGAAGGTCTTAGAACGACGACCGCGCTCGCCGAGCTCGGCGAGCGCGTTCGCTCGTGATGTGGTCTCTAAAATTGAAGACCTTTTCTCCACATTACCTACCTACTCCCTGTACGCTCGGTGCGCGAATATCGCCACTCGACTGTACCTGGAACGTTGACTGAAGCACGTTGACGATTCCCCAAACCGATACCATGACGAAGAGGGCGATAACGCCATAGATCATGATTGCGATTGCCTCGTTGCGCTTATCTGCCTCTCCTGATGAGAGAATGAAGTTTGCGAGGCCCCAGAAGAAATACACGAGCGCGAGGGCAAGGACGATCGGTGTCGCGAGCGAGATAAGGTTACCAACTGTGTTAACGATATCGGTCAGTGTTGCTGCGAACGCGAGCGCCGGCGCTACGAGGAGCGTGCCTGCCAGTGAAATCTTTGCAAACGTGGACATGAACAAAATATGTTTATTGCTAATTGCTATACCGTCATAGTACCACCCACACACGCGCGTATCCTTTCGGGCACGCCGTATGTGGATAGTGGTTACAGGCCCGGAACGGATGAAACCAATAGCTCTATTATGCCGGCAAGAGATGCGATAACGAACAGCGCAATAACGGACCAGAGGAGCATCTGGCGCGCGTCCGCGCGCTTGTCTGCGTTATCGAGCGCGCCCATGAGCTGAACAATCCCCCAAAAAAATCCGAGTAGCGCAAATGCAAAGGCAATCGGAATCGTTATCCATATCAGTTCAGTAACGAGCACAATGAGGTCGGTGAGGTCCATGCGTTAGAGTTGCTCGACGGTTGCCTGGATAGCCAGGGACAGTGCCTCAGCACCTAAGACGAGGAGCGCGCCAATGACTGCATACAACAGGTATTCACGAGCTTTTGAGAGCTTTTCCGGATTTCCGCGCGACGTCACAAAAAGAAAGCCGATGTACACAATGAAAAGCACGATGATCGGGAACGCAATCATAGCAATAAGCCCGAGGAGATTTGCGAGAAGTTCTGAGATACTGTTCGTCCCGATCGGGTTAGTGAGTGTCGCCGGAGCGGCAAGTGCGAGCGTTGGAACCGTGGCTAGAAGAAACGCAGTAGCTGTACGAAGAGATGAGTGTACCATGCTTGTCATTATCGCACCCTGACGAGCGCCTGCAAGTCGTTATGCGCAGCCGATATGGCTTCCGATACTGTCGCGCGTCCACTTGCCACGCTCTCAACCATACGGCTAAAGAGCGCTTCCGTTGCGCGCGGATCTGGATCGAGGAATGCATACCCGCGAAGGGCGGCCGCTTCAAACACGGCGGTGTACGCGAGCGCGGGATCGGTAATTGGAGTGTCGCGCCGTGGCGAAGGCAGTGTCAACTCTTCGGCAAGAAGTTTTTGCTGTGCTGACGCTGACAAAAGGAACGCGGCCTGAAGCGCGCCAGCTGTGTTATTTGAGCCGCGCGGAATACCAATACCTAACACCTCCGCACCCACAAAACCGAACGCGCCGCGCGCCGTGGGCAGTGCTGCCACATCGAAATTAAGATTCGGATTCCCCTGTCGCAGGGAGGCAAGTTCAGATGCGGGCGCTATATAGGTTGCCAAGGTGCCGGCAAGAAACGCGTCACGGCTCTGCTTCTGGGCACTGTTCCATGAGTATACCGACTTTACAGGATCGGCAAAGTCCGCCACGAACCTGAGCGCGCTCGCAGCTGGATCGGCAGTTGTATTTGAGCGGAGCGATGCGTCGATCGTCCCATCATCGCGACGCGTCACTATCGGAGACCCGAGCGAGCGCACTATCGTGACAAAGACTGCCTTTGCATGCGAGACGTTTTCCCACGTACCGAAGGCGACCGCGCTTGCTGTGAGCGTTCCGCTCTGTGTTCGTGAACTCAATCGGGGTGCGATGCGTGTGAAGTCATCCCAAAAGCGTGGTGGCGATGCGATACCCGCACTCGCGTACAGTGAACGGTTCCAGTACATAACAAGCGGATCTATAGAAATTGGAATTGCGAGTATTCCCTCTCCGGTGAGAAACACCTCGCCTGCTTCAACAAATGTGTCTTGAAAGTCTCGCCGTGGAAACTGCGCATACGGTATGGGACTCAGTTTATCGCCATCTTTGAGTACGCTCGATGAGGGAAATAGCACGAGGTCAGGCCCCCGCCCCGCCGCTATTGCTTCAACAAGGCGCGGCATCAGAGTGTCTGCGGGCACCTCTTCATAACTCACATCGGCAAAGTCGCTCCGCGCGTCGCGCACAGAGCCGATAACCGCGTCAAACGCGTCCTGCGGTATGGAGCCCCAAACTTGCACCTCACCTATCCGATCTCGGGCAGACTGTTGAAATGTCGCGAAGATAAACACTCCGAAGAGTGCGAGTGCAATAAATATAACGAGAACGACGGCGCTAAATGTGCTGAGTCCTTTCATAGCGGTGCGCGCGTTGCTACAAACGCGTAGTGATGGCTGCCGGCGGGCAGCATTGATGAAGTAGTAAATCCTTGCGATCGAAAGATGCGGACCATGTCGAGAGGAGCCGCAAGGAGCGCGGGTGCCGGGCCCATATTGCGAAACGATCCTGCCCAGTCAACGACAAGTACCTGTCCGCGTGGCGCGAGCACGCGCCCCACCTCCGAGACAAAGTGCTCGCGGCGCGCAGGGTCAACACCATGCAGCGTGTTTGCAATGACGCTGAGATCAATAGTGTTGTCAGCCATAGGTAGCGGGTCCTCAAACGGCGTTACGAGCGTGAAAACTCGCGCACCACGCGCGCGCGCCCGCTCATAGAGAGCATCTATTGCCTGCGGTAGCGCGTCGAGCGCGTATACGCGACCGAGCGTACCCACGCGCTCCATAAGAAGGTCTGTATACGCTCCACTCCCCGCACCGAAGTCCGCCGCGCGCATTCCTGGATCAATGCGCACGTATTTCAACATGTCGCGCGGCATCGCGAGCGTCATGCACTCATTTTAGCAGAGTATTGCTGTGTCTTTGTTCTATCTGTGCAAACAAGCGATTACTTGCTACCTGCGCCGCGGTTGAAGCATAGTATCCACCGGCGCAGAGCCCGAGCGCGACCGCCGTACCAAGTGCGCCATAGTACGGCTTTTCAACAAACCAGCTAGGGTCACCGGAGATGTAGCTTGCCCCGAGCGCGTAGTTCGCGAAAATGTGATCCGGTTGAACATCTGCATACTCTTGATATGCAAGATACCCAGCGCCTACAACGAGCGATGCGACTTTCCCTAACGGACCCGACCCCTGCGCCATGCCCGCCACCACACGTCCAATGCTGCCCGCGACCACCGGTTCCATAAATTCAGACATGAATCCTACGGTCAGACTGTCTGCGGATGCAGCCCATTGCGACAAGGCGCGGTACACAAAGTACGAGATCAGTGGAGTCATGACCTTCGTGACATCGCTCGGTATTTCTCGTTGCGGAGTTGCCACGGATTTGAAAAATTATTAGAAAGTATTACCAAATTCTTCAGCGCACGGAAAAAAACGCGCCGAAACCATGTGCGTAATTGTACAAAAATTTAATGAAAAGTCAATCTAAAATACCGTAAACGCAGCTATCTTGTCGCCCTCGTAGAGCTTCATTATGCGAACGCCTTGCGTGACGCGTGAGAGACTTGGCACCTGCGCAAGCTCGGTCCGGATGACTTGCCCTTTCTGTGAGGCGACTAAAATCTCAGACATCTCTGGATTAACAATCCTGCCCGCAATCACCGGTCCGGTTTTAGGTGTGACATTTGCGGTCTTGATGCCACTGCCGCCGCGCTTTTGAATCTTGTACTCCTTGACCTTGGTACGCTTGCCGTACCCGAGGTTGGTAACGATCAGAAATTCTCCCGCGTCGTCATGCGCGACATCTGCCCCAACAATGCTGTCCTTTGCCACAAGCTTCATAGCGCGCACACCTCCCGCAGTGCGACCCATCTCGCGAATGTCAGACTCCTTAAAGCGGATTGCCTGTCCGCGTGAGGTGGTGAGGAGTACGGTAGAGCCCTTCATAACGGGAAGCGCGGCAATAAGATTGTCGTCAGCCTGAAGTGACATTGCGATGATTCCCGAACGGCGCACATCAGAAAACTGCTCTGCTTTCACCTTCTTTGCAACACCACCCTCCGTGACGAGCATGAATGCTGTTGCCTCGGCCTTAGACTTCATATCTTTTGGCATGGTCACGATAGATGTGACTTTTTCCTCGGCTGAGAGCGGGAGGACATTCATTATGGACTTACCTTTCGTGGCACGTTTACCCTCGGGTACTTCATACATACGCGTCTGGTACACCTTACCCTTGTCGGTAAAGAAGAGGATGTGGTCGTGAGTTGAACCCTCAAGGAATATGGTGACAAAATCTTCGTCCTTAGTATTGAGGTCTACCACACCCACGCCGCCGCGATTCTGCTTGCGATACTCAGATGGATTTGTCCGCTTCACATAGCCGCTCGAGGTAAGCGTAAGCATCGCCGGACCCTCGGCCACCAGGTCTTCCTCGCTCATATTTTTCACACCGCCTTTTACTATGCGCGTGCGTCGCTCATCGCCCAATTTGTCTTTAAGTGCGGCGAGCTCCTTCTTCACGACGGCCATAATCTTCTTCGGCGAGGAGAGAATGTCCTCAAGTTCTTCAATGAGCGCCTGCACCTCCTTAAGCTCGTCCTCTATCTTCTTGCGCTCAAGGCCCGAGAGCTTTTGAAGGCGCATATCAAGAATGGCGTTGGCCTGCCGCTCGGAAAACTTGAAGGTCTTCATAAGAGCTGCACGCGCGTCTTCTACATCTTTCGACTTCTTGATGAGCGCGATAATTTCATCTATGTGGTCAAGCGCCTTTGAGAGCCCGAGGAGGATGTGCTCGCGGTCTTTTGCTACGCGGAGGTCAAACTCGGTACGCCGCTTTACCACCACAGCACGGTGGTCAATGAAGTTCTGTAGGATGCCCGCGAGCGAGAGCGTTTCAGGAACACCGTCTACAAGCATCACCATGTTGTAGTGGAATGCTTCTTCAAGCTGGGTGTGCTTGTACAAGTAATTCAAAACGGCCTGCGGTTGGGCATTGTTCTTAAGTTCAATCACAACGCGCACATCTTTAGTAGACTCGTCGCGAATGTCGCGAATGCCTTCAAGGCGCTTCTCGCGCACATGATCCGCTATAGACTCAATGAGATCAGACTTATTAACGCGGTACGGAATGGAGGTAATAACAATGATTGTGTTCCCTTTTTTATCTTCAGTTATTTCTGCCTCACCACGAACGGTGACAGGCCCGCGCCCCGAGGTGTACGCGTGTTTGATGTCCGCCTGATTAAATGCTATCGCTCCGGTCGGAAAATCGGGCCCTTTCACAAAGGCAAGCAGATCGTCTGTCGTAGCTCCTGGGTTTTCAATCAGGTGCACCGTTGCATCCACGACCTCATTGAGGTTGTGCGGAGGAACATTGGTGGCCATACCCACCGCAATGCCGAGAGTGCCGTTGAGGAGGATGTTGGGTGCCGCGGCAGGTAACACTTCGGGCTCGCGGCGTGTTGCGTCATAGTTCGGGCGCCAAGAAACCGTTTCTTTCTCTAAGTCGCGGAGCATCTCACCCGCGGTCTGGGACATCTTTGCCTCCGTATAGCGCATGGCAGCCGGCGAGTCGCCGTCTACTGAACCAAAGTTTCCCTGACCGAGGACGAGCGGGTAACGCGTCGTAAAGTCCTGCGCGAGCTTGGCCATCGCGTCATACACTGCGGTGTCGCCGTGCGGATGGTACTTTCCGAGCACATCACCAACCACCGTTGCGGATTTTCGGAACTTAGCAGTCGAGGTCAAACCCATCTCGTGCATCGCGTACAAGATGCGACGGTGTACGGGCTTCAGGCCGTCGCGCACGTCTGGGAGGGCGCGTGAGGTAATAACTGACATTGCGTAGTCGAGATACGACCGACGCATTTCATCAGTAATCGTTTGAGATATAACGGAAATGCGCGCATCGGCATCCTCAGGAGGGCGCGGCTCAGGGGTACGTGCCATAGACAGTTCAGTGTACCACGAACGGACTATTCTTGCGCCTCCGCGTACGGTGCCTGAATAGCGGGCTCTGTCTCATCCGGAAGTAGGAGTGGCACAAAATATTGAACAAACAGATACAACACCGCTATGGCCGCGACAACAAGAATTGTGTAAAACTGCGCCGCCTGGCGGCGGATATGTTTCGGCTGCTTTCGTAATGCTTCTATGTGCTCGATGAGCATTACCGCAATACTACTACATCCCCATCGCGCTGGGCGACTTCTTTCGCGCGGACAGTGAGTTTCTCCTCAGGACTTGGCATCTCACCTTCTGCTTTCAAGAACGCTTGGAGCGCCGCTTCACCATCGTCACCGACTCCATACGGAATAATGATCTTTGGCTCAAGTGTGACCATCAGTTCATGCGCAGCTTTCGGGTCAAGTGTGCCGTCGCCTACCGGAACAAGTACGATGCCAATCGAGTCGAGCTCCGCGCGCAGGTCTTGCGGCAACTTAGTTGACGACAGCGCGCCTAGCACCAAAACCCGGATGCCATCCATATCAAACACATACACTGTGTTTCCCACATCACACTCCTCTCCTGCGTAGCAGGTTGTGGTGGAAAAACCGCTCACCGTAATGTCGCCGACCTCGTACGCACCAGGACCCGTAATGACGAATGGGCGCGTCTCGCCGTGACTAGCCGTTTCAGCACCGTCCCAGTCAGGATGTCGCATCGAAACCAACACGAGGTCCGAGCCAAACTTATTGACCTTGAGCTTCGATTTCGCGTCGGGGGGATTTACCGCCACAGTCACCGGCCCAGCTGAGAACTTAAAGCAGTGTGCGCCAATTTTCTGTATAACCATGTGTCCCAGTATACCAGATAGCACTGTATAAATCAGGCAGCCCTCAAAACTAAAAACACCCCTCACTCCCCCTTCCTGTGCAATACTTGTGCAATACCTTACTTGTGCAATACCTAGGTATTGCACAGGGGGTATCGGGTGTCGGCAGTAGTTGGCGCCACTTCATGCATGTGGTATAGTCGCCTACGTATCAATCACTTCGGGACGGACTAACCCTCCCCTGCCGATAGGCA